>CAMDPK010000061.1 GCA_945904015.1 Candidatus Kuenenia stuttgartensis | reverse complement strand
CTGATCGAGAAGATTCAGGAGCATGGCCTCTCGCGCGTCACTGTGAAGAGGATTGCATGTGCCCTTCGTCCGTTCTTCCGGTTTGCGGAATTACATCGCTGGTGCCGTCCGAGATTGGCGGCGGCCATCAAAACTCCGCGTGTGTACACGCACGAAGGTCTTCCGCTCGGTCCCTCGTGGGACGACGTCAACAAACTGATCGCGACGGCGAAGGGGAACGAAGCCGTCGATCTCCGCGATCGCGCCTTGTTGCTGCTGTTGTCGGTGTACGGCCTGCGCGCCGGGGAAGTTGTCGCCTTGCGATTGGAGGACTTCGATTGGGCGCGAGAGTTATTGACCGTCACCTACGGCAAACGACAGCGGCCACGGAGCTACCCGTTGTGCCGTCCTGTCGGTGATGCCGTTCTGCACTACTTGCGCGAGGGACGACCTCGGTCGGATCGACGGGAGATATTCCTCACTGTTCTGGCACCGTTTCGTCCCATGCATCTCGCGACCGTGGGCGGGATGGTCAGCCGGCGCTTGCACGCGCTGGGACTGACCTTGCCCCATTACGGTGCTCATGTGCTGCGCCATGCGTGTGCTCGCAACTTGCTGGCGAAGGGTTTGTCCCTCAAAGAAATCGGCGACCACTTGGGACACCAGTCGGTCGACACGACTGCTATCTATGCCAAGGTGGATTTGGCCGCCCTGCGCATCGTCGGAGACTTCGATCTGGAGGGCCTGCTATGAACATCCACGATCTGGTCGAACTTTTCGTGACCTTCCGCCGGACGCTCGGCGAGGTGTGCAATTGCAAAGAGGATATCTTGCGGTCCTTCGGTCGCGCCGTCGGACCACGGACGCGCGTCACCAGAATTCGAGTCAAAGACGTCGCCAAGTTCTTGGCCGGCAAAGGTCCGATGACCAACTCCTGGCACATCAAGTATTCGGCGCTCAAGGTCTTTTTCCAATTCGCGGTCAGTCGCGGGTATGTGGACCAAGCCCCACTGCCGACGGAGTTGCCCAAGCCGCTCCCGACACTCATTCCGTACATTTATTCTCGCGCGGAACTCCGACGATTGCTGGATGCCATCTCGTTGTTCCGGCGACACCCCAGACGAATCGAACCGCCGACAATGCGGGCCATTCTGCTCACGGCTTATGGGGCCGGCCTGCGTCGTCAAGAAGTACTGGACTTGCCGATCGCAGACGTGGATTTGCCGAATGCTTTGCTCACCATCCGGGAAACGAAATTCTTCAAGTCTCGGCTGGTTCCCCTCGGCAAGGATTTGACGAAGGTGCTTCGCGACTACGCGCGTTGGCGGGCAGTGAACCATCCAGCGGCTGGCGTCGAGAGTCCATTTTTCGTCGGCCGAGATGGAGTGGCGATTCCCATTTGGACGTTGGATCAAGCGTTCTCGCGCCTACGGAAACACGCGGGTGTGAAACGCTCCGACGGCGGTCGCTACCAACCTCGGTTCCACGACCTGCGGCACACGTTCGCGGTTCACCGCCTGACGGAGTGGTATCGGCAGGAGCTGGACGTGCAACGTCTGCTGTATCACCTCTCCGTTTATCTCGGCCACACGCAACCGACATCGACGCAAGTGTACCTCACCATGACGCCGGAATTGTTGCAGCAGGCCGGCCAACGCTTTGAGCGGTATGCCCGCAAGGAGGCCGATCATGCGTGATCCTTCTTTGCTCGGTCCGTGGGTTCGCCGGTTCCTGATGGAGCACATGATCCACGAGCGGAATCTGGCCCAAAATACTCAGCGGAGTTACCGCGACACTTTGAGATTGTTGCTCCCAATGGTTGCTCGTCGTGCTCGCAAGCCAGTGGATCGTTTAGCGGTGACCGATGTCTCGGCGGACCGCGTGCGGCAATTCCTCAGCGAATTGGAGCAGAAGCGAGGATGCTCGATTGCCACTCGCAACCAACGCTTGGCTGCGATTCACGCGTTGGCTCGGTTCATCGCTGTGCATGCACCGGAGTTGGTCGAGTGGTGCGGACAGGTGAGAGCCGTGCCGTTCAAGAAGGCACGGCGAACGCTGGTCACCTATTTGGAAAAGCCGGAGATGGATGCTCTGCTCGCAACGCCGGACCTGACGACTGCTCAAGGCCGTCGCGAGCACGCCTTGCTCCTGTTCATGTACAACGCTGGTACGCGGGCGGATGAAACGGCCCAAGTTCGCATCTGCGACCTCTCATTGCCTCAAGTCCCCGGTCGCGACTTGGCGTCGGTCTTGATTCGAGGCAAAGGCAACAAGCCGCGTCGGTGCCCTCTGTGGGCGCAGGCCATTCGTGAACTGTCGGCTTTGGTTCAAGGTCGCGGTCCCAACGAGCATGTGTTTCTGAATCGCTGCGGCCAACCCATCACGCGGTTTGGCATTCATACGCTGGTCGAGCGCTCTGCGCTTCGCGCGGCGAAGCGGATGCCGTCCTTGGCCAAAAAGCGAGTCAGCCCGCACACGATTCGTCACACGACGGCGACTCACTTGCTGCGCTCAGGCGTGGACATCAACACGATCCGAGCTTGGCTCGGACACGTCTCGCTGACGACGACCAACGTGTACGCCGAAGTGGATCTGGAAATGAAAGCCAAAGCCTTGGCCAACTGCGAAGTCGAAGGAAAGAAGATCGGCAGGCCGTGGAAGGAGAACAAAGGACTGATGGAGTTCCTGCGAACGCTGTAGTTCGATTGGTTATGTGGCGCTCGATCTAGCTTCGAGCCGACAAAACAGGTACGTCGCTCAATCGACGCCACATAACCAACTTCGCCACATAACTTCGCTTATGTGGCTGGCCACATAAGCCGAGCGTGTCCCGCGACGTGATGATGAAGACGGCTTCGAGTACGACGAAGAGGACGTCAATCCATCCGAGCATCAACGTGGGGCCGAGGTCCAGGCGGTAACAGATGTAGGCGATGATCAGTGCAATTGCCTCGTTTGCGTAGGCCAGATAGTGCCGGTAATGAATTTCAATGAGCAGCCCGAATGCTTCGACGTTAGGGCCGAGGCGTGAGAAGTCGAGTGGCGGGAGCGGCAGCCCCGTCAACCGATGCAGCGTGTCGATGATGATCCAGCGGATCGCGCTCACCGTCATCCCGACGCCCATTGACGCAACAGTGAGGAATAGAAAACCGCCGATCGTGGGTGTTCCATCAGGCGAGATCGCGAACCACGACCGCACGAGCGGCGAGAACGGACTCAAGCCGAGTAACACCGTCGCACCCGGTAACAAGTAAGCGACCAGCGGGCCGAAGTTGGCGTTCGTGACGCTCTGCATTGGAATCGGTATCGCCAGCTTACCATGAAGACGCGGTCTCACTGGCGTTCGGACACATATGGATTTCCGCTGAAAGAAGCTCGATATCGCAACAATCATCGGGAAATGAGCCTGATTCAGTGCCGCGTTGGTCGCATCAGTCATCGCCGATAAGATCACTCGCAATCTTCAAAACCCAAAAGGGTTCCTTATCGAATTCACTGCATGAAGCAGTGTCCATTCAAGCGGTTGTAAAGGAGATTCGCGATGAATGAGCACGCTGTTGGCCTGATGTCGATGACCGAGGTTAGTCGAGTCTTTGAAGAGTTGGCGAATACTGCCGATTCGAAAAGGGCGTTGTCGTTAGAACTGCGTCTTTACGTCCGATTGCGAAAACGAATCGCGGATCTCTTCGGCGTTCATCGAGACACGGATGGCGTTGACGATGAGCGTAATTACGAGACCTTCGCTCATAATCTCTTTGACCGTGATAAGCTCCGTGCCGTTCATGTCACATTGAACGAATACCGGCACTGGCTAATCGTGAATTCGCCGCGACTTGGGAAAAAGATTCCGAGCGTCTGCGACGGTGGGTTGAGACGGCTCTCAGCGCAAGCAGTGATATCGTCGCGATGGCTCTACGGTGTTGCCTACAAGCTGGCGGCCAAGGCGTATCGCGAAGCATCACTGACGGAATTGCGTGACATCTCGCATGATTTGGTCTGGAAAATCGTCAGAAAAATCGAGTCGGGAACATCATGGTACGAACCTGCTCGCGAAAACGGACAACCGGGCGCTTGGTTCACGACCACCATCCACTTTCTTCTTGGAAAGCGCATGCGAGAGCGACATCTGCCTCAGCCACTACTGCAAATTGAAATTCCGTCTCGCAGTGATTCAGTCCTCTCTGAACTCATTGAAGCAGATGATGATCAGCGACTCGACTTCCTAGAAAGCTGGATAGGGAAGCTCCCGCGCGAAGAGGCTCAGGTCATCGATGATTTGTTTTGGAAGCAGAAATCCCTCAGTGAGATTGCGGCTTCGCTCGGCGTGCGCAAACAAACTGTCTGCGAATTAAAAGACAAAGCACTTGCGAATCTGCGCAGACTCGCGCGGTTGAACTCATCACCGTAGTCCCAATTCGCGCGACAATTCTTCCACGACAGTCCGCCACGCTGCTGAGCGATGATAGGCGCGCATGAATTCCACACGCTCTCGCTCACTCAACTGCTCGCGATCTTCCAACCAAATACGGAGCCGGCTTCTCTCTTCAACGGATGGCGGCGGAATTCCCTTGTCGTCCGCGGGAGGTTCGAGTCCGAACAGGCGGCAGAACATCGCCACCTCTTCCGGCGTTGCACGTCCATCAGCATCCGGTTGCATGGCCCGAAGTGTCTCAATGACGTGATCCACTCCGGCCTCCTGACCCGTCTCCGAGCCTGTTCGATCGAGGCGATCTTCTGAAGGAGAGCTCATATCGAAATCGTCTCACGAAAAGTGTTTATTCGCAAGCCGCTCGTTCCTTGGTGTCAATGTGCGGTGGCTGCCAGAAACAGGCAACGATGTCGCCGGAATGAACTGTGTCGCGGTCGACTCCTAAAACTAAGTCTAGCCACCTGCAAGGACCGCGGACATGAATCAGCATTTGGACTTGCCCACATCCGCGCTCTGCGAGTTTCTCGCGACGCACCACTTTCTGGGAACGATTTCTGGCGTCGAGGTCAAATTGATAATGGCTGATCATGATCAGAGTACTGGGTGCCTTACGAATTCCACTTTTCAATTGAGAGTCTTCAATCACCAACTTCAAACCAAGGAGAGAATCATGTTACGGAAACTTCTATCTGTTGTTGCCATCATGGTGAGCTTCGCGAGTTCGGATTTCATTGCGGGCCAAGAAACTCGTGACCTGCGCGACTCACGAGTCAAGGGTGAAAACGAAGCGGCTGCAAAACTCCAACGAATGGCTGATGTCACCGAGAAACTTCCTGCGCAACTTGATCCGTCAAAATGGACAGATATGACAACAGCAGCGGATGATTTGAAGAAAGCAGTCGCCGCGACAATTCAAGCACGCCGGGACGTCCTGGAGGCCATCAATTCCTTAGCGACGGATCAAGGAAAACAACGCAGTCGTTTAGCTGAACTCGGCAAACGCATTCTCGACCGAGAAGAAAGAGCCCGGCATGAGATCGAGCTCAATGAAGGTAATCCGGTCCCTGAGAAATTGCGCGGGATGGTTTCGGATGAGGCGGACGGTTACGCGAAAGCATCTTCAATCGTCACCCAATTGGATACCGCTTGGAGCGGAATACTCAGTTCTCACCAGGAAGAGATCAGCAGCATTCGACGATCGGAAAGCATGCTTTTACGGATGCAAGAACACGCGGCTGACTTCGCCGAGCTTGCTGAATTCGGTGTGGCTATGGAGAAAATCGTCCCGGAGCTCACGCGAACGACTGAGTCTCTGAATCGTCTTCTTGATCTTTTCGGCGAACTCAACAAGGCCGCAAAAACCGCCGTTGACAGTATTCCACAGAAGACCAAGACAAAACCGGATGCGGATGCGAAGGTGAAGGGAGTCTCGCTGCATCCCGCCACGAAGGCTCGTCGCGGCAATCCCACGACGCGCGACTCATTGCTGTGCCAAATCGATTAGCGATTCAAGCGCTTGTTCAGCGTCTCCACGGCGAATGGCATCCGATAAGCGTTGCTTTTGAAGCAACTGAACTCGACGCCTTCGACAGGCCAGCATGGATGCTGGCCTGCTTTTGAAATCTGTCAGCACTCGTCCGCCGAACGAGCACAGCTTAGTCCGCCGAACGATCGGTGCGTTGTTCATGGTCGCAATCTCGGATGTGAGCGAATGTCCGAAACTTACTCCGGTGCTGCTGCAGTCCCGTTAGTCCCGCCTCTGTCCATTATCCGAGCACCTCGTAGGAGACTTCACATGCCATCAATGACATCAACCGCCGATTCATCAGCAGTCTATTCGCCGGCTGACTCACTCCGCGCGCTCCCTCTGAACGCGCCCCTGTGGGCCGGCAATGCCTGGCCAGTGTTCTGGGCCACTGCGAAAAGCTGGACTTGGTCGTTGGTCACCAAGTTCCCGCTGTCGGTCGCCTATTTTGCGTTCGTCAGTCAGGGCCTGCGATCCATCCTCCCGGACCTCGGCGTGAAGTTGTCGAAGCTCCCAGGATTAGTGTTTCTGGCGGACTATCGCCTCACCTACAGACTCGACATCGCGAATTTGCTCACGGTGATTCCGCTCATTGCGGTGTGGATCCTTTGGCATCTTGGTCTCGAAATCTATTTGGCCCCGGCGAGCTTCGAGCGTCGCTTCTCTCGTTGGGACATCGACCGCTGCAAAAGTCTGATCCTCACAATGGGCGTCATCGTCATCGTGGCGGATGCCTGTCTCTTCTACAAAAGTTTTATCTCAGCGACTTGGGGATCCTCGCAGGCCATCTCAATAGCAGCTTTGTTGGTGACAACGACGTACGTCGTGTTACTCGCCTTCGTCACGTTTGTGTCCCTCTATCTCAGGCAACAAATCTCTGACCTCACGAAGGAGGATTAAACATGAATCGCACGCTTCTCATTCTCTATTTGGTCATGCTCTCTTTGCTCTCCCTTGGCTGCGAAGCAGCACCGCCGCCCAGCGACTCTCCGCTGGCGGGCGAACCTTGCGACTACGTCCTTTTGATCGCTGTCGATCGCGACAACGTGGAGGCCAACGCGGATGTCTTCGACTTCATCCTGCGTGTACTGGACCGATACTTCCACGACCGCATCGGAGGACATGACCAAGTCATTATCGCTGAACTGAGTGGCAATAACCGCCCACTCATTTTTCAAGGGACGCCACAAGCGCTCCGCGAGAAATTCCCGGACTCCAAAGCCTTCCGTGAATATCTGCTCGCACACGGAACCAAGGGTAAGCGAATCAATACCGGAATCGCTGAGGCGTTGGAGTATTTGATGCAGACCTACAGCGTGGCAAAGGGCAACGCGGAATCCGTGGCGCTGATTCTCAGCGACATGAATGATGACCAACCAGGACAAAACGAGTCTGATCGGCGTTTGATGAATGCGCTCACGACGTATGCTCGGAAAGGCAATCTCGGTTTCTATTTTTGCGATCAAATCCGAATGGCGGACATCCGGCAGAAGATGGAGCAGGCAGGTTTCCAGTTTTACACGCTGGAGTGCGACGCCTTTGGCCGTCCGCCTCTTCCGAATTTTGAGTCACGCCACCAGGAAGCCCGCAATCCCAAATGAGTCTCTCAGCTTGGTCGTGCTGCAGGTGCAGAAATCGGCAAACGCCACTGCCAAGCAAGGAAGCGCTCCCGATTCACCGAGGATCGAGAGCCGTACTGTGCCCCGATGAATCCGCGTGCCCTCAGCCTTCAAGATTGAACCCGTTGGCAGCAACCGACGATGAGAGAGTCGGCGCTCCTCGAATCATGCACGACCTCTATTTTCTCATTGCTCCGGTCGATGGAGGCACGATCCTGTTGCTGATCGTACTCCTCATTCTCGGTACGCGCTTGGTGCAGGAAAACTTGAGACTTCGTTTACTCGGCAAGCGAATTGCGCTTGCCGCTTTCTTTGTCTTCGTCTTGCTGAGCGCCCATGAATGGCAGCCTGACACCGCCGACGAATGGGTTGCAATCATTCTCCGGTCGCTCGTCTTCGCCGGAATCGTCCTTGGTGCGGTGTGGACCATTTCGCCAGTATTGGCTTTTGTCGGCAGCGTGCTAATCCGGCCGGTCATAAAGACCAGCACCACACAGAGCACCCATCGCGGCGAGACGGCGGCGGAGAAGAACCGGCGGCGACTGGAGGAGGCTGAGCAGAGAAAACGCGACGCCGAATGGCATCGCAATGCCCCTCAGCGTGAACGAGATCGACTGGCAGCGGAAGCACAGGCTCGCACCGAGGCCGATCAGTCTGCTAGCGACAGGCACCGTCGCGAAGAGGCCAGACTGAGCTGTCTTTTACTACGCGATCAATTCTCGACTGAACTCAGCAATCGTTTTACGCGGGAACGGCTCGACGAGTACTTCGCGACCTACATGACCGACACGCATTCGCCGGAAGAAGTCGAGGCCCGTGCTGCGCAACTTCGCAGCATGATCGAGCAAGCGCTGGCTGCTAGTGGCGCAGCCCCCAAGAAACAATTCCGCACATTGATCGAGATCTCCGAATACTTTCAGGCGCTTCGCGAAGATGCGGCGAAATCGAATTATGACTCCGACATCGTTGAGTCCATCATCGCCCGCTACCACGCGCAAGAAAACAAAGCCGTTGAGGAATTCTTCAAGTCCTAATTCTTCGGGGAATGTTGGAGGCGACGTGCCGTCGCGCGGAATGAGCGCGGCGGTTGAACCCCGCCGCATCGACAAATGTTGGCTTTGATCTTGATCGAGACCACGCAGTTCTTTCGTCAGCGTCGAGGTGAAGTGTGCCGGGAGGTGACGACCGCGCCAGGTACGACACTATCACTTCGACGCTCTATATCCCGGA
Source organism: Candidatus Kuenenia stuttgartensis (assembly GCA_945904015.1). GTDB lineage: Bacteria > Planctomycetota > Planctomycetia > Planctomycetales > Planctomycetaceae > SXKJ01. Next base: position 30,261 of record CAMDPK010000061.1, on the reverse strand, counting down.
AGTGTCAGCGGTCGCGGAGTCATTTGAATCATGTTCCCCATCAAAATTGGAACGGACCTCGAAACCAATTTGGCGTACCACCTTGATCCGGAGTTGCTGCGTACGCACCTACATGCCATCGGTGCGACCGGTTCGGGCAAGACCACGCTCATTTTGTCGATCGTCAAGTCGTTGCTCAGTAACCCCCGTCCGAAGTGCGCGTTGTTTTTGATCGATCCCGTCGGCAATCTCAGTCAGAATCTACTCACTTGGGCGGCCGATCCCAAAACCTGTCCAAATCATTTGCGCAAGCGGCTCGTTTACATGGAGCCAGCGAACGAAAAGTGGGTGCTGCCATTTAATCCCTTGCACAGACACCAATCGGAATCCGAAGAACACCTCTATTTTCAAGCGGGGCGTTCCATGGAGATTGTCTTGCGGGGATGGGCCAGCCAGAGCGCCGATCAAATGCCGAGGCTCAAGTATTGGACTTTCGCATGTTTCTTTGCATTAGCCGCGATGGGCTTACCGATCGCCGCCTCGCGATGGTTGTTACGGCCTGGAACGCCGGAGCACGCCGCCTTGCTCACGCGGCTGCCAAACAGTTTGCGGGCGATGTGGGCCGAGATCCTCACCGCTCGTGGTTCCGAAGCACTTCGTCAATTGGAGTCGACTCGCAGCCGACTGGCATTGTTCGCTGACTGCGGAATTCTTCGGCGGATGTTTGGCGTTACTGAAAATCGGTTTGACGTTTCCAAATTCATCGAAGGTCGAAAGGTGGTCATCGTCAATTTGGGATCGTCTGACACTCTTGATCCGCAGATCGCACGGACCATCGGAGGTTTCGTGGTGAACGAGGTGATTCAAACCGCGATGAGCATGACTCCGAAACAGGTCGATCCGACCTTTTTGATTCTGGATGAGTTTCAGCACTTCGTGGGACCGGACCTGTTCAACGCGCTCCCGCTCGTCCGGCAACTCGGGCTGCGGCTGATCCTCGCGCATCAATCGTTTTCGCAACTCATCCGCGGCGACATTGATTTGACGAGCATCATCTGGCAAGCCCAGTCGCGCCTGATGTTCAAGAACGCGGCGGAGGACGCGTCGATCATTGCGGAGGAACTGGCGAAGATGAATCATGACCCCTATTTGCTGAAGGTTGAACGCCATACTCCACGACAGATTATCGTTGGGCATCGGCGTGAAACGATCCACAGCACGTCGATGACGCAAACCGACTCCACTGCCAAGGACGCGGGAACCAGCCGCACATCCGGTGAGAACGCGGGAACGTCGCGTGCGCCGGGCGAAACTCAGTTCACGAGGTCCGCCGGAGGCCAGTCGAGCTCGTCGCAGTCCGAGTCCAAGAAGACCGCTCACAGCAATGGTCAGAGTCAGACCGTGGGCGAGGTATTGGTTCCGATCTATAAGGAGTTCGACGATGTGTCCAAGACTTTCTTCAACTTCGAGGAGCAGCGGTTGGCGTGGGAACGTCGTGTGCGTGAGCTTCCCACGGGATTCGCATTCGGCAAGTTCAAAGACGATCCGAAACTTTATCACCTGAAGATTGAAGAGCAGAAAACCGACGAAACTCCCGAATTGCGACAGCGCAAACAAGAGTTGCTGGCGAAGAATTTCGAGTCCGAGTTCTTTGTCTCAAAAGAGGCGATTGAACGCGAAGAGGAGCGGTTGCGGCTGGCGCTGCTCTCGCAATCGGCGATCGTGATTCCGTCAACTTTCGCCGCAAATCTAACGCTCCCCACATTCCCGCTGACAACCGCGTTCGATTTCGTACCCAATCCGACTGTGTCCGATCAAACTGCGCCGCAGCCTTCTCCGTCCGCACCGCCACAAAATCGGTTTCTGTGAGCTTCGCGAACTTCTGCGATGATTTGCTCAACCGTGTGTGAACCTGATTCCGCGACCTGTTGCAAACTTGTTTGCAACAGGTCGCGTTGTTCCACGGTCACGCCGATCGCTTGCTCGTACTGCGTGCGCCACGTCATTCGCCAGAATTCCATTCGCTCCGTCGTGAGGTCGGTACGTTCCGGCAACCGCGAGAGGTTGTCCACGAGCCTTTCGAGCTGATTCATCAATCCGAGTCTCAATCGCGCCGAGAATTGCCGCTGGCGAAGTTCCAACATGTCGTCGATCGGCGAGCCGACAGTGTGACCGCGTTCCATCGCGAGAATGCTCTCGCGCCGCGAATCGCTGCGCGAGCGAAATTACTGGACTTCTCGAACGATGGTGTCACCGCGATGTCCCGTCTCGTGTGCGTGCGACTCACAAAACATCTTTCTCTCCTGAGTCGATCGTCTTCCTGTCGCGGCTCCGCCGACGACTTGGATCACAGTGCGGAGCTCAGAACGTTTGTCCCCAAACCGTTCAAGACCCCGGTCCAACACTGGTTCCAGAGGTGGTTCCAGACCCCGGTCCAAGGCTTGGCCGCCCCGGTCCACGGAGGGTCAACGATGATGTTTGTTGTATGTTGTTTGCCCACCAGCCGTTTCGTGGGTCGCCAGGACTCCTCGGCGGGGCCTCGTCCTCCTGGCTTGTTTCGTACGTTGCAGGGGCGGTTAATCAGTTGTTCGCTGAGGCTCACACTGATTTCTCTTGCCGCCATTGGTCAGACGGTCCACGGCCTCGCTGCTACGAAACAAGCCAGGGGGGCCTGGCGACCCGGCGACCGCCACGTCGTCGATCGGTTTTCCGGAGGATGACTTTTGACCGCCTTGGCAGTCGCCCTCGGCCGCGGTCGGCCGAGTCGAAACGGCTCCCCCCAAATACGAATTGGATGGCTGTGAATGATCGGTTTCTCAAACCAGATGATCGCCGAGTGGCCGCTTGATTTTCTTACGTTGCGAAATCATGTTCGTGATCGGAGTCTGCATTCGTTTGACCAATGAGCATCGCAATTTTTTCGTCGATCTTCTTCCGAGAAATGGATTCACTGCTTGACGGAGACGAGTCGCACGGTACATTTCTGCCATCGACCTCGTCATTGAGGTTGCCTCCGGTTGACGCCTGATTCCGACGCGGTTCACGCTGCGAAGAGCAAGTGCCCGGTTGTAATGCTCGTCCCCTTGTGGGATCGATTTTCACCGAGCCGCTCTCCAACTTTCGGAAGTTGCTCGGTGTCTTTTTTTTCGAGCATTCCCCGGAGGCTGTCATGCCCGTGACTGAAACGGATGTCCGATTGCTGGAAGCTGCCGCCCGCTATTACGTGTTGACGCGCGAGCAAATCGCGCGGCTCTGCCAATTGAATCACGCGTCCGGTCGCAGCACCCGCAAACATCTGAGCAAGCTGTTGCAAGGCGGTTATCTTCAACGGCACAACGTTCCGGTCGCTTTACCGGGATCGCACGGAGCCGCGCCGGTTTATTACCCGACGAAAGCCGGTGCCGAATTGCTCGCGTCGTGGTTCGATGACGAACGCTACCTCGCCACGATGACGCGGCATCCGCGTGCCGACCGATTGAGCCACTGGATTGAACTCAACAACACGCGCATCGTCATCGAACACGCCCTTGCACGGCAGACTGAGATCAAGCTGGAGAATTGGATTTCCGAGTACGAAACGATCAACAAAGACGCGACGGAACCCGAGCGATTCACGTTGCAAACGACGCTGTGCGAAGTGCCGCCGCTGTCGTGTTCGCCGGATGCCGGTTTGTTGTTGTCGATGTCGGGGCAATCAAAAGTCTATTACGTCGAACGCGATCGTGGCACCAGTTCGCCGCATCAAATCGCCGCTCGCAAGACTCGCGGCTATGCCGAACTGGCGCGGCAACAGGGTCATGTGCGACACTTTCCAAACGCCACCGTGCCGACGTTCTCGGTGTTGTTCATTACCACCAGCGCCTACCGCTGCAATCAGCTCGCGAAAGAACTCCGCAAACGCGAGTCTCCCGAATTGTGGCTGATGGTCGATCATCACGATCTCACGCCGGAATCGTTTCTGTACGAACCGATTATCCTGAAGAGCGATGGCCAGCGTGCATCGCTCGTTCGCCCCGAACCTCGCAATGCCGGAGCTGCCACATGAATTGGTTGCCTCGGTATCGAGTCTTCTCCGTGGCCACACCCCAACAGTCCTCCAATGCTCCGCGCGGTCAGGGCCTGCGTCGAGCGATGGTGGCTGGTGTGGATTTCATAGCCCCGCTCGGTGCTGAACCGCGCGGAGCATTTTGTTTCTTTCCCCCTCTTACCATGTCAGAGTCCAAAGTCACCCCGAACAAACCTTGGAAGGTCTTCCGCTCGAATGGCGTCGTGGCCAGCGTGTTTCACAACACCGTCAAGACACCTGAAGGCGAACGGATCTATGCCAAGGTGTCCCTCTCACGGACCTACCGCGAAGGGAACGAGTTCAAGTCGACGACGAGTCTCGGTCGCGATGATCTGCCAGTCGCCGCGTTGCTCTTGCAACAGGCGTGGGCCAACATCGTGAACTCCGAGAGCGACGCTGACGCCAAGTAATGTTTCATCCGGGGACGCAGCCCTGCGCGTCCCCGGTCTTCGATCCGTTGAAGACCGGCTGAGTCGAGACGTTGTAGTGTCCACGATCTTGCGGACCAGCGACCGATCCTCGGCTGATTACCGCGATCTTGGATCGCCATTTGTTCGCCGCCGTGAACCTCTCTCACGACGCGCGCTCTACTTCTTCATCATCGACTTCCGGCTTTGGCCGTCCTCTGGTGATTGGCTCGACTCGTTCCGTTTCAGGGACGAACGGGTTTTGGCCCTTCACGAGTTTTCGGTGCGTCTCACGATGAGCCGCATTTATTTTCTTTCCCCACTTTTTATGACGATCGTTCGCGAGTTTTTCAGATGGGACAGAACGAAGAATTTGTTGCTGAAGCGGCAAAGCCGACCGTACAACGCGGAAGACTGCTGCCACTTCTTCGTCCCCAACAAGTACAAACCATTTTGCATCACTTCAGCCGCTGTTAAGCAAATTGGAATGGTGACGATCATGGGATGTCTCTACGTCGTGCAAGCTGCAGCTCGGAAGCACAATGGCCTCGACTCTTTGCAGGTTTTCGAGTCGCCGAACAAGAAGCAGGTACTCTGGTTCTATCAGAGTGACTCCGACGGAGGCATCACGGTTCTTGTCCCCGCTGACAAACATCTGATCCGAGAAGACAAATGATTTGTTGAATTGCGACGAGAGAGCCGCCCTGACGGCTCTCTCGTTGAGTCCGAGTGTTTGACGGTCGTGTCGCCGATCGCGATGACCAACTGCCATTCCCGGATGTCGAAAAACTCCTTGAGGCTCAGCGTTCACCTTTCGAGCGTTCTGAGTCTGAAAATGTTCTCTCGACTGTCTCGCGATGGTTGGCCAGGCTCAGGACGGCGTCGGCCAATCGCGTTTTCAGTCCGTCTTTCCAAGACGGCTTTTACTTGTTTCCCCACCCACTTATGTCACCCTCAAAACTGAATTTCTGGAGAGCATTCACGCGACGATTTGGCAAGAACGTGTCGCTGGCTTACGAGCCGGACCTTCCGCCATATCGTCGGCCACGTTGGCAACCGCCTGGAATGTTCTTCGATCTCACGGTGATCGTGATCACCGTCATCGTCGGACTTTTGGCAATCTTTTGAAGGTGACCGGGGGAGTAACCTGAGTGCTCCCCTGACATCGAGACCTCGCGTCTCATTTGTCGGTCAGTGAGCTATTTCTCTCGCTGACCTACTTTGTATTGACCATGAATCCTGTAGCCGATCCGAACCACCACGATTGAAACTCAGGAGAAGGAACCTCCCATGTTGACGATCACCAATTACGGCGAAGGCAAATGCACTTGGTGTCTCGCCCACGGCGAAGGCGTGCAAACGACCTTCAAAGACGGACTCACCGGCTTCCTCTGTCGCAAACATTTTTGGGAAGCCCTGAAAGCCCGTTCCGAACAAACCGAAGAGAAGCGTCTTGCCGTGCCACCGGAAAAACGTCCCTAAGTTTCACTTGCCCGTGACCATCCGGTCCATCGGGAAGCCGAGCGAGGCGTGACGGCGTTCGAATTGCGACGAACCAGTCACCGATCCTTGGCCGATATTGCGAGCAATCGCTCGCCCCTTCGTTGATCCCGGTTCTCCCCTTTCGAGACGCCGAGCACGGTCCCCGTCTTCGTGCTGATGGTCAGCACGAAACACATCAATCGCGCCGCCTCGTACCGCGCGATGACCACGACAACGAAAGGTGCTCGCTATGTCTTCCCGCAAACCCGAACGAGTCGTCCGCATTGGCTTCGTGTCCGCCTCAGTGTTCGCTCACGAGATCGACACGGACGACGGCAAACGCACGCTCCGCAGCGTGAACTTGCAGAAGCGCTACCTCGACGGCGAAGAGGTCAAGTACACGTCATCCTTCAATCTCGCCGAATTGCCCCAAGCAATTCGCGTTCTGCAACTCGCAGCCGACTACGTCGAGTCCCACGAGTCGCAGGTGACGTTGAGTGAGTAGTCGAAGTGCGTCTCAACAAGGCCGGTGGACCATCACGCGATGGCCACCGGCTTTCCCTTGCCCAATTCAATTTCATGGAACACGCGATGAAACAGAATGGAACAACGGGCGTGGTGAATCAAAGGACCGAGCGACAAGCCGTGTTTCATCTGCGGCAGCAGCGAACAGGTGCGAGTTGTGAAGTTCGCGGACAAGACGTTCGCCGGGACACTCTGCATGAAGCACATCGCGGAGAAGACGAACGGGAAGCCAAACAATGCTCCTCAAAGTGAAGCAAGTCGCGCAAAGACTTAATCTGTCGATTGCCAAAACGTATGGACTCCTCAGCGCGGGCGCGATTTCCCATTTCCGAATCGACGGATCGCTTCGCGTGAGCGAGGAAGCGCTGTCGGCCTACTTGGAATCGTGCCAGTCAGAAGTCGCGGCTCCGAAACGGAAGCCTCGGACGCCGCGTCTGAAGTTCATGAAGGCCTAGCCCACGTTCCTCCGCAGGGATTGCTTCAAGAATTCCGGTGCGTGCGAAAGGTGTTGATAGGTCTTGGCCAGAGTTGAAGGATCACAATGACCTGCAAGGATGGCGACCGTCAAAGCATCCACTCCGCTGGTGAGCAAGCGGTTCATCCAAGTGTGGCGAAAGTTGTAGAGGCAGAACTTGGGAGCGATCTTGGTTGCCGAGCGATAGCGAAGTTTCTTTCTCGCTTCCTCGCAAAGTTCTTTCGGAGTCTTCTCCTGCACCGCCCCATCGCGGCACTTCTTGGTCTTCTTCAGCGATTCCATGAACTTGGTGACATCGTGCTCCGCCAAAGCAAAGTTCTTCTGCTTCAATTGACGCAGGCCCATCCGAATCTGGATGCGGATGAAGGCGCAATTGATCGCGTCGGTGGTCCAAGGTTGCCCGGCAGAGTTCCGGAAGATCGGCCCCGTGGGGTATCGCTCCATCCTTTGGAGCGTGATCTCCAACGCTTTTTCATTGAGATAGACCATGCGTGGGGTTTCCGTCTTCGACTCGCCGATGGGAAAGAGCCAACGGGAATTCGTGACATCGACATGGCGAGCCTCGACCACGAGAGACTCTTGAGGACGGCATCCGGTTTCCCACGAGACGAAGAACAAGTCACGCAGTCCTTCGTCTTTGACGAGCGACAGAATGTCTTTCCACTCAGCGTCCGTAATGACTCGCTCGCGTTTGCCTCCGCGTGGCTTCTCCATATCGGAGAGCGGATTGATGTCGATGTAGCCCTGCTTCTTCGCCCAACGGAGCGGGCGTTGAATCGAACGCATCAGGTTTCGCTTGGAACCGTTCTTCAAACCGGTCCGCGAATCGACCCACTCTTGGACGTGATACGGCCGAGTTTCCGCCACGGTCAACTCGTGGAGATCGTGCGCACTCATGTAGTCCATGAAGGACTGGATGCGCGAGCGATACCACTCCACGGTGTGCGGCGACATGGCCGAAGCCCGCAGGTGATCGACGTATGCCTTCAGGATTCCGAAGAGCAGGTCGCGCGGAATCGTGGCGGGTTCAGGGCGCTCCGGCGGTGCAGCCATGATCTCGTGGAACTTGCGCTCCGCGAGCTTCTTGTCTGTGCCGAGATTGTGGTGCTGGCCGCTGATCTTGCAGTAGAAGATTTTGCGGCGTTTCCAATAACGAACTTGCGGCTTTCTTGGCATTGCAAACCCTCCGATCAAATGGTGAGCCGGAAGGCTTGCTTGGCTCTCGCGGGATGGCAGTCCCGCGAGGGCTTTTTAGAGTATCAAGATAGGGTATCAATCAAATTTGGTAGCTCCTAAGTCATTGTCCCCAAAGGCTTCCGCAAAAGGAAGCCAAGGCTCCGGAGGCCGACGCTCTATCCAATTGAGCTACGGGGGCGAGAACGTGTCTCGTCCGTTAGTACTCTTTCGCTTTGATCCAGCTCATCATGCGGCGGAGTTGCTTGCCAACGACTTCGAGCGGGTGATTGCGTTCGCGTTTGCGGATGGCTTGGAAGCTGGCTTGATTGGCCTTGTTTTCCAGAATCCAGTCCCTGGCGAATTGGCCGGACTGGATTTCGTGGAGGATTTTTTTCATCTCGGCTTTGGTTTGCTCGGTGACGATGCGCGGGCCACGAGTGTAGTCGCCGTACTCAGCGGTGTTCGACACGCTGTAGCGCATGTAGTTCAGTCCGCCTTGATAGAACAGATCGACGATCAGCTTCAGTTCGTGCATGCACTCAAAATAGGCCATCTCCGGTTGGTATCCGGCTTCGACGAGCGTCTCGAATCCGGCTTTGACCAGTGCGCTGACTCCGCCACAGAGGATGACTTGTTCGCCGAACAGGTCGGTTTCGGTTTCCTCGGCGAAGGTCGTTTCGATGACTCCGCCGCGCGTACCGCCGATCCCTTTCGCGTACGCGAGCGACAGCTTGCGGGATTCTTCCGACGCACCGGGCAACAGCGCGATCAGGCTGGGGACGCCGCCACCTTTTTCGTATTCGCTACGGACGAGATGGCCTGGGCCTTTGGGAGCCACCAGTGCGGCGTCGTGGCCCGGCGGAGGAATGACTTGGCCGAAGTGAATGTTGAATCCATGCGAGCACATCAGCAGCGCGCCCTTCTTCAAGTTCGGGCGAATCTCGGACTTGTAGATGTCTCCCTGCACTTCGTCGGGCAACAGGATGTTGACGAGGTCGGCCTGTTTGACGGCGTCGGCGATCGACATCGGCTTGAAGCCGTGGCTGACGGCGAGGTCGTAGTTCGCACTGCCGGGGCGTTGGCCGATGATCACATTGCAACCGCTGTCGCGCAGGTTCTGAGCCTGAGCGTGTCCTTGGCTGCCGTAGCCCAGGATGGCAATGGTCTTGTTCTTGAGCAGCGAGAGATCGGCGTCGGCGTCGTAGTAAATGGTGACTGGCATGATTTCGTGGTGTGTCCGTTGTCAGTGGTTCGTGGTGAGAAGATTTCAAATTTCAGATTTGAGATTTCAAATCTGCGGTTACGCATTGGGAGTGACTTCGTGATCGCGTTGCAGAGCGATCCGGCCGGTGCGGACCATTTCGAGAATTCCGAACGGCCGCATCAACTCGATGAACGCTTCCAGTTTTCCTTCTTGGCCAGAGATTTCGACCATGACGTGCGTCAGGCTGACGTCCACGATCCGGCCCCGAAAAATCTCGACCAATTCTTTGATTTCGGCGCGACGGTCCTTCGCCGTGCTGACCTTCATCAGCATCAAGTCGCGTTCGACGAACTTCTGGTCGGAGAAGTCGATCACGCGGACGACGTTGATGATTTTCTCAAGCTGCTTGCGAACCTGATCCAACACCCGTTCGTCACCTTCGACGACGAACGTGATGCGGGAGTATTCGGGGTTCTCGGTCTCGCCGACGGCGAGGCTTTCGATATTGAACGCGCGCGACGCCAGCATTCCGGAAATGTGTGCGAGCACACCCGGTTGGTTCATCACCAGCGCCGAGAGAACATGTTTCATTCGTCAATCACCTTCGGAGACAACTCTTTCCGGCCGAGACCGCAGCCGAACGCTCGCCGCCTGCCGGAAAGGGGCGGCAGTCTAAGGCCGATTCCGTCGATTCACAACGATTCGGAAGTCCGCGGCGAACCTCAAAAACCTCACGAGTTCCCGAAGAAAACCGGCTCAGAGACGTCACAGAATCGCCAGCGGATGCCGTCGCTCTTCGAGCGTGCCGCGTGTCACGCCGACTCGATTTGCCGCGTTGAGCCTTTTCCAGACATCACGGCCGGCGACTTGGCCCGACAGCAGATCGCGGTACGAATCGAGCATCAGCCGAATCTCGTCAGGTGATTCATCGAGCAACTCCACTCGGAAGTTTCGCACACCGCGCGACAGCAATTCGGACACGACTTCGGCTCCGCTTTGCGGGATCGCATTGAACAACGTGTTGCGGCAGCCGACGTCGGCGGTCAAGCGGTGCTCGACTCCTTGCCGGTCGCGCAGTTGCACGTCGTGACGATCACACGGCCGGCCGCAGTTCGTCGGATTCGTACCCGGTGAGAGCACCGCGCAGAACACGCAATGCTCCATGTGGAACATCGGCATGTGCTGGTGGATGACGACCTCCAACCATTCGGGCGGACACGCGGCGACCAAGTCGAGCAACTGATCGCGATTGAGATCGTAGGACGCTGTGACTCGCCGCGCTCCCCGTTCGATCACGAACTGAGCGGTCAGTTCGTTCGTGACGTTCAGCGAAAAGTCGGCGACGAAGGGAACTCCCTCGTTCGCGAAGAACCACAAGCCGCCGAGATTGCGCACCAGGATGCCGTCGGCTCCGTGCTTCAGCAGCGCTCGAAACAAACCGGACTCCTCCGGCTTCTGAATGCGTGGCGTCGCCAGCCAAATCTCGGCGGCCGACTCGCGAGCGATAGCGACCGCTTCGCGGTACTCGCGAATGTCCTGAAAATCGACGGCGATGTGCCGTTCGCCGTGCGTGAGCACGGTTCGCAATTGGTCGAGCGTGCGGCAAAGGACGTGCAGCGTCGTGGGGCACGTTTCCAACTTGCCCGGCCGTTGGGCGAGAGTCTGTTCGTCTTGAGCGCCGGGCAGGTTGAAAACCTGCCCCACGAGAGCCGCCAACGCCGACTCGCTGGCGATGCGTCGTTGCGGAACGCGCGCGGCCGAGGACTCCAATTGCCGGATCATTTCGTGCCGCAATTCGCTCAGCACACTCAGCGGAATCATCGGTGAGCCGCCGATCATCGCGTCGAGGTTTCGCAGTTCGTAAACCGTCTGCCCCAGCCGGCCAAGTTGCGATCGCAGGAAATCATCCGTCACCGGATGCTTCTTCGCCGCTTCCAAAGCTGATGAAGAGACGACCTCGCAAGCCGCTCCGTTGGCGGATCGACCAACGATTCGCAATGGCTGGCCGACACTCGCTTCGACTCGCAGATCCAACGGCACGCGCCGGATCGGGTCCGCGCTCGTGTAGGTTTTCCGTAACCGAGCCGTCAGCTTCGGGTCGTCCGTCTTCCACAATTGCTGTCCTGGCCACAGCCGCTCGAAGTCGATCGCCCCACGCTGGAAGGACAACTCGACGAGACCGCTGGAAATCGGGTGATCCAGTTTGCGATCGCGCTGCCAGACCTCGTAAACGCGACCGCCCTGTTCGTCGTTGTCCGCTCGGTTGCCCTCAAAGACGAGTCCATCGCCGGCCGCGATGCCGCACGCGAGTTGAACCGCGACTCGGCCGCGAGCCGCCGATTGCACCGTGCCGAGAAACACACCCCGCTTCGCCGATGAGATCGCCGGCACGAGCATCTTGTGATCGTCACCTCGCAACCAGCCGGGTGAAAATCCGCGTGAGAACGACAACTGCATCTCTTCGACGTCTTGCTTCGAGACATCGACCGGCTGGCCGGCGAACGCGGCGTCGATCGCACAGCGGTAATGCCGAGTAATGTTCGCGACGTATTCCGCCGTCTTCAGCCGCCCCTCGATTTTGAACGAGATCACGCCCGCGTCGATCAACTCTGGAGTCAGTTCATACGCCGCCAAATCCTGTGGGCTGAGCAGATACTTTTGATCGCCGAGATCGACTTCCTCACCGTCGCAAACCAATTCGTACGGCAACCGGCATGCCTGAGCACACTGGCCGCGGTTCGCACTTCGGCCGCCGAGCGATTCGCTCGTCAAACACTGGCCAGAGTACGCGACGCACAGCGCCCCATGCACGAATGCCTCCAGTGGCACGTCGATCTGTGACGAGATCTTTGCGATCTGCTCGATCGAGAGTTCACGCGCGAGCACGACTCGTTCAACGCCGAGTTCCTTCGCGATCTGAATGCCTTCGGCACTCGTGAGCGTCATCTGCGTCGAGGCGTGAATCGGCAAGTCGGGACAGATCGCTCGAATTAGCCGCGCCGCTCCGAGGTCTTGCACCAGCACCGCATCGACACCGGTCTCGGCTGCGACACGCACGACCCGCTCGACTTCGGGCAACTCATTCGTGAACACCAGCGTGTTGAGCGTCAGGTAGCCCTTCACGCCGCGTTCGTGCAGTAACCGCATCAATTCGGGAAGCTGATCCTCGCCGATGTTCGTCGCGCGAGCCCGCGCGTTGAAGCCGGTGTCGAGGCCGAAGTAAACGGCATCCGCCCCGTTCTCGATCGCCGCGCGAGCACATTCCATGTCGCCAGCGGGGGCGAGAAGTTCTGGTCGTTGATGACGGACTTGCGGACTCACAGGGATTGTCCGATGGCATAGATCGCGGCTGTGTCGAGCACTTGATCGTTGGACTCGAACAGACGCGCGACGGCGGCTCTGTGGATTTTCATTTTCGTGCCGCCGACGCCGATGGCTCCGTAGCAGAGTTGGCCGTCGCGGTCTTTTGCCTTGTCCATGACTTCGACGCCGCCGATGCCCAGCGGCGGGACGGCGTTCAAATCGACGGCGACACGCAGCGACTTCAAACTGCCTCGGCGTTCGGCAGAGAGCAGTTCGATTCCGGCTGCTCCAGCGGCAATGACCAGCGTGACTCCGTCGCATGCCTCGGCGAGTTCAAACTCGGTACCTGTTGCGACCGGAGTGACTCGTGCGGCAGAGAGGACTTTCGCGATGGCGAAACAGGTCTGCTCGGCCTTGTCGCGTGTGCGCGAGCCGACTCGGACTTCGGCTCCCTCGGCCGCGAGGATTTGAGCGGCTCGATGCCCGACCGGACCGGTGCCGGCAAGAATCAACACACTCGCGCCGGTGAGCGGCTCATGCTTGCGGCACGCCAACACCGCAGCAGCGGCCGTCGTGTTCGAGCCGTTCGAGTCCATCATCGTCGAGACTCGCATCGGCCCGAAGAACGTCTTTTGGACTTTGGCAAAAAGCTGCTCGCCAGCCGCGACGTTGCTGCCGCCAATGAAGACCGCCGTGTTCTTCAGGTCCGGAACGCCGCGCGTGAAGATCGCTCCGTGGACGAGACCGACAACATTCTCCGGCGTGACACTGCCGTAGGAAAACAGCTCATCGACGCCAGAGTCGATCGCGACGACTCGGTCGAAGACGGACGGCTGCGGGTCGGTGTCGAGTTGAATCAGGATTTTGCGCATCGCTACTTACCAACAGAAATGGCGAGCCGGGCGGCGTCAGCCCCCGGACTGTCACCGAGTGGTTTCTCGTCCGAGGTCTAACGCCATCCGGTTCACCGAATCACGTTCGCACAGAAACACAACGACCCGGCCTCACGTTGAAGCCGGGTCGCAAAACTCATCGTCAGGATGCCGAAACTAGACCGAGAAGAACGGGTGCTTGGCGGTGTCTTTCTTGGCGAGCATTTCGTCGGTGCTCGGCTCATTCTTCATGGCGCGAGCGATCGCCAGCACGGTGGCATCGTAGTTGTATTGGAAGATTTTCTTGTCGTCGTTGGCCTGCCAGTGAATGAACACGCCGCAAATGATGACCAGCTTCTCGGCTTGGTCCTTGGGGATGACCCCCTTCTCGACGCTGTCGGCGACGGCCTTGGCGACGGCGTACTGAGCCGGGCCGAACATGTGGACGGCTTGCTTGGCTCCCTTGATCGTGACCTTGGTGATCATCACGGTTGACGGCTTGACGGCGAGGTTCGCAGTCAGCACGGCCAGCAGGTTGCTGTGGCCGGCGCTTTGACGGGACAAAGCATTCGCGAACGCAACGCCCACTGGGCCGTCCTTGTCACCGATCAGCAGATCGATGTGAGCCACTTCGTTACCTTCACCGCACAGCGCTTCGCCGACGTACATCGACATGGTTGCAACTCCTCGATTGAAAATGGGCGGGGACGGCAGCTTTTTCGGTCGAACTGTTTCGGACGAACCACGTCGCGAAGCACCGCACCCCAGAATTTTCGAGAACGCGGACGCTCCGCACCTCGCGACCCGGACGGTCGATCTGAAACGAGCGATGGTGTATCAACTGCCGAAACGCTTCGCCAGCCAGCCGAAGAGCCTCCTCGACCGTATTCATGCCGACTTCACTCCCATCTCTGCTGATCCTCGGTGCGAGCACCCGCGCCGCCGCCTCCAGTGCCGTCCGAGCCGGCTTCGCCCCCGTCTGCGCCGACCGCTTCGGCGACGAGGACTTGCGGCGCATCGCCACGGTCATCGCGGTGGACAACGACCTGCACCGCACGCTGGATGCCGTCAAGAAACTGCCCCCCACGCCGTGGATTTACACCGGTTCGCTGGAGAACGATCCCAAGTTCATCGCGTCGGTCAGCGAGCGACATCCGCTGCTCGGCAATCCGCGTGAAGTGCTGCGAAAAGTCCGCGATCCGTTCTGGCTGGAGCGGACATTGCGGACACACGACCTGCCAGCGCTGCGAGTTCGATCCGTTCGTAGTAGTTCGGACGCCTACGTCCGAACTGATTTTCGACCGGACGTAGGCGTCCGGTCTACGAGCGAGCGCTGGCTGCTCAAACCAACTCGCGGCGGAGGCGGCTGCCGCATCGCCGTTTGGTCCGGTCAGGCTCTGCCAACTTCTGAGCGGTTCTACCTTCAAGAGCAGCGACTCGGCGCGCCGATGTCCGCGCTCTTCATTGGCCGACCAAACGCTGCCGAACTGATCGGCGTCTGCGAACAACTGATCGGCCCCGCGCTCGGAGCACCAACTGAGTTCGGCTACGCTGGTTCGATCGGCCCGATCGCCGTGAGCGACCGAACTCGCGAACTGCTGCAACAACTCGGCGACACGTTGACTCGCGAAGCTCAATTGCGCGGACTATTCGGCATCGACTTCATCCTCGCCGACGACATCCCGTGGCTGGTCGAACTCAACCCGCGCTACACCGCCTCCGTCGAAGTCCTCGAACGAGCGTTTGGTCGCCCTCTGCTGGCCGAACACGCCTCGGCTTGCAGCGACCGATCCGTGATCGCCAGTGAGCGGACCCCCTCGAATTGCATCGTCGGGAAACAGATCGTCTACGCGACCAAAGACCTGACCGCTCCGACTCTCGATCATCTCTTCGAGGCAGACGGACACGCTCCCGAATCACCGCTGATCGCGGACATCCCCGCGCCCGGAAGTCGCATCGCCGCTGGCTGGCCGATCTGCACTGTGTTCGCCGAGGCGCGATCCTTTGCGGAGTGCCTCACTCACCTCGCGACTCGCAGACAATCCTTGCTGAACGCCGTGCGAGACTGAGGCCTCAAGTCCGTTGTCGGTCATCTCAAGTCGCCGTTGGTCACGGCTTGAGCACCTGAGTCGCGTTAAATGCTTCATCACACAGATGTAATTCGACGGCGGTGCCTGGGAAGACTTCGACAGAAATATCATTCCTGATCTGTCGCAATTCCGCGATGACCGCTGGATTGTTCAGCATGTCCTGGCGAAACATGAGATGAACTTCTTTGACGTCGCCGCGTTGGGCCAACTTGACCAACGTTTGGCCTCCGCGGAACACCTTCGAGATGTGGCTGGCCAAGCGCTGTGCTTCGTCGAGGTTGATCTCCGCTGAATAAAAAAGCTCAGTCTTGCCTTCAACGAGTCCATGACGGAAATCCGCTCGTGGAGGCACGGACCTCAGTGGTTTCAAATGGTCGTCGCATACGATCACTTCGACGGGTGCGCCGTCAAAAACTTTGCGCGACATCCGCACCCCATCGAAGACCAACTGCTTGAGCAATTTTTCGTTGTTTTGAAACTCCTGCTTGACGACCATGTGGAATTGATACCCTTCGGTCGCCTTCGTGACTTTGACGGTGATCTTCGACTTGGGAGCCCAAGTGTGTGTCAGAAATGCGGCGAGTCGTTCGGCATCCTGCTTCGTGGCTCCTTTTGAGTAAAAAACCTCGACATTCTCCTGTTGAATTTTGGCGAGCATTTCGGCGATGCCAGGATGTCGGGCTGAGACGCCGACCGCACCGAAGAACACGAGGGCCACGCAGAGGACGCCGACACAGAGATTCCGGATGCCACGTCCGGGAAGAGACTCCGAGGTGAATGGCTGACTCTGCACCAGCCCGAAGAGAAATCCGCCGATCAAGCCGCCGAGGTGAGCCGCGGAATCGATGTTCGGTTGAGTCAGCCCGAAGATCAAGTTGTAGGCGAGAAATCCCAGCCCACTGTTCCGAAGTTGGACCAAAGTCTCCGCCGGGATTGAGCCACGGTTTCTCAAGAGGATGGCCAGCAGCGCGCCATAGATTCCAAAGATCGCCCCAGACGCTCCGGCAGTCACCAACATGGGATGCCAAAACAGACTGGCGAGACTGCCCATCAAACCCGCCGACACATACAGCACCAGAAACCCGACGTTGCCCAGCATCCGTTCCACCAATGGTCCCACGGTCAACAGAACCCACATATTGAACGCGAGGTGGATGATGCCGATATGAACCGACATGCAAGTCAGCAGCCGCCACCATTCTCCGGCGAGAGTCTGCGGACCAAAATTGGCTCCCCAGGCCAGCAGCTTCGGAATGTTCGGTTCGATCAGGCCGGCTCCGTTGACTGCCATCAGCACGAAAACGAGAACGCTCAGGCCGACGAGTAACTGTGTCATGAAAACACGCGGCGTCAGCTTGGACAACGTTTCCTGAAAATTGGCAAGCCGATCTTTCGGCGACTCGCCCGCGGGAGCGTCGAGTCGCGGTGGTGTCTCAGGCGGTAACTCAAAGTTCGGCTCCGTCGCGGCGTTCTCCTGAAGTTCGCTCAGTGAAGGGACCGGGACCGTCGCTCCGCAACTGCACGTCAAGAAGGAACCGGCATCGTCAGCGGATGCTTTCAGAACTTGTCCACAGCGACAGGTCACTTGGTGGGTCATTGCCGGCTCCCTTTGAGTTGAGACTCCACCTGATTCACCAAAAAAATGGGACTCTGTTCCGAGGTCTGCCACCTCAAACAAAGTCCCAGTCTCCGCCGAGCTTGCTGAATTCACCAATCAACGAGGTGATTCATAGCCCCTTGCTGATGATCAGCTTCAGCAGGTCGCCGACGCGGTTGCTGTAGCCCCATTCGTTGTCGTACCAACTGATGAGCTTGAAGAAACGGCTGTTGAGTTCGAGGCCGCTCCCTTTGTCGTAGATCGACGAGGAGTTGCTGTGGATGAAGTCGCTGCTGACCACTTCGTCCTCGGTGTATTCGAGGATGCCTTTGAGATACGTCTCGCTGGCCTTCTTCATGGCAGCGGAGATTTCGGCGTAGCTGGTTTCCTTGACGGTCTTCACCGTCAGATCGACGACCGAGACCGTCGGAGTCGGCACGCGGAACGCCATGCCCGTCAACTTGCCCTTCACTTCCGGGATGACTTTCCCGACGGCGACCGCGGCTCCGGTGCCGCTGGGGATGATATTCAGAGCGGCCGTGCGGCCCCCCTTCCAATCCTTCTTGCTGGGGCCATCGACCGTCTTCTGTGTCGCCGTGTAGGAATGCACGGTCGTCATCAGACCTTCTTCGATGCCGAAGCCCTCCTTCAGCAGCACATGCACAATCGGAGCGAGACAGTTCGTCGTGCAGCTCGCGTTGGAGATGATGTGGTGCGACTTCGGATCGTACTTGTCGCAGTTCACGCCCATCACGACCATGAAATCTTCGCCCTTGGCGGGGGCGGTGATGATGACCTTTTTGGCTCCGGCGGCGATGTGGCCTTTGGCCTTCTCGGCTTCGGTGAACAGGCCGGTCGACTCAATGACGATGTCCACGCCCATCTGCTTCCAGGGCAACTCGGCGGGGGACTTCGCGCTGACGACGGCGATGTCCTGTCCGTTGACCACCAGCACGTCATCTTCGGCTTTGTCCGGCGAGGACTTCTTGCTGCCGACGGCACCGGTGAAGCGGCCTTGGGTCGAATCGTACTTCACCAAATACGCGAGGTTGTCGGCCGGGACGATATCGCCGACGGCGACCACTTGGACCTCTTTGCCGACGATGCCCTGCTCGACCATCGCTCGAAACACCAGCCGCCCGATGCGGCCGAACCCGTTAATTGCAACTTTCACCACGACACATTCTCCTTGAAAACTGGCCGCCAAGCCGGAGCATGAGCTGCTCTCCCAGGCCCGGCAGATTGAAAAGCGGCGGGAGTTTAGCCCGCCAGAGAAGCGAATTCCAATCGGCCTCGCACGAGTGGACCGGACGCCCACGTCCGGTCGTTCTGCGGTTCGGACGTAGGCGTCCGAACTACGTTCGCCGCGTCAAACCGGCTTGAGAATCTGCAACTTCACGGATTTCACGAAGTCCTTGACCTTCGGCCGGTACTCGACCATGTGCGGCGCGACGAGATGAGCTTGCAGGTGCTCCAGGCTCTCCCAGCGTTCGACGACCGTGACGACATCCGGTCGCACTGAGCCTTGAGCGGCAATGCCCGTCTCAGCGTCGATGGTCGGGCCGTAGTCGAGACAGCCTGCCTCGGCTCGAACGGGCGCGACGATTTTTCGGAACTCGGTCAGGAATGCGTCGCGCGTGCCAGGGTTCAGGTCGATGGTGGCGATGACGTGGATCACGGTAGGGGCTCCGACTCTTGAGGATGAATCTCTGCAAAACAATCCGACGCAAGTTGCGTCGATCACGTCACAGGATTGCGTGAATTGGTTCGCCGGCCGAGAGTGGGACCGGTTGGCCTTCGGGCGTGCGCAGTAGCCGGTGTGAGTCGATGCCGAGCAAATGGTAAATCGTCGCGGCGAGGTCTTCGGGGCCGACCGGGTCGCGTGCGGGGTAAGCGGCTTGACGATCGGAGGCTCCGTGAACCATGCCACCTCGCAGGCCGGCTCCGGCGAGCACCACGGTGTTGCATGCCGCCCAGTGATCGCGACCGGCGTTCTTGTTGATTGTCGGCGTGCGGCCGAACTCCCCCAGCCAGACGATCAGCGTTTCGTCCAACAAGCCGCGCTCTTCCAGATCGAGCAACAGCGCAGAAAAACCTTGGTCCATGTTAGGCAGCAATTTTTTCTTGTGCAGGTTGAAGTTGTCGGCGTGCGTGTCCCAATAGGCGTCGTCCCGCTCCCAATTCACGGTGACCAGCGAGACGCCCGACTCGACCAGTCGGCGAGCCAGCAGACAGCCTTGGCCGAACGGAGTCTGTCCGTATCGCTCGCGCAGCGGGGCCGGCTCTTGAGAGACGTCGAACGCGCGCCGCACGGCCGGCGAGGTCAACAACTCAAACGCTTGCTCGTGGTAGCCGCCGAAGTTTTGGACGTTGGCCAATTGATGCAGTTGCGTGGACTGCTGGTCGATCTGTGCCAGTAAATTTCTGCGGTCGAACAGCCGTTGAGAATTTTCAACCGGGGGGAGCGGTTGAAAGTCGGGCCGGTTCGCGTGCTGCGAGATGAACAGCGGGTCGAACTCTTGTCCCAAAAATCCTGCGAAGAAACCGGGGAAGATGTGATTGTTCGCGGAGACTTGATTCGCCGGCGCGTTGAGGCTGACGGACGTTGGCATCTGCGAACCGCGGCGACGAAGGGCGTGATTCGCGACCGCTCCGAAGCACGGGAAATCATCGCCGGCGTTTTGCGGATTCGTTGCCGGCCGTCGATGACGGACTCCGGAAAGCATGTAGTGCATCGCGACCGTGTGCGTGTTGTCGGGATGCGTGAGCGATCGGATTTGCAGATACCGATCCGCGAGTTGGGCCAGCCGAGGTATGTGCTCGCTGACTTGGATGCCCGGCACGTTGGTCGAGATCGGCTGAAACTCACCGCGCACGGCGGAGGGAGCCTCCGGCTTCAAGTCCCAGGTGTCTTGATGTGCCGGTGCACCGAACATGAACAGGACGATGCAGGCTTTGGCTCGCGGCTTCCGTTCGCTGGCTGCGGCTTGGGCCTGCCAGAGCGATGGCAAACCGAGTCCCGGCAATCCCACACCGCTCAGGCCGCCGACACGCAACCATTCGCGTCGCGAGAGCCCCTCGCACGTTCGGACTGGATGGCCGGAGATCGTGAGCATGCTCTGATCCTCTTGCGCTCCCACGGGACGCGGGCATGATAACGCTCGCGGAACTGATTGCGATGCCTTGGCTGGTCGACAATTGCCGGCGGAACAATCCGCATTGCAGACACAACGAGTTCAGCCGCTGCAACTCCTGCAAGTTGCCGCCGCCAACGCGACGAATCAATTTGCCTCGTGTTCGGTGGCGAGCTATCAAACTGGCCGACCCTCTTGCAAATCTGGGAGTGATTGAGCCGTGACGACGACGACGACTTCAGAGCCAACACCGCCGACATCGGAGCCCACGCCTCCGACTGCAACGCCTCCTGCGCCGACCGCAGAAGTGCCGACAGCACCGAAGCCACACGAGTTGAAAGACGTGCCCTGGTCACAAGTCGTGATGAGCGCCGTCGGGCTGGTGTGTTGGATTCTGCTGTACGCGGCAGGACTGCTCATGGAGTCGGTTGAAGAACGCATCCTCCTGGCTCCGCACACGATGGAGAAGCAGCTTGGCCCGAACGGCAAAGATCTCGTCGCGGATGTGATCAAGCATGCGAAAGTCGCGGAAAAAGAGCAGAAGGAAACGAAACCCAAGAACGAGAGTGGCCAGGGCACCGAAAAAACGCTGACGGTTGCGGCGAGCGAGGAGCCAGAAAAGAAAAGTCAGGCGGAGATCGCGCCGGATAAAAAGGAGCCACTTCTCGCGACTCGTCAACCGGTCTCACGCGTGGCGGCGTTTTTCTACTCCGTGCTGGTCTACACACCGACCAACATGGCTCTGCTGACGTTATTCGCCGGTCTTCTGGGGGGGTGTGTCAGCAACATCAAGTATTCGATGATGACGAGCGAGGAGCGGGCAAACCTCAAACCCAAAGAGGAAGCAATCCTTTCCGAGAATCCGTTGTCGGCGACGATGCGTGGGTTCGTGATTTACCTGTGCATGGTCGCTGGCTTGTATGTGGTTTTGGATGATCCATTCAAAGACAGCACACCGGGGCAATACGCTCGACTGGCAGGCTCGATGTCGCTGGTGGCGTTCATCGTGGGATTCGATCCGACCCGCATCAAAGCCTGGCTGCGCATGGCCGACTCCAAGTCGAGTTCCGATTCCGGAAGTTCGCAAACTGGTTCGTCAGCGAAGACAAGCCCTGGCTGAAAGACAGCCACGTCAGCGTGGGCGATTGCACAACTCTGCGAACCGAGCGTTCGCCGCTTGCCAGGCTGCCGATTCAGTCGGCTCGTACCGTTTCATTTCGCTCGACCGGCGGACGACTTCGCGAATCTCCGCCAGCGATCCAATCTCGCCAGCCGTGCGGGCCTGCATGAGCACGTTGCCCAGTGCGGTCGCTTCGACGGGACCGATTACGATCGGGCGGCCGCAGGCGTTCGCCGCGAACTGGTTGAGCAATTCGTTCTTCGTGCCACCGCCGACGATGTGGATGACTTCGATCGGCATACCGGTCAGCTCTTCCATCCAGCCGAGCACCACGCGGTACTTGAGCGCGAGACTTTCCAGACAGCAGCGAATGAGTTGTCCTTCGGATTCCGGCACCGGTTGATTGGTGGCTCGGCAGAAGTTTTGAATCGCGGCTGGCATGTCGTCGGGGCTGAGGAAGCTCGGATCGTCCGGGTCGATCAGCGAGGCGAACGGCTTGGCGGCCGTCGCGAGTTGCACCATCGGCCCGTAATCGAGCGGCCGGCCATGCCGCTCGAACGAGCGGCGGCATTCTTGCACCAGCCACAAGCCCATGATGTTCTTCAGCAGCCGGTAGGTGCCGTCGATGCCTCCCTCATTCGTGACGTTGAGTTCCAACGCTCGCGGGGTGAGCACCGCCTGTTGCACCTCGACGCCCATCAGCGACCACGTTCCCGAACTGATGTAGGCCCAACTCGGCGAGCCGGTCTTGTCGGTCGGCACGGCCGCGACCGCGCTGCCGGTGTCATGCGTTGCCGGCGCGACGACGTTGATCCGTCCGAGGTTCGTGCGGCGGGCCACGTCCTCACGCAACGCCCCCAGCTTGGTGCCCGGTGCGACGACTTCGGGGAAGAAGTGCGACGGGATTTCCAGTCGCTGGAGCACGTCGAATGCCCACGTTCGTTTCGTGGCATCGAAGCACTGCGTGGTTGTGGCGTTCGTGAACTCGACGACGCGGCTGCCGCACAGCAGCCAGTTGATGTAGTCGGGCATCATCAGAAAGACATCGGCCAACTGCATCAGGTCGCGATTGGTCTGACTCATCGCCAGCAGTTGGTACAGCGTGTTGATCTCCATGAATTGCAAACCGGTGGCTGCGAAGATGTCGCCGCGAGAGACTTTCGTCAGCGCGTGATTGAGCATTCCTCGCGAGCGGGCGTCGCGGTAATGGTACGGCGCGCCGAGCATCTCGTTGGTCTTGGTCATCAGGACGTAATCGACGCCCCAGGTGTCGACACCGACGCTGCTGATCGCCGAGCCGAATTTCGTGGCCGCCGCGCTCAGGCCGTTTTGAATGTCGGCCCACAACCGCAGCACATCCCAACGCAGCGTTCCGCCGAGGTTGACCGCGCCGTTCGGGAAACGATGCAACTCTTCCAACTGAACTCGTTGGCCATCGAACAAACCGGCGACGACACGGCCGCTCTCGGCCCCCAAGTCGATACCCAAGTAACACTGCTGCGCCATGATGCCCGCGTCGAGGGGTGAGGGGCGAGGGGCGAGGGGCGAGCAACTCCACGTTGCCGCGTCCAACTCGCCCCTCGGCCCTCGCCCCTCTCCCCTTTCTCGCGGCAGCATGACGAACTCGGTGCGGTCGAGCCAGCGAAATGTGGTTGGCCAATGATCCCACCGGGGATAAATTGCCCGGACACACCAGCACGACGCGCAAGAGAGTGGTTGCTCAAGAAAAACCACTCGCTTGCGCGTCGTGCTGGCGTCGCGAGCTTGTGGAAAAGACCGATGCCTATTGTGGGTCACGAGGGGGATCGGTACGTTGTTTCCGATCAGTCAGTTCAGCGATTCTCTCAGAGCGAATCGTCGCCATTTGGAACGATCATGCGTGAAATCCTCTTTCGCCAGCTTCAGCCGGTTCGGCAACGACAATGGGCGGAGAGAGTGGTCCGTGTGGCCGTGTGGGGTTTGGGAACGGGATCGATTGTCGCCGCCGTTTTGGGAATTCTGCGGCTAGTAGGTTGGCTCTCGGCCGCCGGGACTGGATGGGGTGTTCTGCTGGGACTTCCGTTGGCCACGGCCGCGTCGGCCGCTGTTTGGGGATGGCTCAAAACCGACTGGCTGCCAGCCGCTCGCGCGGTCGATGGCCATTACGAATTGAAAGATCGCACCGAGACTGCTCTCGCCTTCCTGCGCCGAGAACAGGCGGGGCAGGGCAACCAGTGGGAGCAGTTGCAACTCGCGGATGCGGTGCAACACCTGCAACGGATCGAAGCCAAGCAAGTCGTTCCAATGGTCTTGCCGAGTTCATTCCGTTGGGCGGCTGCCACGACGGCGCTCGCGGTCGTGCTGCTGTGTTGGCCCACGGGAGGTTCGCAAATCAATGCCGGCCCCTCGCAGCCGCTCGATGCGATCGTCACCGAGGCCGAGATCGTCGCCGAAGACTTGCAAGAACTGCTCGAAGAATTGCCGGAGGATCATGACCCGGAACTCGACGCGCTTGTCAAAGAGTTGCTCGCGAAGGCGGCGGAGATGAAGGAGCCGGGTGTCGATCTCCGCGAGACGCTGGCCAAGTTCTCGGAGATGCAGTCGGCTCTGCAAGCCGTTGCCGCCGAACTCAACGTCGCCGCGACCGACGAGCAAATGAAAGCCATCGGCGAAGCGTTGCAGTCGGCGGAGTCTCTGCAAGAGGCGGGCAAAGCGTTGCAGGAAGGTCAGTACGACAAGGCCGCTGAGCAATTGGCGAAACTCGACTCCCCAAAGCTCGACCGCAAGGAATCGCGAGCCGTCGCTGACAAACTGGACAAGGCGTCGCAAGCCGCGGATCAAAAAGGTTTGAAAAAGCTCGGCGAGGCTGCGAAGCAGGCGGCCGAGGGACTGGAAAAGGACAACCAGTCGCAGGCCAAACAGGGGCTCAGCAAGCTCGCGGATTCCGCCAAGCAGCAGGGCAACTCCAAGAAGATCAGCGATCTCTTGAAAAAACAGGTCGACAAACTGGCCGAGTGCAAAGGGAACTGTCAGTCGAACGCTCAAGGCAACAAGCCGGGCGACAAGCCGCGGCTCAAAGCCGGACGAGGCACGAACGAAACTGTTCAAGGAGGCCGCACGAACATCGACGCAAAACGGAACGAAGAGAAAATTCAGGGACTCAAAGGGGAACAAGGTGACAGCGACACCGAAACGCAGACCACCAAAGAGGCCGAAGAGTCCGCGAAGCGCGAACTGAAAGAGGTCTATCACAAGTACCGCAAGCTCAGCGACGCGGTCCTCGAATCCGAAGACATCCCGCTCGGTCATCGCCAAACGATCCGCCGCTACTTCGAGGCCATCCGCCCGACCCGCGAGGATGCCAACCCCGGCCAGTCGGATTCGACAAAAGAATAGTCAGCGACGTTAAGGATTCCGATTTTGCCCAGCGACCTGCGCCGCCTCGCGGTGGAACAACTGCAATCTGGCGAGTCCGCGCGGATGTGGGTCGAGACCGACCTCGACGCGAATCTGAACTACGCTATTGGATTGCTGGCAGTCACCGAATCGAGAGTGATCGGCATCCACGCGGAAACTGCGGCTTCGTCCAGCCCCGTCATCGAGTCCTGGCTGCTGTCGGACATCGGCCAAGTGTCGTCCAAAGAGCACGGCGCGATCGGCACGTTTGAACTGCGAACGTCCGCCGGGACAACGCGTGTCTGGCGCTACACCGTCGGCAAAGCGGTGGCGATTCACAAGCTGATCCAGCAGATCGAAAAGCTCCAGCAGGCTGGCCCGGACGCCGAGGACAACGACGACACCGAGGCAGCGGAACTCGTACCAGACGCCGCACTGCCGCCGATGACGAAGTCGTTCGCGCGGCTGTTTCGGTTCACGAAGCCGCACATGCGGATGATGACGTTGGGCTTCGTGCTCACCGTGCTGGGTTCGTTTTTCGCGACCGTTCCGATGCCGCTGCTCGGCATCGTGATGGACAAGGTCTTGGTGCCGTTTGCTCTGGCGACTTATGCCAAGTCCGACAACGTGCTGGAGGATCAATCTGCGGTCGTCAAAGTCATCGACGATGTCGCGAAGATCGAAGCGGAACGAGCGGCCGCGATCCCGACGGCGCAGTGGTATCTGATCCTGTTCGTCGGCGCGGTGCTGCTCTCGTGGATCATCGGCTGGGCGCGGACCTACGTCCTGGCCTGGATCAGCGAACGAGTCGCGGCCGACCTGCGCAATCAAACCTACGCCCACCTGCAGCGGCTGTCGCTGGAATTCTTCGGCGGCAAACGGACCGGCGATTTGATTTCGCGGATCGACACCGACACCGACCGCATCTGCTATTTCATCGCCGTCCATCTGACCGACTTCGCGTCCGACATCGTCATGCTGCTTTTGATCGGCGCGTACGTGCTGTCGCAGGACGTGTGGCTGGGGCTGGCGACGCTGGTTCCTCTGCCGCTGATCGGCTGGCTGGTTCACGGAGTCCGCAGCAAGCTGCGCAGCGGTTTCATGGCGGGCAGTCGGGCTTGGGCCGAGATGACGAACGTCCTGGCCGACACAATTCCCGGCATCCGCGTGGTCAAGGCGTTCGCTCAAGAGCAGCGCGAGATCGACCGTTTCAAGGCTCGCAACGACCAAGTCTTCAAGACCAACAACCACGTCAACAAGCTGTGGTCCGCGTTCAGTCCGTTGCTGGCGTTGTTGTCCGACATGGGCCTACTGCTGATCTGGGTGGTCGGTGTGTGGCGAGTGCTCGGACACAACCTCACGGTCGGCGTGCTCGCGGCGAGCGTGTACTTGATTACGAAATTTTACGGACGGCTGGAAGCCCTCAGCCGGATCGTCGAGCCGATGCAGCGCGCGGCGAACTCGACGCATCGGATCTTTGAAATCCTCGACCGAGTGCCGAACATCGCCGATCCACCGCACCCGATCCGCCCCGGCCGAGTCACCGGTGCTGTCGAATTCCGTGACGTGCAGTTTCGCTACGGGACGCGCCCGATCCTGCGCGGCGTGAATTTGCAGATTCGTTCCGGCGAGATGATTGGTCTCGTTGGCCCCAGCGGTGCCGGCAAGACGACGCTGATCAATCTGGTCTGCCGTTTCCACGACGTCTCCGAAGGGGCAGTCTTGATCGACGGCCACGACGTTCGCCAATTGGCTCTCGAAGACTTCCGCCGCAACATCGGCATCGTGTTGCAAGAGCCGTTTCTGTTTTACGGCACGATCGCCGAGAACATTGCCTACGGTCGCCCTGAGGCGACGCGCGAGCAAATCGTCTCCGCCGCGAAGGCCGCTCGCGCGCACGAATTCATCCTGCGACAGCCCGACGGTTACGACAGCTTCGTCGGCGAGCGCGGCATGTCGCTGTCCGGAGGTGAGCGGCAACGCATCAGCATCGCGCGCGCGCTCTTGATCGACCCAGCGATTTTGATCCTCGATGAAGCCACCTCCTCCGTGGACACCGAGACCGAGCGGGAAATTCAGATCGCGCTCGAAAACTTGACTCGTGGACGCACGACGATCGCGATCGCGCACCGCCTCAGCACGCTCCGCCGAGCCGACCGTCTCGTCGTCCTGGAATACGGCCGCATCACTGAGGTCGGTCGTCACGACGAACTTCTCGAACGCAGCGGCACATACGCCCGGCTGCACAAGGCGCAACTCGACATGGCTCACGGCAATGTCACGGAGGTGACGACATGACGGCGTCATTTTCGTTGCAAAAAGACGAGCGAGGTCAATTGACGGTGCTCGATGCCGCCGGCCAGCGGCACGAGAACGTCGAGCCAATTCGAGCGTTTCCGATCTCGGACCCGGAGCATTGGATCTCGTTGTGCGATCCAAACGGCCGCGAGATT
Organism: Candidatus Kuenenia stuttgartensis; assembly: GCA_945904015.1. Taxonomy (GTDB): domain Bacteria; phylum Planctomycetota; class Planctomycetia; order Planctomycetales; family Planctomycetaceae; genus SXKJ01. Next base: position 3,003 of record CAMDPK010000061.1, on the reverse strand, counting down.
GTGCAGATTCGAGACCTCGCCGAATTGTCGGCCGAGCAACGGACGCTGATGCTGTCGGAATTGACGCGGCGCGAGTTCGTGCCGGTGATTCGGCGCATTGAAAGCATCTCGTCGCTGGCCGAGCCGTGCGAGTGGTTTGTCGAAACGGATCGTGGCTCGACCAGCTTTGTGCTCAACAGCGATGAGCATGTTCGCAAGCTCGGACAGGATCGGGCGTTGATCCTCGATTCGCACGGCCTGCGTTATCTCGTCCCTGATGCCAAACAGTTGGACGCACACAGCCGCCGGCTGCTGTCGCGGTATCTGTCGTGAGATTTGTCTCGTGGGGCAGGTTTTCAACCTGCCCGTCCTACTTGGCAGGTTGAAAACCTGCCCCACGTTCATGCCACCACAATTCGAACACATTGTCGCGTCCGATGGCTATCGGCTTTTCGCTCGGCATTGGCGGACAACCGACGTGCCGCGCGGGTTCGTGGTCGCGCTGCACGGGATTCAAAGTCACTCCGGGTGGTACGAGTACTCCAGCGGCCGGCTGTGTGAAGCGGGTTACGACGTCTTGTTCCTGGATCGACGTGGCTCCGGCGGAAACTTCTCGCGGCGCGGCGATGTGCCGCACGGTGACCGGCTGATCAACGATGTCGTGCAAGTCTTGTCGGATGTTCGCCGGCATCGCGATCGAGTCGCTCCGACGGCTCCGGTGGTGTTGCTCGGCCTCAGTTGGGGGGGCAAGCTCGCCGCGATCACGGCTGCGAGGCGGCCGGAGTTGGTCGATGGGCTGGCGTTGCTCTATCCGGGCCTGTGTGCTCGTGTGCAGCCGACGGCTTGGCAGCGAGCACGATTGGATCTCGCGCGACGGCTCGACATTCGGCACAAGCGGATCGAGATTCCGCTCAACGATCCGGCGCTGTTCACGACCGAGCCGCGTTGGCAGGAATTCATTCGGAACGACCCGCTCGCCCTGCGCGAGGTGACTTCGGGATTCCTGCTGGCTCATCAGGATTTGACGCGCGAGTCGTTGGATGCCGCTCCGCAGATTCACTGCCCGACGTTGCTGATGCTCGCGGGGCGGGATCAGATCATCGACAACGAAGCGACCAAGATTTGGGCGGCGCGACTCGGCACTGGCAAGGTCACGCTCCAGGAATATCCCGACGCTCAACACACGCTGGAGTTCGAGCCGCAGCCGGATCGCTTTGTGGATGACCTGTTGGACTGGCTGCGATCACAGCAGCGTGCCATCAAGTTCTGATTTCTCGCTCACACGAGGATCGAAGCACCGGCGTCGATGACCAGTGTCTGGCCCTGCACGAGATCGCTCATCGGCGAACTGAGAAACAGCACCGCATCGGCGACGTCGCTGGGTTGCAGTGTCCGGTCGCCGATCAAGCTCTTGGCGCGATTCTGTTCGGCGATGCGATCTTTGTGCGGCATCATTTCATACGAGTCGGTCAGCACGAGTCCCGCTTGGACGACATTCACGTTGACGCCGCGCTGCCCGATTTCCAGAGCGAGGTGGCGAACCAAACTTTCCAGCGCGGCTTTCGAAGTGCCAATCGTCGCATACATCGGCAACGCACGGTGCGAGCCGTGACTGGAGAGCGCGATCACTTTCGTAAGCGTCCGGCGGATCACGTAGGTCGTCGGGCTCAGGCGGGTTGCCAGCGGTTGGGGAGGACGGTCATGAGGTCGCGTTCGGTGATCGAGGGGAGGCGACGGAGCAGGTCGTGAACGGTTTGCAGAGATGCGGGCATGACATGTGTCCCTGGTCAGACCGGAAGCGAACTCCTTCGGCAGGTGGCGGACGCGGGGGGTTGATGTCGCCCAGCAAGTCGCGGTCGAGAGCGAGTTCGGACGGCTTCATCGAGCAGCCTCCTGTTCGCGGGACCATTCGAGGAGTTTCGCTTTGAGCAGTTCCTTCGACGGCAGGTAGAGCTGGTATTCCTTGGCGTGGATGTTGGCGTCCTTGGGCAGAGTGAGTTCCACGATGGCGTCTTTCTTTTCCTTGCAAAGGAGCAGGCCGACGGTCGGATTCTCGTCCGGCAGCTTCACATGCCGGTCGTAGTGGTTCACATACATCTGCATCTGCCCAAGATCCTGATGCGTGAGCTTGTCGAGCTTGAGGTCAATGACGACATAGCAGCGGAGGAGCCGGTTGTAGAAAACGAGATCGAGAAAGTAGTGGTCCCCGTCGAAGGTGAAACGCTTCTGCCGGGCCTCGAACAGGAAGCCCTTGCCGAGTTCGAGGAGGAACTTTTCGAGATGTGTCAGGATGGCGGATTCGAGGTCAGACTCGGAGTAGCGTTCCCGCTCGTCGAGACCAAGAAATTCGAGGACGAGCGGTTCTTTGAGCAGGTCTTCCGGCTTCAAGATGACTTGGCCTTCCTTGGCCAGCTTGCGAATGCCGTCCTTGTCGCGGCTGAGGGCCAACCGTTCGTAGAGGGACGAGGCTTTCTGGCGTCTGAGTTCGGAGAGCGACCAGCCTTCATTGGTGGATTCGATCTCGTAGAAGCTGCGCTCGTCGGGGTTTTTGACGGTGAGGAGTTCGACGTAGTGAGACCAACTCAGGGTGAAAGGTGATTTCCGGGACGGCGTCGCTGAAATCGGCTCGAAGTCGAATACCGCAGACACTGTCTGCGGTTTTGCCGCCGGGATCGATTGGTCAGACGGGGTCTGACCTTTTTCGGATGTGGGCAATTCGGCAGACGGTGTCTGCCAAATCTGCGGCAAGCGATGCCGATAGGTTTGATAGAACAAACGAAACCCGCGCAGATTTCTTTCGGAAAACCCCGCGCCAAATTCCTCCGTCAGCCTGGCGGAAAGCTCCTTCAGCAACTCCGCGCCATACGCCGCTCGTTTCGCCCCCTTCTGCTCGTGCTCGACGATGCGGCGGCCAATTTCAAAGTTGGTCATCACCTGGAAGGTATCAATCACTGACGACACGCCACGGCGCGCGGACTGGATGAGCTGGCGGACCTCGGCGATGAGCGATCCGAGTCCATCGGG
>CAMDPK010000060.1 GCA_945904015.1 Candidatus Kuenenia stuttgartensis | reverse complement strand
GCGATGGAACTGCCGAACAAGTCGCCGGTTCCCAGCGCTGGTCCGTTCGGCGTGCCGCTGGCAATCTTGGTGTTGCCTTTCACCGTCCCATCGGCATTCATGAAAATCACAAACACCGACCCGCGATCGGCACTCCCTGTGTCGTCGCTGGGTGTTCCAATCGCCAGATCAGTCACGCCGTCGCCATCGAGGTCTCCCAGCGCCGCGATGGAACTGCCGAACAAGTCGCCGGTTCCCAGCGCTGGTCCGTTCGGCGTGCCGCTGGCAATCTTCTGAAAGCTCGCGACGTCCCCTTCGCTGCGTCGGGTGATCGTCGCGACGTAGTCTTCCACTTCGCCGTCCTTCGCCAAACCGGTGGAGTTCGCCGCCGCCACGTCTGTGCTCAATCGGAACCGAGCGTAGGTTGTCCCCCCCGACGTGATGAGAGGGATCGTTGGGAACGTCAGTATGAATGTGCCGTTGGACGTCGCAGTGGGGACCGCCACTGAGGTCCGCTCGGTCGCGTTGTCGAACACGCCGTCTCGGTTGCCGTCGATCCAGCCGTAAAGCGTCGCCGTTGAGCCGGTCATGTTCGTCGCGCGCACCCGCACGACCGAGGCCGTGCCGACGGTCAGCACCAAGTCCTGAGCCGGCTCGATCAAACCGTCCTCGTCGTCCGGCAACGTTGTGATGTCGTCACCATTCGCCTTTTTGTTGGGAGTAACACCGACCTCGCCATCGACTCGGGCACCCAGGAACAGCGTGGTCTGCGTCGTGGTGATGACATGACTTGGACCTCCGTCGGCCAGCAGTGTTTGGTAATTGCCGGTCCCCGTCCCCGCCCCAGTATCCGGCGCGTCACCGACGTCGCCGGGGAGATTCAAGAACAGCACATGCACCGCCCCGCGATCCGCGATGGAGCCTGAACCTCCCGTGTCATCGCCATAGGCTCCGACGGCCAGTTCGATCACGCCGTCTCCGTCCAAGTCACCCAGCGACGCCACGGAAACGCCGAAGGTGTCATTGTTCGCGAGCGTGGGTCCACCGTTCGTACCGCTGGCCAGCGGCACGCTGCTCTTCACCGTGCCGTTCGAATTCAGCAGCAGCAGATGCACCGCTCCGCGATTCTCGCCGAGCGTGTCAGCGAGGCTGGCTCCGACCGCCAGATCGGTCACACCGTCTCCGTCCAGGTCACCCAGTGACGCCAGGGAAACGCCGAACGAGTCACCGTTCGCGAGCGTGGGGCCACCGTTCAGGCCGCTGGCAATCTTCACGCTGCTTTTCACCGTGCCGGTCGAGTTCAGCAGCAGCACATGCACCGCTCCGCGATTCGAACCCGCACTGCCGGTCGTGTCATCGTATCTGGCCCCGACGGCCAGATCGGTCACGCCATCTCCGTCCAGGTCACCCAGCGACGCCACGGAACTGCCGAAGAAGTCACCGTCCGCGAGCGTGGGACCGCCGTTCAGGCCGCTGGCAATTTTCACGCTGCTCTTGACCGTGCCGGTCGAGTTCAACAGCAAGACATGCACCGCCCCGCGTTCCGCATTCGAGCTGCCACCGGCTCCCGTGTCGTCGCGGATCGCTCCGACCGCCAGATCGGTCACGCCGTCTCCGTCCAGGTCACCCAGCGATGTCACCGAACTGCCGAAAAAATCCGTGTTCGCGAGTGTCGGGCCGCCGTTCGTGCCACTGGCGATTTTCACGCTGCTCTTGACCGTGCCCGTCGCGTTCAGCAACAGCACATGCACCGCCCCGCGATACGAACCTGCCGAGCGATCGTTGATGGCCCCGACCGCCAGATCGGTCACGCCGTCTCCATCCAGATCACCCAGCGAGGCCACGGAGATGCCGAAGTAGTCATAGTTCTCAAGCGTGGGGCCGCCGTTCATGTCGCTGGCAATTTTCATGCGGCTCTTCACCGTGCCGTTCGAGTTCATGAATTGCACATAGACCACCCCGCGATCCGTGTCGCCCGTGTCATCGCGATAGGCCCCGACAGCCAGATCGGTGACGCCGTCGCCGTCCAGATCACCCAGCGCTGCCACGGAACGCCCGAAGAGATCACCGTTCGCGAGCGTGGGTCCGCCGTTCGTGCCGCTGGCAATCTTTTTGGCCTTCGTACTGTCGGCGGTGCCGATGCTGGGTTGAGTGATCGTCGCGGCGTAGTCTTCCACTTCGCCATCGTCCGCCGCACCGGTCGAGTTCGCAGCCGCCACGTCCGTGCTCAACCGGAACCGCGCGTACGTCGCCCCTGCCGTCGTGCTGGTTGAAATCGTCGGGAACGTCAGCGTGAGGGTGCCGTTGGTCGTCGCAGTGGGGACGGTCACCGAAGTCCGTTCGGTGGCATTGTCGAACACGCCATCCCGGTTGAAGTCGATCCAACCGTAAAGCGTCGCCTCCGAGCCGGTCGTGTTCGTCGCCCGCACCCGCACGACCGGAGCCGATCCGCTGGTCAGCACCAAGTCCTGAGCCGGCTCGATCAAACCGTCCTCGTCATCCGGCAACGTCGAGAGGTCGTCACCATTCGCTGTGGTGTTCTGAGTGGCATCGGCCTCGCCATCGACAGCGGCTCCCATGAACAACCCCGCCACAATCGTGTGGCTGGGGCCGCCACTCATGCTCAGCGTCTCGTAGTTGCCGCTGCCGGTGCCTAGTCCGCTGTCCGGTGCATCGCCGTAGTCTACCTGAGCGACTTCCCAACCGATGTCGCTCAGCGCGGCGACGTCCAGGTCCGTGAACAGCGCGCGAGTGCCGTTCAGTAGGCTGGCATTCATCGCCGCCGTCTGACCGTTCGACGTTGTGTTTTCGGCCCAGTGCGACAAATCGCCGAAGAGCGGAACATTGCCGCCGAACGCTGCCACGGATGCCGCTCCGGTAAAGCTGCTGCCGACGACTTGATTCTGCCACGAATCCGCCGTGCCGATTCCCAGCAGATGTCCGATCTCATGCTGAGCGACCGAGAAGAAGTCAGTCTCGTTTGAGTCCAGGTCATCCGTCGTCAACCCGAAGTGCCAGTCGTTGGCCGTATCGAACGTGATCGCACCGCCCCAGAGACTGAAGTCTGTTTCCGTCGCCAGCAGCGCACCGGCCTGACCTCGCGCAGCCACCGTGTCGTTGAATTCGGTCGTGCCGGAAGTGCTGAAGCCCCCCGGCCCTCCCTGACCAACTGTTGATCCCGCCAGGTCGCGACCACCGGCATAGATGATGATCGTGTCCCCCGACAGCGTGAGATCGGTGATGCCGTGATCGGCTCCTGTGGCCGGGTGATCGAAAATCGCGTCCCAGGTGTTATCGAAACCGAGTCCTGATGGTCCGGGCGTGATGGCCAGCAGATTGTCAACCAGCCGGCCGGCCAGGGAATCTGCAACCGTCTGCAGCAGATCCTTCTTGTCCTGAGTGTCAAAGAAGTTGTTCGTGTCCAACGAGTAGTCGATCAACACGGTCGTGAGCAGTGCCCTCGTCTCCAAACACTCCAACCAACGCTGACTGTGTGCCAACGCACGCTCACGATGGCGCACCACAACGCGTGCTCCCCGGAGGCGTGAGAAAGTCGTTCGAGCGAAAGCCCGCTGGAGCCAATTGGTCAGGCGCACTTGGTCACCATTGAAGTACGAGGGTGTTCGAGGTCAGTTCGGTAGCGGATCGCAAGCGGCAATCTCAACGCGGCGACTGCGGGCGGAGTAGTTCAGGTCGAAGAACTCGAAGAATCCGCGAGTGCCGAGGATGGCATAGGACATCGTGCGGTCCACGAAGCCAACGCTGGCCTTCCAGCGAACGACATCGGGAGGCCGACGCAGTTCCAGCGTCACGTTGCGGAGCCGATACGAGCACTCGCCACCGACGGCCGCGCTCACCATGCCATCCGGCTCACTGCTCAAGTCAAAGCCCAGTTGTTCCGCCAGGTGTTGTGGAAACAGGCTGACATCGGCTCCAGTGTCGATCAGCGCATCAATCAGAATGTAACGGCCATCGTCGATCAGCAGTTTGACGGCGATCAACGGTCGATGGCTGCCACGTCGCAAAGTTGTGGGGAACTGCATGAGTCACAGTCCCCCCACAATAATCGTGTCCGCCGAGAGGATGTGGTGGTAGTAAATCGGATGCCCGGAATCAAACACCTCTTTCGCGGCACGAACGACGGGGCCGAGTTCTCGATCGTGCGCCACAACTTCACGCGTGATGGTGTCCCAAGCAATCCACTCACCTTCGTAGAGGTCGTCGATTTCGGGAGGAATGTCGGTGGATTCGGCAGCGCGGTCGGTGCTCATGAATTGCTCCTCGTGACGAGTGACCTGGAAAGCAGTGTATCTGGCGGGAAGGCCAACGGGGAGATGCTGCTGCGGCATTCTTGGTGTTGTCTGGGGAGAGCATCGGGGGCGGGCTTTCATTCGTCCTCAATGAGCATCAGGCGCTCGATCTCCGTGGTCTTGAAGCCCACGGCCATCGGCTGTCGGACGCCGGACAAGACGACCGAGTCAGACAGCTCGGTTGTCCGGGGTCATTCGGAAGTCTGTTTGGAAAAGGCACGCAGGAAAGAGACCGGATCGAGGATCGTGATTTGTGGAAAGGTCGCACGGAATGCTTGGCCTTCAGGACGTTGTGCGTCCATCAAGTCCAGAAGATCGTTGTCGCGGCTGACGAGACACTCGGCACCAGTCGCCACAGTGAGGTCCAGGTACTTCTCATCTTTGAAATCGCGCGGAAGCGAAATCACTCGTGGCACGTCACTCACCACGAGGGCAAATCGACTGACCCGCGTGAGAAACGCAGACACCGTCTCTTCGGTCAGTGCCGAGAACCGGTGCTGTATCTTGGGGCGAGTCAACACATCGCGAACCTCGCTCAGAATCTCGGAACTGATGCAAAGCTCGACGTGCCCCTTCTCCGCGAGTCGCAAACAAGCCGCCGCTGGTCCATCAGGATTGGCCGCGCCTTGCAAGAACACCATGCAATCAAAAACCACACGGTGCGTCACCGACCGGCCCCTTGTTTGTCGCGGTAGACCTCGTCTCGCGCTTCCTCAAAGAAAGCGGTCAGTTCGGATTCGGACATGCCGCTCTCCGCCACTTGTCGGCGAAAAGGGGCCAAGATGTCGTCCAGTGTCGGCTCACTGTTCAAGCTGCGTTCGATCAGCTCACAGGCCAGCGTTTCAATGTCCTGTCCGACGCGAGTCGCCCGTTCAACCAACTTTCGCTGGGTCTCTGGAGCCATCGTCAAAGTAATCGTCATCATTCCGTCTCCTCGAATTCACCACGAACCACTCCGCGTAACATACCCCAATGAAAATCTCTCCGCACGCCGAATCTCGATGAATCCGCCAGTCGGTGAGACAGCCAGTTCTTTCTCATTTTGGCGATATCGAGTGTTGGAGAGTTGTCCGGAGTCATTCGTCCTCAATGAGCATCAGGCGTTCGATCTCCGTGGTCTTGAAGCCCACGGCCATCGGCTGTCGGACGCCGGGTAAGATGACCGAGTCATACAACTCCGTGACCAGCGTGCCGTCGAGCCGCAGCCACTCGGAGATTGATCCGCTTCGTAGGTCGATGATCTGCAAACCGCATTGCGGCTCCGCGCCCTTTTGGGTCAGGCGATCGTTCAGCGCCAGACCTTGGAACGTCAGGTGCCGCGGCTTCGAGAGCGTCGCGATGGCGTAGTCGCCGTGGAACGAAAGGCCTCGCAGATAGCCAGGGCAAAACGCGATCGGCTCGAAGCGACCGCTCGCGAGATCGACTTGCCCGAATTCGCCGGTGCCGGAATTGAGCACCCACAGCCGGTCGCGATACCAGCGCGGCGAGTGCGGCATCGACAGGCCCGTGCAGACCGCTTCGCCCGAGGCGACATCCAACACGCAACCGCCGTCGTGCCGCTTATCGCGCCAACCGTCCGCGACGTCCGAGCGACTGACGACCGTCACAAATGCCGGCCGACCGTCACGCATCGCCAGACCGTTCAAGTGACAGCGATCTTCCGGAACCAGAGCACTCAAGAACGGCGGACGCCATAACGGCTTGAAGTTGGCCCGCTCGCTGAATGTTGCCAGGCAACCGAACATCGTGTTGACGAACACCACGCGGCCGTCGGCATCGACCGCCAGGTCATGCACGTCAATGTGTCCGGTCGTGTAACCGACGCGCGGGATGTAGGCGACATCGTAACCGCGCCCCACCCACTGCGGTGGCTGCTGCGTGTCGTCTCCGTCGGTCGCGGTTCCCTCGGCGGGCCGATAAGGAACCACGTCCGCCGGAGCCTGTTCCAAACGCCAAATCTGATACCGCGAACTCAACCAAATCGTCCGCCCGTCCGGCGACGCGCACATCCCCATGCAGTGGTTGTAAGTCCGCTCAAAGATCGACAACGCTTGGTCCGCTTCGCTCGTCGGCACCCCCGCGCCGCTGGCGGACTTGCGGCCGACCAGAAACAGCTTGCCGGTCTGGTACGTCGTGAACGCCAGACTGCACCGCTGCTGCTGCAACCAATCCAAGAAGTAACGCGAACCAATCGCATTCAGCCAGGGTGGCACAGGGGCCGCTGCATTGGTTTCCGTCGTCATCGTCACGGCTCTTGAATGCGGGGATTGGAGATGTCTAATTTTCTGTCCCTGGACGAGCCAGTCGGTCGCCATGAAACGATCGCGCACACGACAGGATGCTATCAAACTCTCTCAGGAATGAATGTCTCGCGGATTGGTTGGCGGCAGAGTGTGCGACAGGAGCAAGCCCATGACTCGCATCGAAATGATCAACGAAGCTTCTGCTCGATCCGCTGGATGTCGGCTTCACTTGGGGATCGATCACCAACTCGACGAGCTCGAGCGCGGCCTCACAGCCCGCCGCGAATCCGAGTGGCACGACCTGCCGCTGGCCAAATGCGCCGTGTCAGTCGGCGTTCAAAACGGTTCATCCGCGCTTTTGGTGACGGCATCACGCATTTCGGATTGCAGAGCTTGGAGGTCGAGGGTGATTTCGCCGGTCGTGCGGAATCTGCGGCTTGCATCGACCGCGTCCGCTGGAACTGTGATCGCGGTGTCACCTCATCGAACACTCGGCTGATGTGCTGGTTATGCTGCGATTTTGGAGGCGTCCGGCGAACGTCAGTCCGGGGCTGGCAAAAAGAGAGGGCCAGCGTAGAACCAGTTCATCACCCGGATCATGTCTCGCGCGGTCAGACCACGGGATCTCAGTGTCGGTTTGGAAGTGTCGGTTTGGAACGCGGCTCGTCAGCACATGTCTGTCTGTTATGGGCGGGCAGTTTGGGGGCTGTCGACAAATCTCTGCTTGGGATGGACCGCAACGCGGCCTGGAATGTGGAGCCAGTGGAACGTGAACGCGAGCCTCAAGATTTGGAGTGGGACATCCCCAAGAACGAACAGACACTGCAACCGACGAAGTGATGTGGAATCAGGAAAAGACGGAGCGAGAGTGCTTGCTCGCGGAATCAACCGGCAGCAAATCGGCGAAGCCGGAGGCTAGGGAATCGGACCAGAAGTCCAGTGATGCCAAGGATGCGGACACGTCAGAGTCATCACCAGCAGCGGACGGAAAGACCTTGAAGTGACCGACCTCCTGACTCCAGATTTGATCTCGTTGAGTGTGCCGCTGTGCCTGCTTGGGGCGGCGGTGATCTTGCTCTTCGAGCTGCGCCGGCGCATCGAGTCGTTCAAAGAGAAGGAGTCTCGGCTGCCGGACGCCTGCCGACTGCCAGGTTTGACCGAAGAAGTCAGTCGGCTCACCGAGCAACGCCACGCATTTCAAAAGGACATCGACGACGCGTATGCCGTGATCGCGCGCAAGCAGGCCGTCGAACAATGGCTGGAGCAAAACCTCGTCACCTACGAGCGTGTCAGCCGTGAGCTGCCGGAAATGCGCGCCGAGTTCGAGTCGCTCACAAAGCAACGAGAGACCGTGCGCGATCAGAGTGAACAACTCCGCGAGGAAATGCGACAGCTTCAACAAGACTCCGCGCCGCATCGACTGCTCATCGAACGCAAACAGCAGGCCGAGAAATGGCTCAACGAAAACCTGGCTCGATATGAGGAAAACCTGTCTCGATATGAACTGGTGCAACGCGAGTTGCCACAGCTCAACGAGCAGTTCGAAACCGTGCAGGCGAATCTACTGGATCTGCGGAAGAAGCGGGACGAGATCGTCTTGGAAGAGCAGCAAGCCGAGCAGCAACGCAAGTGGCTGCTCAACGAAAACCTGGCTCGATGTGAGCAGGTCCAACGCGAGCTGTCTTTGCTCACCGACCAATTCGAAACCTTGCAGGCGAATCTGCTGGATCTGCGGAAGAAGCGGGATGAGATCGTCTTGGAAGAGCAGCAAGCCGAACAGCAACGCAAGTGGCTGCTCGACGAAAACCGACGACTCAACGGAGTCATTGCCGGGCAAGTGACAGAACAGACGAAGCGGCATTCCGAGACCAGCACGGGGCAGGCAACACTGACGGGGCTCCTGGAGCAAATCGCGGCTCAGTCGGTACAGCGAGACGTTGCCGAAAAATTCCTGGCGAATGTCGAACACGAATTACAGAAAAAAAAGAACGAGCTGGAACATCTTCAGCACGAGCAAGCCGAGGCCAAGGCCGAGTGGGAGACGAAGTTTGCAGAGTTGGGGGGAATCCAGCAGCAGTTGCAGGACGTGAACCGGCTGCTCGAAGTGGCGGAGCAGCGTTGGACCCAAATTGCGCCGACGGTGGGCGTGAACGATGTGGACCGACTGGCTGAGTTGTGGAAGCCAGCGATCGCGAGGACAGCATTCACGACACCGGCGAAAGAGGACGAGCAGGCGAGCCTCAGCCGCACTTCGAATTACCTTGAGCAACTGGGCATTCGGTTCCACGAGCGTGTGCTGCATGCGTTCCACACGTCGCTGAAAATTGCCGAGATGTCGCCGTTGGTGGTGCTGGCCGGCATCAGCGGTACGGGTAAGAGCGAACTGCCACGTCGCTACGCAGAAGGCATGGGGTTACATTTTCTCAGCCTGGCCGTGCAGCCCCGTTGGGACAGTCCGCAGGACATACTGGGTTTCTTCAACTTTCTGGAGAACCGCTATCACGCGACGGAATTGGGCCGGGCGCTCGTGCAAATGGATCGTTTCTTTGACGCTCCTGAACGGGGTTGGAATTTCCCGAAAGAATGGCGAGCCGAAAACCTCAGCGAGCGCCTGTTGCTGGTGCTGCTCGACGAGATGAACTTGGCGCGGGTCGAATACTACTTCAGCGAGTTTCTCAGCCGGCTGGAGATTCGGCGTGGCATCGCGTCCGAGAATCCCCATGAACGACGCAAGGCCGAGATCGCCTTGGAAGTCGGTTTTCAGTCACTCCAGGCAGAGAACGGCCAGGTCCAAGTCCGGCAGCAGCCAACGCTGCAACTCTTTGTTGATCGAAATGTCCTGTTTGTCGGCACGATGAATGAAGACGAGACAACGCAGGCGTTGTCCGACAAAGTCGTCGATCGCGCGAACGTGCTGCGGTTTGGCCGACCATTCAAGTTGCGACCAGGTGCCGTGCAGAATCCTCCCAAGCCGACGGAGAACTGGCTGCCTTATGAGTCCTGGAAATCCTGGACTCGCGACTCGGAGAAACTTGACCGCCAAATTCGCGATGAAGTGTCGGGTTGGATTCAGACGTTGAATGAAGCCATGCAGTCGATCGGGAGGCCGTTCGCGCATCGCACGTTCGCGGCGATGCTGGCGTACATCGCCAACTACCCCGATCCTTCCGCCTACAAACTGGCGATGGCCGATCAGATCGAACAGAAGTTGCTTCCAAAATTTCGCGGCCTGGATCTGCAAGACACTTCTTCGGGGCAGGCACTCGGCACGATCCAAGCACTTCTTGGTAAGCTGGGAGACGAGCAGTTGCAGGATGCAGTGCGGAAGTCGCAGCAACAAAACGAGCGTCCGCATCAGTTTTCCTGGCTCGGAGTGGATCGACTGGGAACGACATGAACGGGCCTTCGCCCCAGCACGACAATCTTGACGTGATGATTTCCGTTGGCTGCCGGGGGCAATTCGGTGCTTCCCTCACGACGGCCCGGTGAGGACTGCTTGATCACGGATGATTTCCTCGACATCGGCATTCTTTTATTCGAACAATCCTTCGTACACGCGACACCGCTCGGGGATCCGCGTTTGATTTCCACGCCACGGCCAACGATGCTTCGCTCTCACGGCCACGGCACGGTGGCGTGATCTCGACGGGTTTGAATCATCTGCCGCTATGCCTTTTGACCCACGGATTACGACAGACTCAAAAATCGCCAAGCTTTTGGCGGGGGACTCGTCTGCGCCGAGCATTGGTCGGCCGAAACTTTTTCGCCGGTATCACGAAGCCGAAGTTTTACAAGGGCGTTCCAAGTTCCTAACCGATCAGGACAAGGCGTGCGTTCAGGATTTGCAAAGGCGATTCTCCGCAATCGTTGCACAAGCTCTCTTTGAGAGCCGGTAAGCCGAGAACTTGCCACGCGCAGAACAACGAATAGATTTCTGCACCCGTTGCCTGCTTTGCAAACGCAAAAGATGGCGTGGGTCAATCGAATGGTGGAGCAGTGCCAAGAATAAGAGTTTCATTTGCCAGGAATGGCGAGACCTTTCCAAACAGGATTAAGATCGGTTGCGTCGGCAATTAGCGGACTTGGGTGCAGATGATTCTCCACATCGACATGGACGCTTTTTACGCCTCGGTCGAGGAACGCGATAACCCATCGCTTGTCGGCAAACCGGTGATCGTCGGTGGTTCGGCGGAAGGTCGTGGCGTCGTGGCTGCGGCGAACTACGAGTCCCGCAAGTTCGGTGTTCACAGTGCGATGGCGGCAGCCCGAGCCAAGCGACTCTGTCCACATGCGGTCGTTATCAAGCCTCGGATCGACTACTACGCCTCAGTGTCCCGGCAGATTCGAGACATCTTTGAGCAGTTCACGCCGTTGGTCGAACCGCTGTCACTCGACGAAGCTTTTCTCGATGTCACCGGCAGCGAATCCATCTTCGGTCCCTCCGCTGAAATTGGCCGACAGATCAAACAGCGCATTCGCGCGGACCTCCGGCTCGTCGCCTCGGTCGGCGTGGCCACCAACAAGTTCGTCGCCAAGATCGCCAGCGATCTGAAGAAGCCCGACGGCTTCGTCGTCGTCGAACCCGATGAAGTACAAACATTTCTCGATCCGCTGCCGGTCGGCCGACTGTGGGGTGTTGGCCAAGTCACCGGCCAAGTCTTCGAGCGACTCGCGATTCACACGATTGGTCAATTGCGGCAAATGCCGCTCGACATGCTCAACGACCTCTTCGGTTCGTCCGGTGAGCACTATTGGCAGCTTGCTCACGGAATTGATGATCGTCAGGTTGTGCCCGATCGCGAGGCCAAGTCCATTTCCAATGAAACCACGTTCGCCGAAGACATCGCCGATATGGAGGTGCTGCGAGCTTGGTTGGTGGATCTCGTCGAACAGGTCGCTCGCCGCTTGCGACAGCACGACATCAAGGGCCGCACGGTGGAGTTGAAAGTGCGGTTCGCAGACTTCAAGACGATCTCACGATCACTGACACTTGCGGAGCCGACTAACATCACCCAGGAATTGCTGGACGCCGGCGTCGAACTGCTGACGACACGCCTCCCGTCGCAGCATCTGCCGATACGACTGCTGGGATTCGGCGTCAACAAATTCAATAACTCCGGTGCGTCTCAGCAGCTACTCTTCGATCAGCCTTTCCGCGAGCGTCATCAGGAACTCGATCGCGTGGCGGATCAAATCACGGCGAAGTTTGGCAAGTTGGCCATTCGTCGCGGTGCCAAGCTCGACAAGACCGATGAGTGACGCTGACTGAAAGAACAGCGAGTTGGAGAACATCAGGGTCGGGCGAACTTGGCGGGGTTATTTCTTGAGAATCACAATCTCCTTGACGATGACTTTTCCGCGGTGCGTCCAAAAAACGAATTCCAATCCGGTTGTTTCCCGGAATGACATCGTGCGAGACAAATGCGAACTCGTAGTCCTCGAACTTAGATGAGAATGCCAAGTCTCCGAAGCCAGTTCGACTTCAGAGCCTTGCCTCCCCAGTCCAATGCCCGATCAAAGTGGGTACAGGTCTGAAAAGTGTGCCCGCTTTGGGCCTAAAGTCGTGTTTCGCCGCTAGAATGCGATTTTTGAAGACCCCGGTTTTTTCCGACATTTGGAGCGTGCCCGAAGTGCTCTCGAAATGCGTCTTGGCACTACGGAATCCCGCAGATAGTCGGGGTAATAACGAAACTGGATGAACTGGCCACGTTTGATTTGCAGCGGTGCGTAGTCACGAATCCAGATATCCTTCGTGCCCTCAACCCTCAGCAACGGAACGTCGTGCTTTTGGAGGATCGCTCGGAGTCCGCGCTCAATTTTCGGATGCTGCTGTTGCAGCAAGTCCGAAACGATCACGGTGTCGGTGTCCCAATCAGCAATCATCGGTGGTGAACTTCAGGTGAGAAAACATGGATGTCAGAATCGTCGATGGCTTCGTGCTCGCCCACTTGCCAAAGCAGAACTGAGCCGCTGAAAGCGCGAATCTATTCTTGAGAAACGTTGGCCGATGGTTGGTTCGGTTCGTCAATCACGTCGGTAACACTTTTAATTTCGTGATCGTCTGTCTGAAGATAATCGGCTTCGGAAAACGACATCGGGATCTTGGCCGCATCAGCAATTTCGCAGGGCGTGTTTGTGCCAATGAGTTCCACATCTGCGTCGTCAGGAACCTGGATCGAAAAGTTCGGTGTGCCCATTGAATCAAACGCCCGTTCAATGTGATTTGCAGCCGTTTCATATTCATCCTCGCTGGGACTGGTGGGGCCATGCAGGACGACTCCGTGAGCGAACTTCAATCGAGACAAACGCGGATGTCCGAATCATCGTTCGGAATACCTGGTTGTTCCGCAAAAACTTCTCCTTCCGCAAAAACGTCGATGCCCACTTCGACAGATTCATCGTCGCCCTGGTCCGAAGTTATCACGAAGCCGGTGTCATCGCCCGTCAGGCGTTCGAGGGCGTTGGTCTTGTAATCCAGATCGTCCATCATGACTCGGTGCATGCCACGGTCCAGGACGACGTTGTAGCGGCGAACCCAGCGTGCGCCATACCAGCAGCCGACGACGAACGTCAAAAGGTAGCCCCACGAAATGGACAGGTTGTTGAAAATACTCATGGTCGAGTTCCCCTTACTTGTGGCAACAATCGGAGCAATGACCGGGATACATGCGCCGGAAGAGCGGTTGCGCTCAGCGACAAGAGATACCCGACGGAACTGACAGCGTGGGGTCGGCGTCGGAGCAACAAACCGCTGACTCAACTGTGCTCGGAAAGCGATTGGTCGTCGTTGACAGCGATTCGGGCGAAGCTCAAATATGGTCCAGTGATCGTATCGCGGGGAAGTTGTTGGCGGTCGGTCGGATCGGGCGGTAGATTGACTCGCCAATGTTTGTTTTTGGTCATGAATCAGGACCAAGTCATGAGTGAAACCGTCACTTTGGAATTGCCCGACGACCTGGCACAGAAAGTCCGACGATTTTCGGCAGCACATCAACGGCGGTTGGAAGATGTCGTTGTGGATTGGATCGGCCGCGCGGTGGAAGAGCCGGGCGTTGAGTCGTTGTCCGACGACGAATTGCTCACGCTTTGCGATTCACGATTGGACGACGACCAGCAGAACGAACTCAGTCAACTGTTGGCGCTGCAAGGTGCAGGCGAGTTGTCGGTGAGCGATCAGCAGCGTTTGGATGAACTCATGGGGATTTATCGCAAGGGGCTGGTGACAAAGGCTCGGGCTTGGCGAACGGCCGTGGCTCGTGGTCTCAGACCGCCGCTGAATGAGCATGCCGCGTGAGTACATTTCCGTCGAACTCGATCGTCGAATTCGGGCTGCCGCCGGAAATCGCTGTGGTTATTGCCTCAGTCCTCAACGGCTGGTGATGGCGCGGCTGGAAATCGAGCACTTAATTCCTGTGGTACTCGGCGGGACTGACGAAGAATTCAATCTGTGGCTCAGTTGCCCGCTTTGTAATCGCGCGAAGGCGCGACGGATCGCCGCTGCCGATCCCGAATCGTCGTGCCGTTGTTCAATCCTCGCACGCAGCGTTGGTCGGAACACTTTTGTTGGTCCGTGGACGGACTTCGCATTGAGGGACTGACGCCATCGGGTCGAGCAACGGTTGCTGCTTTGCATCTCGCCGATGATCCCGATGCGATTGAAGTCCGAAGCTATTGGATCGCTGCTGGGTGGCATCCGTCGACCAATGTTGATTGACCGCAAATCAGACCCGCTCTTGATTCCAAAACTCACGCAGCGGTCGACTCGAATCAGCCGTGCAATTCGAGCGCTTGTCGCAGCTTGCCAACGACACGGTCACGGAGTTCCCTCGGCTGAAGCACTTTGGCTTGGCAGGTCCACGAGAGCATCGCATCACGGAACGACGAGCACATTGCCAAACTGTCGGAAGTGGTGATCGAACGAAAATGCCGTGTCGAGTCGCTCCATGACCGTCTTGCTGACACAGTCCACGAAGCTCCAGCCCCTATCGGTGAAACACCGAAAGACAACAACGCCGCCGAACGATCGCTACGAGGCCTGGCCATCGGACGTCGCAATTGGCTCTTCGTGGGCAGCGAACAAGGCGGACACACCGCCGCCACGATCCTGACTTTGATCGCCAGCGCGATCCGACACAGCCTCGATCCATTCGCCTACCTCCGCGACCTGCTCCGCCGTCTCCCCACGATCGCCAAAACCGAACTCGTCACACTGCTCCCCAACCGCTGGCAGCCAAAGTGACGTAGCAACTCTACGTGGTTTGCCGGACGCTTACCTTCGCCATGAAGATTCGTTGTTGCAGACGAAGAACGGTTCGCTCAACCTGTCGCCAGTCGATCTGGCTCCAATCGAGTTTGCCTGAGTTCCATTTGCGTCGATGAGTTTCCCCATCGTCAACACGCCTTTCGCTCGTGACTTCGTTCGCCGCAGTTCACCTTCACTTCTTCAGCACGTATGGAATTCAGCTCCATCGGGATGATGGCCGGGAACTCCCCCCGTATCCCGGACATTACTCCGGGCCTTGGCTTGGTCCACGATCTTTTATTGCTCGCCACACACCGGTAGTCTCTCCGTGCATCGTTGAGACGGTCAGCACCTTCACCATGCAGAGGCATGACGAAGCGACGAACAACATGTCCCAGTTCCGATGACGCCACACGCGATGTAGACGGATTCTGCTCCGAAGACCGGCGGGGTTGTCATTCACCGTGGACGGCCCCGTAGGAAGGCCCCACTACCCGCGAGCATTCGCCCCCTCGCGACAACAGCGCTGCGAGGTCACTATTGACGGTCCCACACAGTTTGCTTTCGCTAATCCGCTGCACCTTCCGACGCCGAGGTGTTGAAGCACTGTTCATCAACGCTCCTCGGACCAACGCGGGCTTCCCACCTTGCAGCAGGCCGCGTGTCAGACACTCTGGTGAAGAGAGGTTCGAACGCGATTGGGAGTCGCGTTCGACAGTAGAGTCATCAGCTTCGTGAGCTATTTCTCCTTTGTCAGTCGAGATCGAAAATCTCAAAGGTCCACAGCTAGCTGGTCGCACCCACTTATTACTGACGCAAAAGTGTTGCCTTTTGAGCGGGGCCGGTTGGCGTCTTCAGTATTTGGAGTGCCGGAGGCATCTTGCCGAGCGCGTTCAACGACGTGACAATCCTCTGCGACCGCAGCACGCTCCATCGAATCGTGTCTCTGAATCTGTTTTGTTTCACCAGGGAGGCATCACATGCCCAGTCGCTTTCCCGGAGTTGATCCCTACATCGAATGGGAGAACTTTTGGCCGGACTTTCATTCCAGCTTCGTGACGTACTGGCGCGACGCGATGATTGATGCGTTGCCGGATCATTATTCAGCGCGGATGAACGAGCGCGTCAACCTGATCGAGTACAAGCCCGGCTACGGAAAACTGATTGGACCGGACGTCGCGATTGCTTACCGCGAGACCGCTTGGCAAACGTGGTCGGGGCCGTCGGACTCGGGATCGGATTCGGCCGTAACGACCTTGGAACCCGTCACGCTACCGATCACGATTGAAAGTGAAGAGACTCGCGAGACGTTCATTGAGATTTACCACCGCCCCGACGAGCAACTGGTGGCCGTTTTGGAATTGCTCTCACCGACCAACGAGGCGGGAACGGATCGCGTGCGTTACCTCGACAAGCGGCTCGCGATTCTGCATCAAGACGTGCATCTCGTCGAATTGGACTTCTTGTTGGGCGGCCAACGTTTGCCGGTCGATGGCAAGTTGCCACCTGGTGACTTCTATGCGACGGTCTCGCGTTTCACGAACCGACCGTACTGCGACATCTATGCCTGGACGCTGTGCGACCGCTTGCCGGCGATTCCGATTCCGCTTCTGCCGCCAGACCGGGATCTGCGGTGTGATCTCGCGGCGATCTTTGCGCAGACCTTTGAACGTGGCCGTTACGGCCACACATTGCGCTACGGCCCGTCGCCCGAAGATCGCTTCACGGAACTCGTCCGTCCGTGGATCGTCACCGGGTGATCACTCAACGAAGTCGCCATTCTCTCGAAACCGCGACGCGACAGCTTCCACTATTGGGGCCAGATGACCGACGGTGCCGACGGTGCCCAGAAGAGTCAATTCGCCACGGCTGGGCGGTGGTCCGTAAAGTTCGGCCGCTTGTGGATCTGACACGACATCTTCGGTACTGTGCCAGACTAACACGAATTGTTGGCGGCATACCATTCCACTGGGCGTGTCATTGAGGTTCAGGGTTCCCGGTTGCCAAACGCACGTTCGACCGAAAAAACTCGCAGCGACATCGACCGCAATTCCCGAGGAACTGCGGCTTCTTCAGGTCATGGTTGACGACGGCGTTGGCAAGTCAACCACACGAATTATCGTGGGGGCCAGCGGTCATGTTGCGCAACTTTCTGTCCTTCATTCGTTCGCGATTCGGCCAAAGAGACCGACGCTCGCCGACTCGCGGAAAGGTCTATTCTCAAGACCGCTTGGGAATTGAGCGGTTTGAGGATCGCACACTGCTCAGTGGTATTGACCTCTTGGATCTTCAGAATCTTTCGGCGATCGGGTTGGACCTTGGCCATCGCGAGTCGTGTGCATGACCGTCAGGCGGCGCAAGAATTCGCTGACCTGATCGTCGGTCGTCGACCGCACCACGAAGTGCCAGTGGTTCGGCATCGCCACCATTGCAAAAATCGGCAGCGGGATGATCTGCCAAGTTTCGTCCAGTGCCTGCAGGAACGCCTCGTAGTCCGCCGGCTTCTCGAAGATCGTCAGCTTTTCTTTGCCCCCCTTTTCTTCGTCTTTGCCTTTTCTTTGCCAGGCCAGAAATGAAATGACGAGCCCGCTCCAGCGCGTCATGTCGGTTACACTCTGCGTCCATGCTCAGGCAACGCTTAAGAAAACGCTCCGGTTCAATCATCAAAGGAGATGCTCTATGTCCGTTCGCAGAATCGCTCGGCAAGAGCTCGGAGATCGCGGTGCTGCGATCTACACCGCCAAACTCCGTCCGATATTGGAGCCGCAATGTCGCGGGCAGTTCGTGGCGATTGATGTCGAGACGGAAGATTACGAAGTCGCCAGTGACGCCGATGTGGCGAGCGATCGACTTTGGGAACGCCGTCCCGATGCGCAGATTCTGGTCGAACGAATTGGGTATCCCGCAGTCTTTCACGCCCTGAATACGCGGAGCTTGTTTTGATCGCCGGTGAAATCGACGCGAACCTCGAAGCCAGAGTCAAGCTGTCGCACATCCACAAGGAACGAAGTCTGGACGTCTTGTTCTTGGTGGATTCTGGTTTCAGCGGTTATTTGGCCGTCCCTCAATCGGTCGTCAGCCAACTCAGCCTGCCACTGGCCACGGTTCAGCGAGGCACGACCGCAGACTGTCAGTCGGCGCACAAAACCAACCACTCAATCTTCCGAAGTCTCCACTGCCTTCGGAAGTTTTGACAAGACAACCACACTCCGTGACCTGCCTGCGGGTCACGGAGTGTGGTTGTTTTCTGTGCCGTCTGGCAGGTCGCGCTTGACACCATTCCGGCTGAGCGACAATCTGACACCGTACTTCGATGAATTCGATGGATGAAATTCAATCCGACGAATTTCAGTTGCTTTCAAGGAACACGCCATTATGACTGTTGAGAATTTTCAGGTGGTTGTGGAAAAGCTCAGCGAGCTGCGTCCGTTTCATCCGTTCACAATTGAATTGTCCGGCGGTCAGCGATTTGAAGTGGATCATCCGCATGCCTTGGCCTACCGCGACGGTTTGGCCTTTTACATCGCTCCAGGTGGAATCCCGTTTTGGTTTGATCACGAAAGCGTTGCGACGATCATTGGAGACACCGCCAACGCTGCCGCGTAAGCAAAAGTCAAAGCGAGCTGAAACAAATAGAATCGCGGTAGGGACCGCCGTTGCCGCCCCCCGCACAGATCCGTACGTGCGGAACTTCGAAGGAGGGATGTGGCACGCTCGCGGATTCCCGATCCCGCCGCAGCAACTCCCGCCGCCAAGCATAAAACGACACCTCCGCCAGCGTCTCACGTCGACAAAACTCTCGAATCGACAACCCGCTTTGCCGCTGCCGAACCAGCACCGCCCGCCACACACGTTCTCTCTCCAAATCCCGCCTCGGACCTTTGCCCTTCATCGCGTTGCTCCTGATCACGTCTCGTGAATTCGCGAAACGGATCAGGCTAACACGCCTATCAAGATGTGTTGCGCCGGACGCTTACGATCAATCCGAAATTCGCACACCTGACTCGTCTGCCCCGCTTCGATGCTCCGTGCCAGCTATGCCTCGACTGGATCGTCAACGATCAACTCATTGATACTGACACCAAAGAACGTCGCTAATCGGAACGCGATTGTCTTACTGATGCCACGCTTGCCGCAGAGAATTTCGTTGAGCGTGGTGCGGGGCACATGGGCACGTTCTGACAAATCGGTTTGAGTCAATTCGCGAGCCTCCATCAATCCCGCCAGCCGATCGCGCGGGGACAGGACGGGATCGGTATAGCCCAGACGAACCTCATACTGTTCGATCAGAGTGCCTAAAAGTTCGATCATGTCGTCCTCCGCTCGTGTCTTGCGGGCCGCGTGCATCAGGCGTTCAATCTGCTTCAGAGCCCGCTTGTATTCTCGATCCGAGGAAATCGGACGGGGAACAACTTCTTGAAGCAGTTGTTTGTAGGTCACGAGCATCGCGTCATCTCCCCTGCTTAACAACAAACGTCTTTCCAGGCATTTTGGTCGTATTCTGCATGCGTCAGAAAATAGCGGACGAAGAGCGTTCCCTGCCGGTCGTCGTTGGCGTAATGAACATTGCAAATCAGCCGCCGAGCACTCGGAGCATCGAACACCAGACAACCACCGACTTGATCCGCCGACGGATAATCGCCACGCACGTCATGGAGACTTCGCCAGTCAGCACGACCCGCCGTGCGCCACCAATTGTCGAGCCAGTTCCCGCACGCCGGGTGTTGCTGTTTCGCGTTCTCAATCGCCGGTCGGGCGATGACGTGCATCGTTTGTCCCCATGTCGCCAAACTCACCGAGCACCAGAACCATAGTCACAAAATGCGACAGCGGGAAGCCATGCTGTGGAATCGAAGAATGCGGGGTGCGAATCGCGCAGGACCGCGCTGTGCCGCTACACCGACGACGGCCATCTTGCCATCGACAACAACGCCGCCGAACGCTCGCTACGAGGCCAGTCTTCCGATCAACACGACAGGCATGTCGATTTGAGGCAGACCCTTGACCTGATCTGCGGGCAAAGACTCATAGGCCACAGTGTGGTTGGAAAGAGCGTAGTCGCCTTTGACGACAGTGCTCCCGGCCTCAACGAGCAGGTAGGTCCGAGCCAGATCCTTCTTTTCAAACTGGCTCACCTTCGTCGCGAGCCACTCGTTCAGAATCGGAATCCCGCAATCGAAGCCCGAACGGTCGTGTCGCTGTCGGTCGAATGGTTCCACGGACCAGGGAGATGCTGGCGAATTAGCCACGGAGTTTTCCGTAACGACGGGCAGCGGCTTTGCGGGCCGCGTTGGGCTTAGCGTCAGCGTCGTCGAGTGCCTTCAGGAATCGGTTTCGATCTCGATTCGAAAGACGAGTGACCTGGGCATCCTGGAGTACCTGCCGGGCTTCCCGTATGAGAGTCGAGAGCGCAAATTCAGTGACCGTCTGCCCCAAAGCAGTGGCTGCGTCCTCAATGGTCTGCTTGAGTTCGCTGGGGAGTTGGACATTGATCCGTGCATCATTCCGGGTGATGGTTGTCATGAACTCGGCCTTGTCAGCTTGGAGTGCCTGTGTGGCTAACAGCACACATGCTGCTTCATCGGTTCTGTGGGTCAATCTGCCACACGGAGAAGCCCACATTTCGTCAGCCCTAGGCGCTGTTCTGCGGGCTGACGCCGACCGGCCAAGCCGAAGCGATCCTCTCACCGGTGCTGAATACCGGGATCATCAATCAGTTCTTGGATCAGTTCTCACGCTCGCTGGCTCCCGACGTGCATGCCGCGATGATCTGGGACGGAGCCGGCTTCCACACCGCTCGTGACTTGCAAGTGCCGTCGAACGTGACGTTGATCAAGCTGCCGCCGTATTCCCCGGAACTCAACGGCATCGAGAACCTCTGGCACTACCTGCGGAGCCACTGTTGGTCGAACCGCGCCTACGCGAACTACGACGACCTGTTCGAAGTCGCAGAATCGACCTGGTACAAAAACTGCCTCAATCCAGAACTCATCAAGTCCGCTTGCGCGATGAGCTACACCCAAACGCGCAGCTGATTGTTGGGATCCGTATGCGATTGGATTGAGCGACTGCATGCAACGCCGGCCACAAGCCGACGAGGTTCGAGTCGCGCCGGCACCAGCGCGACTCGCGTGGCACGCCCGGGTGAACCGTGGTTATTCTCTGCGGCATTCCCTGCGGACTCGCGTCGCGGACGGGGGCGGGGGCGGACAGCCTGTGCCGCTCTCGCGAGTGCTGAGCGGTGCATGGGTATCAAACGCGTGATTTCTTCGCTTTGCATCGCTCCGGCGGACCTGCGGTCGGGGCTCGTCTGGCCCGGCCGTGGATTAAAACAGTCTCTGCGTGGCATGAACTGATTGATCGGCGGGAGCACCCGCCAACACGAGCGCTGTGCGGGATCAATCCCGCGGAACTCCGCGGCGCGATTCGTGGCCAGGTGCCGGTCACCGGAACCGTGAGCGCCGCAATCCACCCAGCGGCCACAGCCGTGATCCGGGAATGATCCTCTCATGGGACGCTCCGCTTCCGCCGCACGGCGAATCCATGAAATGCAAAACCCGCGCTCTGCAACAGCGGCCGCAAGGCGGCCTTGCCCGCTTTGAGTTGCCGGCGCATCAGAGCGTGGAGCTGCAACAGTTGCCGGCGTTCGTGCCGTGTCCGTTGGAGTTGTTGCAGTTCCTGCTCAATCGCCCTGGCGGTCAGGGCACATGTCCCCAGGTAGCGCACCCGTTGCCGACCCTGCAGGCGATACCGCAATTTGTAGACGAGGCTGTTCGGTCCGCGGCGTTCGGACGAGACAAAGCCTTGCTGGGTCAAGGCCGCGACCTCCGCCGGAGCGAGCTGCAGGCGTCCCCCCAGCGCACTCACGGACGGGGATGGTTTGGTAAGCACAGCCTTCACGGCGTCGGTTTCGGGCGGCATGTGCGGAGCTCCTTGGCAAAAGTTTGTGGGATCGATCTCGCATCGGCCTCGTCGCGTCGATGTCCGGCGGCAATGCCATCTGGCTGACGTGCGGATCGTTCGCGACCTGCGCAGTCCCGATCTTCGCGGCCAGGCCAGCCAAGCTCGGTGCCTGAATCTCGTCGAGAACCGCGGCCGTCAGGTGCCGACTGCGTTCCACGAGGTGGGAGAACTTGTCGGCCTGCCTGAGCAGGAGCCTGATCCGTTGGATGAAGACCATTTCTCATTCCTGATTCCACTGTGACTGTTGTTTATCCTGTTGGTTGAACAGTGCCGTCGACCGACGCTACATCGGCTTCCGCTGCATTCTCCGGCTGGCGCTGGCGCTGCCGATACCGGTCGCCGGTATGTTGGGGGCATTGTTCGACACTGTGTGTCATGGCCTGCACCACATCGTCGCCGTCACCGTACTTGGTGCAGATCAGAAATTTGGCGCGCTCTGTGTTCGCGGGTTGCCAGAGAACGATGGAGTTCAGGTCGACGGCCAGTTGTTCAGACAGATCTTCGAAGTGACACGCGGCTTCGTAGACTCGCGGCGGGATCTTGAAGTCCATGCGGGACGGAGACCACAACACGAGGATCAGTTTGGGCGCGGATGAGGCGGGTGCCGAGTCGAGCGAGTCGATACCGTCGCAGCGCCTGATTCCGAAACGCTGGCAAAACTGGTTGAGGATCGGTTGACCGAGGGTCTCCAGACCAGTCGCTGTGGTTGCGGCCAGACCGAGTCGCCAAAAATAGGCTGCATCCGCTAACGAATCGGTGACGAACAGAAACCGCTGATCCCCCTCGATCTGCAAAGCGTGGTGCTGCCCAATCGCCATGATCGGCAGTTGCCGGCGTGACAGGCAACCGTCATTCGTGATCAGTTCCAGGGGCGGTTCCGCCTGTGCTCTGCGGACGGAAAACAGCAGTGCGTCTGAGTCGCCACTAAACAGCTCATCAAAAGAAGGCATGCACGGATTCGTCGAGACGCTGCTGAGCGGCGCGGTCCAACTCAAATTCGGCGAGCGACTGTCCGCGCCCCGTCGGATGACTCCGGCGGCAGTCAATTGGTCGATTGTGAAATTCGATCGCAAATCGTTCCGTAACGCAGACGGGTCTTGGGGACACGTGTAGAAATCGGGAACGGGCCCCTTCAAAAGAGGGTTGAGTGCCAATTCAAATGGCTGACAGTATTTCAGAATCGTGTCGTAGATTGCGCCGTCCATGAGTTGCTCCCGATTTGATGAATTAGTCCGTCGCGACTTCCGCCTGCGACAGGTCCGACAGCGCGGGTGCCATCGTCCCCGAGCGAACCACTGAGATGCCACGCTGCTCGAGTTCGCCGGAAGTCCGCCAATCCTTGGCCAGCGTGATGATCGTCGCGGTGAACGACGCTTGGTCGCAAAGCCCCGGTGACTGCCGCAACGCTTCGCCGTGGCGCTGCGGGACTGCGGCAGACTTCCAGCGCAACTTCGCCAGCGGCGAAGACGCCGCTCGCGCGGAGGCGCGTCGCTCGTCATCCCGCTGGGCCTGGAGCTGTTCTCTCGCGGCTTGCGCTGGCTGCCGGCGTTTCGGCTCCATCGGCCGCCGCTCGTCGGCCAAGATTTGGGCTTCCGTTTGGAGCTTGGTGGCGTTCAGGCGTTGCTCCTGCGCGATCTCTTCCTGGAGGTTCTTGATTTGCCGCAGGCGAGCAGACTCAGTTTTGCACGGTTCCAGACGCGCCGCGCTGATTTGCAGGCCAATCTGGAGCGCCTGGAATTCTTTGCGCTCCGTCTCGTCGCGCGGACTTCGCGTCTCTGCCTGTAGAATCTTTCGTGCCACGACTGGTCCGCCGCCTAGCGCGAATTTGAGTCGAGAGGCCCACAGCCAGCGTCCCGCTTGGACTTCCGGGTGGATCACGTTGGCATGTAGCCAGACGTCAGATGTCAGAAATCCTTCAACGTCGAAGAACGCCATTTGCCAACGCTGCAGCACCTGCCGGCTTAACCCGGTCGACTTCTCGATCTCCTCCCGCGCGAGGCCGACCAGAGTGAACAGCTTCAGCCAGCCGACGAGTTCGGTTTGGCAATTCAGTGCATTGACAATCGCCCAAGACGGACTCGCGAAGTTGACGTTCGAAGAAGTGCCCTGCGATGCGGCACGATCACTCACATTCAAGCCGCGGAAGATCTCACTGAGTGCTGGATCGGCGGCTCGATACGCCTGCGATAAACCCGAATGCTGATGCTGCTGCGCGAATTGCACGCGCCAAGTTGGTCCGAGAATCCAATGTTGGAGTTTCAGAAAGTCTGCGGCTGACATCTCATACTCCTTCTCGTCCTGTCAGATTGAGCGAATGATACCGACATCCAACGCCGCCATGATTCATGTCCGTACCAACGGAATTGGAGCTGGCGATCCATCACGGTTGCCTCTCATCGCCGACATCTTTGTCACCGACGACTTCGTTATGAGCAGCCTCGATCGGATTTGCACGACGTTCCGGAACATTATCGAATAGCGACGGAATCCCGAACTGCTCGTGATTGATCAGGGGATCGCCGGCCAGCATTTGTCGCTGGGATGATCGGCAGCGAATGAGCGCATCGGACAGCTTGCACTTGATGGAGAAATCGCGATGCAGACGATGCAACAGTTGAGCT
Source organism: Candidatus Kuenenia stuttgartensis (assembly GCA_945904015.1). Lineage (GTDB taxonomy): Bacteria > Planctomycetota > Planctomycetia > Planctomycetales > Planctomycetaceae > SXKJ01. Next base: position 14,831 of record CAMDPK010000060.1, on the reverse strand, counting down.
TGGCGCGTTAGAGCTTGCTCTGACTTCGTATCTCCGACAATCGCATCGCCTAGTTGAATCTGGTCGAGGATCTCCATCATTTGGCAGGTGACCAGCGAGTTCCCGAAAGAACGTTCGAGTGGGTCGTCAACTTCCAGCACATAGGACTTATGGAGCGGCTCGACCAACCCTTCGATCGCAGCGCTCAACGATTCCGGGACCGCTTCGTAATCCAGTTTGTCGGGGATGAAAAATGGCCGTACATCGTCCGCGTTCTTCATGGTATCATCCTTGATTTGGTGTCTCATCCGTGACGTCCGCTAACGACTCGGGCGACGACACCAGTTCCAGCAGCTTCTTCTGCCATTCGAAACTTGCGTCCACTGCTATACAGCATAAGTTCATGGGCTCATAGTGATCTGTTTTTCCAAACTTTTGTCGCAATGTCAACAGTGCATTTTTATGTTCAGTAACAAAACTACGTCGCGGACTCGTCACTCGCCTGTTTGGTAAGCGTCCGGCGGAGCATGTGGAGTTGTGGCGTCACGCCGGTTGCCAGTGGTTGGCGATCAGTGTGACGAGTTCCGTTTTTGGCGATCGTGGGGAGTCGGCGGAGTAGGTCGCGGAGGTAGGCGAACGGATCGAGTCTGTGTCGGATCGCTCTGGCGATCAAAGTCAGGATCGTGGCGGCGATGTGTCCGCCTTGTTCGCTGCCCACGAAGAGCCAATTGCATCGACCTGCAACAGGCGATGTCCGCGATCTCGGAAGACTCCGACTGCGCCGGTTGGATTTCCCAATGGGAGGATCCACTGTGGCCGGCCGTGCTGAACGGCCCGGTCGCAGCCGGATTCTGGAACGTGCTGCCAGCGGACATCGACCGCCTGCGCCGGCTTGTCCGCCGCTGCGGCGGCTGGATCGTTTCGAATTTGAGCCTCCTCAAAGAGACTTGGCTCTCGATCGAGAGCTGGCTGTGCCGAGATGCAGAGCACATCGCCATCCGTGCCAAAAGTCCGAAATGAAACCGAGGTTGGCGGCAGGAGTCGAAACGCAATCGAAGCGGCAGCTTACCGCTTCATCGATTTGACCAAGTGCCAGCGGCGAGACGCCGCTTCGACGATTCTGTTCGACGATTCTGTTCGGCGATCAACTCCACGCCATCCTGAATGAACTCCATCTGTGATTGGCGGTATACGCGAGGCTCACGGACATCACGGGAAACGAGTCCTGAAGAACATTTGATCATTCCCGCTGACTTCCACCTGGGTGAAGATGACTGTCGGTCAAGTCGCTGGTCGTACCATCGCGGCTCGGGCTGGTTTCCCGACGCAGAATTGGTGAGTGCCAGATGTGCTGAGCGACATTTGGGAATTGCCTGATAGCTAAAAGAAATCGCGTCCTTGGCAATCTGGTGTTCTCCCCGACCCGTCGGCCACCCAGTCGCATGCGACAGCACGCGCTGGGAACGGCGAGACGGGCCGGGAAGCGCACGGGACAACATCGAGGAACCGATTCGATCAACCGATCCAGAAGACACACGCGTGAGTGAGTCCCGACGGTTCAGTCGCAGCGCCCACTCGTTCACGTGATCGGGACGTGCCATCCCAGGCTCAGCCGGCGTGCGCAGGACAGCCTCGCGGGGTGGGCTGTTAGCCGAACTCGCGGATCAAAGAGCTCGCCTCATCCAGTGAGAGAGCTTCGGGCTGGTCGTGATCGAACCGCTCGCGCAGCAGGTCCGCCAGATCGAACAATTGCCGGCGTGCGATCGCGTGCAGCGCGCGGACTTGAGCCGCTGTGGCCACAGGCGGGTGGTTCGGCACCGGGGGAGTGACGCGGTTCGCTCCACGTTCCGAAGTGTCGCGGCACGCGGTGCCCTGATCGGCCGGCGTGAGTGGCGTGGCACGCAACTCTTCGGCCACTGCGGCCTGCGCCTGAAGGAAGAGTTCGTGGATGTGAGCTTGCAGCTTCTGCGGATCGGTGACGAGGCTAGAATCGAGTTCCTGCGACAAGTCCACGCTCGCTCCGCGCGAGCCGTAGTTGGCTTCGCCGACCTTGCGGCTGAAACCGATACTGAGAGTCAACGGCATGGAGAATCTCCTGGAATCAAGGATTCAGACACGGACGAATAGGAGCGCGACAGCAACCTCGACAGAACCGGCGTTGTGTCGGCCCAGACAGAACAGACTCTCGCTGCGTGCGCGAGCTAGCGCCGCCGCGAACCGACACGGAGGTCGCCGGTGTACAGCGAAGACGCGATGCAGAAGAGGACCGCGACGATGAACGCGGTGAGCGACTCGCAGCCGACGCCCACGACCATCGCCAAGATTAGCGCGCCGTTGACGTAAGCGGAGTTCAATTTTTGACGGGCACCCATTTCGAAGAGACTCCTGAGAAACGGAAACGAAGAACCGCCCGCGCCATCCGCGCGAGCATCAGGCAGTGGCCGCGATCCACGAGTCGCGCAATGACTCGCGGATCACGGCCAGCGAAACTGTTTGGCAGGGCTTGGCCCGGCGACTCAGACCTCAAGCTGTTGAAGTTGTTTGATCGACGCCAGCGTGGACTGCATCAGCTTGGATTGCCGACGGTGCCGTTTGAGCGCCGCAATCAAGTGGCTGACGCGTGTGTGCGACTCGCGCAAGGCGACTTGCACGGCTTCGGCCTCGCGGAGTACGGCAGCCAGGCCGGTGGTCGTATCTTGAGTTTTGCTGTTGGCAGCCGGTGGTGCTGTGCCGTTCGTGGGCTGCGGTGTGGAACCGGCCAGAGTTTCGGCAACGCGGTTGTGTGTCATTTGAGCGGGTGTCCTGTCTTGAGGTGAGTGGCGGCGGCGCGGCGTGAGCAGGCGCTGCGGCGGCGAGGTCGCTGCCAATGTGGAAACGGGAGAAGTCAGCGAGAGCATGTGGTCGGTCGCAGCCAACGCGTGCTCCGCCTGGAGCAGTGCCCAGGCGTAGGTCCGCTGTGCATCGCGGCAGACGGGAGGTGTCTCGGCTCCGTGCAGAAAGATCTCACGGAAGCCCAGCCGCAGGGCGCGAACCAGATAGCGGCGGTCGGTGTGACAGCGGAGATCGTCCCCCAGATGCTGCGAGTTCCGCAGCAGGACGTGCGTGATCGTCTCCGCGCTCTCCGATTTGGTGAGCAGCGCGACGTGGCCGTTGAGGTCGATCGTCAGGGGTTGCGTTTCGGGGTCATGGCAGGGAAGGCGCGGGATGACCTCCAGCAAATAATCGGCGTCAATGTCGCTCAGCTTCCAGCGCGACGTCGCCGTCGCCGGATCAGAAATCACGTTGGCGGCGCACGGGAACTGGCCAGCCAGGTCCAGAGGGAGCCAAATGCTCCACGAACCGCAGCGAAAGACCACCTGCTGTTCGGTGCGGCCCACTTCCAGCGGCTGATCGGTGGGCAGCTCCCGGCTGGCGAAAACTTCAGACCGCTTCACGAGCAGCTCGTCGTCCCACGGAAAAACGAAACCGGACACACACAGAATCTGATGCAAGTCCGTCGCGACGATGTCGCCAGCATGGCCCCGCAGTTGAATGCAGTCGACGGCGAATCGCCGTCCCTCGGCGGTGGCAGTCGTCTCCAGCGTGTCCTGCAGCGCGGTCAGCAGCCGGGGCGGATTCACGGCCCACGACGAGGGCGTCGGCAGTGATTCATGGAACCGTGGCCAAGACTCGACGACGAGCGATCGGGGAACCGCATGGTCGTCCCAGCGCAGCACGACGTGGCCGTCAGTGCGTGATTCCAGGGTCACGGGCTGATCGGCGCGAGTTCCCTCGCACGCGAACAACGCCGTGAGCGGAATTGCAAACGACTCCACCGGCAGATTCCCAGCACGTTGATATTCCACCGCACCAGCGCGATTGTGCAGGCGAACGCGCAGGCCAGCAGCGCCCGCCACGAACTGGACCGATTGGTCGGCCTGGCTCGGCGAAGGTGGCAGCAGTCTGCGGAAGACGCCGCACAGTTGTTGGACGAGTTGTTGGGAAATGGTGATCAACGGGAAGTCCTTCGAGCTGGAGGATGAAGAGGAATGTTCGCGAAGCCGGCCGCTGACTACGCGACCGACGAACGGCGAAATTGCGGGATGACCGAGACGTTGTGCTCCTGGTCGTACTCGTCCCAATCCAGAACGTGTGGTTCGCGTTCGATCGGGAATGGCGTCAGCTCGCTGAAGCCCATACCGATAATCGTCGAGAGGTCTTCGCCGGTGGCCTGGGCAATGGCGCGGTTCAAATCACGTTGAGACATGGTGCAAACTCCGGGAAGAGAATTCCGCGACCACCCGCTGGGGCGGTCGCAACACAAGCCACCGCCTCGCACACACGAGGCGAGAGAAAAGAGATTGGTCCAGCGGCTGGATCCGCGAGCTCGTGTGGTTCGAGTCACGCGCGTTCGGCGGTCAGCGTGGCCGAGCGTGTGTCGCACGGCCTCAGCGTCGGCCCTGCCACCGGAGAGTGCGCGGCGAACTTGCAGCCCAGATCATCCAGCTCGATGTGCGAACCGCGCTGCTGGTTCCGACGGGGGCGAGGCCACGGACTCCGCAAGTCGTTGAAGCAATTCCGCTGGCGTGAGCACTTCAACGGGGCTGTGTTCAAAGTCGCCCGCGTCACGGGTCACAATCACATTCATTCCGCCCGCGACTGCAACCGCGATAAGGACATTATCTTCGTAATCAACTCCGGGCTGGGAATCCGCGTCTCGCAGCGCGACTTGATCCACTGGCAGAACGTCGAACGTCTCCAAACAAGTGCGGACTGCGGTGCGTGCAGTTGCCGTGTCCGTCACTCGACGCGCGATGTAAAACAAGTTCGTCAGCTCAGTGGCAACCAGCCGACCAAAAATCCTTCCGGTCTGATGAGCGTCCCAGACTTGTTTCGATTCGACGACCCACGGCTGGCGATTGAGAACGACATCCAGAATGACATTGAGATCGAAGAGGACGTTCATTGGCCATGCTTTCTGAGCAGTTCCTCTTCAAGAATCTGTTGGCACTCGACGTCATCGGCGGCTGGCTGCGGCATTTTCAGCATGGCAATGACTTCATCCGCGGTGTATCCCCGCTTGCCCTGTGTGGGCACTGACGTCGGCGCATTCGACGCGTCGCCCGATTGAGCTTTCGCAAGTTGCGCCTCGACGGCGTGAACGACAAACTCGTTGACCTTCTGGCCGCGTCTCGCCGCTTGCTGACGCACGTCACTTTCCAACGCCGGTGGCAAATCAATTGTCAGTGTCACGGGAAGCCTCAGCTTTCATTGGTCGAGTTCGACCGAAATACAACGAACTCGGCAACCAAAAACAATCTACCCCGCCGCTCCACCAGTCGCCAGCAACTTCCCCACTACACGATCACTGGAATCGGCCACGTCGAACTGGAGATAGAGACGAGCCAAACACGCCTTGGTGGCGTCCTCCACCTTGCCGATACCCTTGGACACGAACGTCTGAGGGGTTCGGCCTCAATCGTCCATGCCGACCTTGCCATCGAACTTGGAAAAACTGTCGACACAGGCTTCATTGAGATGGCCACCAACGCTGGGTCGTCAGATCAGATTCGTGCGGTTGGCGGAATCTCTCCATTCCGAGCGGCCAAAATCATTGCCGTCAAGACGTGCTGCACGTCGACGGGAAATGCATCTTCTCAGCGAACTTGACGGCCAAGTCGAACAGCACGTCCGCCAATGCCGGGGTAACGGTTGCCTGTCCCGTGACGCTGACGGAAAGACCGGGAACAATTTGTTAGTCGCCGTTATTCACAACTCCATCTTCCCAATGGCATCCAACTGCTCCTGCGTTGGGGTTTGTTTCACTCGGTAACGAACGGGATACAGGTTCTCATCCAGTTCAAGCAGATCACCAACAACCTCGGCGACTCGCCCCCATTGACCAACTGCAGCGGCACCTGCCGGGCCGACGAAGAAGATGAGCTGCGTCTTCGGGAGCAGTGAGTCCACGTCCTGCCCCCAAACGCAATACGTCAGAAGTGGGTCCGTTGGTTTCTTGTGGATGGCTGAATACGAGGCGACGAAAGGACCGGCTCCCTCCTTCTCGTGGATGGCGTCCAGTAACTCCTTTTGCTGAGCGTAGAGACCACCGATGAATTCCGTCTGAAGCTGATTGAATCGTGGGAACAGTTCGTGCGTGCTGGGAATCATCCAGTCTTCCCATTCGCCAGCGACAAGCCGCAGCGGGATTGGCGAGAGTGGTCGAGGTTGATCCTGCAAAGTCGCTGCGGTGAGATCGAGCATGATCTTCAACCCGGTGTCGTCCTTACTGCCAGTGACGTACAGGGCATCACGCTGGGGCACCATTGCCACGCAGTCGCCCAACACATCCCACGAAGAAATCTGATCCTTGAGCAGAATTCGGCAGGAGTCGTAGTTGTCTCCCGACATCGCCGAGCGGAAGCGGTCGCCAATCTTGGAATAAACAAGGGAGGTTTCGCTCAGATTCTCGCAGGCAATCTCCGCCGCTTCGTAGTAGCTCACACCCCATTTATCGAGATCACCTTGCGACAATGATCGCATGGCGGCAGGCATGTCGTAAACAAGGCCCGTGACGAGATGGCTGCCGAGTGGGTAATGCGGAGACTCAAACGAAGTCTTGCCAGCCAAGCGCTGTTGTAGTTCGATGTTCACAATCGACCAACGGAGCCAGACCTTGGGACGGAGATTCGGACGGGCTTCGTCAAACGACTCTGGCAATTCATCTCGTGCCGTCAAGAACGCCTGCACGATTCGTTTGAGTTGCGCTTGGCGATCTTTGGGAGGTAGCTGGCAGTGTTCCTGAAATAAACTGGTGAGATTGATTTCCTCACCATTGGAGTGCCTGAGGCGAAAGTTCTCCTGGTCGTATTTGAGTTCTCTCCGGTCTCCCGCCAGACGGAATCCGGCAAGGACTGCCTCGGCGAATTGATCCTTCGAGAGCAGTCCAGAGAGCAAGTTTTTCAGGATGTCCATCACATCGTCTCAGCGGCAAAAGGAAATCCATCCTCACAATTGATTGGCATCGTGCTGATTGGCATCGATCGTCGAAGTCACTCTCGCACGGCCATTCCAACACAGAATCAGCCGTACCGCAAAGGATCAGAGACATCGGGGCTTTGAATTCTCCGAAACCGCCAACATGGTCGCCTCCTTGACTGAGGCCAGCGCAGAATGTTGCGGCGCACGCGACCATCAGACCGTCGAGCACGGACTGCACCGTGGAGAGTTGACCGGCAACATGCTGTCGCAGGCTCGTGCCTGCGCACGATGACCTCCGGGCTCAGAAGGAGCGCCGTCACGTCCCAGGGCGGATGGTTCCTCTCCCTGAAGCGGATGGTTCCTCTCCCTGAAAACGTTGCCACGAATCCTGGAGTTCACGCCGGAGTTGCGAGACACGCGCGTTCGAGAGCGCGAACTGGCGGGCCACCGCGCAGGTCGGCTCGCCTTGAGCCAGCGTCTCGGCGATCTGCCGGTCGCGCGACGAGAGCCGTGACAGCCACTCCGGGAAATCGATCCGAAACCAGACTTGATCCGGAATAGGCGTCTGCCGATCAGCCACGAGGGCGTTACGCCAGTGGTCAGCGTGTTCATCCCACAGATCCAAACGTTCCAGGACAAATCGTTGCCGTCGCTGCGCATACGGTGACGAGACATCCTGCGCATTGAGCGGACAGCCCACGCGCCGGCCGTCATGCCACTGTGCTACCGCGAACTTTGCCAAGACGGTGGGAAACGCGCGCTGTTGCAGTCCTCGCTCACACAGTCGAGCGAACGCGACGAAGGCATTGGCGAGCGTTTCTTGCAGAGCCTCTTCACGTTGCTCACCTCGCAAATAACCGAATGCCGCGCGCAGGCACCGCGACAGTCGCGGAAACATCGCGACAAACGCTTCACGCACCCATTCACCAGAGAATTCCAAGGGCACCGTCGAAGTCCGCATGGGACGATCTCCTGTTCATCGTGAGACCGCCCCCCGTGGGCGGTCGTGTTGAAAACACGCCGCCCAAACGCTGGGCTCAAACCAAATCACCTCGAACAGATGCTCGCACTCGCGCCGCCGCGTGAGGCTGCCGACGACTCATCGCCTTCGTGAGCGATTTCTCCGTTGATCGACCGACACTCGCCGCGCCAGAAAGCGAAGTAGCGCGTTCGGCCACGCGCTCGTCAAAGCAATCGACGACCAAGGGAGCGTCGAGCATGAGCGCGAGTAGGCCCGCCGCATCAATCCGACGGCCGAGTGCTAGAGTCGTCCTCTCATATCATATTGACGCGAATCGGGTCGATTTTTAGCGACGACGAAATCGTCACCTGGATCGAGCCGCTAAAGACACACAGACTGAGCATTTCCAACTGCCGCAGATTCTGGCTTGCGATTTTGGTCCCAGCGGAACGAACATCACAATTGAAAATGCCTTGCCACTTCAACAAAAGAAGAACACTATGGCGAAGATCCCATCACGCAAATTCTCGACAGTCAAGAACAAGATCCCTTCGACAAAGTTTCCCACTGCCAAGCGGAAAATCTCGTCAGAACAATTTCCCAACCAGACCGCAAAACGCCCTTTAAGGAAATCGGCAAAGGCAAAGAAAGCCAAGGATCAAAACCAACACGTGGAGACACCGCTGGACCACCCTTCCGATGCACAAGCCCGTCTGGAAGTCGTGGCGACGTTGAAGTTGCGAACGGACGCATTGAAGCAGCGAGTGAAAACGAAAACTGCCCGTTGATCGATCATGGCTGGAAGCAATGGCCCTTGATCGCTTTCAGACTCTGCCACGTCGCTATCCACTTTGCTTTGGATTTGATGAATGAGCACAAGGCGGAAGCCCTCCTGAACGACTCCGAGAAGCATTTGGCGGCAGGTGATCCCATGCAGCACTCTGAAATCTGGTTCGAGCAGTGCCCAGCGGCTCGTGACCTCGAATTCGAATTTGGTGTGCCTCCAGCACTCGACGACCTGATCGGCGAAAAGTTCGTCCAGTTCGTCGAAGCCGCTGGGACAAATGCAGACGATCGGGAAGAACTGCCGGCTTTCATCGCCGAAATCAAAACGATCTTCGAGGCGTGGCAACTTGCCGAATATCTGGACAATGCTCGACATTCAACTCCACCCGATCCACCCACCACGGCGAAGCCAAACCCAGCACCTGCTGAGACAGCTCTTTGTCTGGCATCGATCCGCCCTCCGGACGAACCTTCTATTCATTGAGCCACCCACACCGAAGTCCGATGGACCCCGTTTCCTGAGAGCGGTGGCGTGACGATGTGCGAGGCGTTGTGGATGGGAGTGCCGGTGGTGACATGCCCCGGCGAAACATTTGCCAGCCGACATTCTCTGAGTCACTTGTCGAACGTCGGACTGACCGAGACGATCGCACGGGATTTTGAAGAATACGTGGAGTTAGCCCAACTTCCCCAACTCGATGAGCAAATTGCGATTTCGAAAATATCTTGAGGTGAGTTGTGAACGCAAGTTGTTTGTTGATGGCAGCAGTCTCGCTGGATGAGGCTGGGAACGCTGTGTAGTGACAACACTTGATCTTGGCGGTGGGGTTGGGCGGCGTAGCATTTCGGCATGTTTATTCGGCAGTGCTTTCGGACGACGGGTGGGAAGCAGCGGGTGTATTGGGCGTTGGTCGAGTCGTATCGCACCGAGTGTGGGCCGCGGCAGCGCGTGATCGTGTAGTTGGGAATTCTGGACGAACAAGGCCGGCTGGGCGTGCAGCAGGCGGCGGAGGGTCACGGCGGCGAGGTGCGGCCGCCGACGTTGTTTGACGACACGCCGCCGCGCTGGGTGAAGGTCGATGCGTCGGCGGTGCGGGTGGAGAACTGTCGGCAGTTTGGGGGACCGTAGTTGGCGTGCGCGCTGATCCGGCGATTGCGGCGGGAGGAGTTTTTGCGGCTGGTCATGCCGCATGGTCGTGAAGAAGTCCCGTGGGCACTCTCGTCATTGGTGCTCGTGATCGCGCGGCTGTGCGAGCCCTCCAGTGAGTTGCACATCGCGGAGTAATGGTCTGCGAAGACGGCCTTGCCGGAGTTACTGGGCGTGCCGGCGGCGCGTGTGGACGACAATCGGCTGTACCGCGCGCTGGATCACCGGAGTCGCTCCGGCCAACCAACGGCCAATGTACGAGGCCGTTTGCATGTAGCCAAAATATGGCTGCGCGGAGTTGTAGAGGTCATACGCCTTGAGCGCCTTCTGCAAGTAGCCGTGCAGCGCGTTGATGTTTTGATCTTTCGGGCTGAGCGGCAAACGCTCCAGCACGACGAGCAGATGCAGGCAGGCAGGCTCGGCTCCCCGCTCGCAGCAATTGGTCCAGGCTGGTTTCGAGCAGCGAGTTCTCGACTCCGGGCCGATAGACCTGGGCAACACGGATCACGAAGGCGTGCGCATCGTCGCGAATGCAGCGGCTGTCGAGCTTGCCCTCCGGCTTGTAATGCCTTCTCGCAGACGCTGACAAAGCTGCTGAGACTCTTCGCCGATGATCTTCAAACTCGCTGGTCTTGCGCGGACAGCTCACGCGGCGCAACAGCCGGAGCATCCTCGATGTTTGTCATCATCCGGCTGCGGGTATTCCAACCACTCGCGAAAGTTGACCAGCCGGTTGGCTAAATCTAACTCGCGCAAATCCAACTGCCGAGCGCGATCGGTGAGCTGGTCCTTGGTCGTTTCCAGAAATTGCTCGATCTCGGCACGTCGCTCTGCGAGTTCTTGTCGATCGGCCTTGATCGATTCGCGGTCCGCCGTGAGTTCCTGAATCCCGTCCGTGACACGACGTCGAGAACAGAAGGCTCCAGCCGCTGCGGTGCCACCGACTGCGATCACAGCACCTTCGGCCAGTCCGAACGGCCCGGTTGCGACCGAATACGCTGCCGAACTCCATGTGCTCACGGCCGTGATCAGACACAGCATCAACGTGGCGGAGCGAGAGGTCATGCGTGAGTCTCGAATGGCATTTCCCAATGCGACGGGCGGTCATTCTGCCGTCGGTGGACGGTCGATACGACTCAAGGAACGAGCCGGCTCTACGTTTTTTGCGTGGCTTGCAGAAGCGGCTGGTGAATCAGATCAGGAGTTTCGTCATTGAGTGGCCCAAGGCCCGTGGCGAAGTCCAGTTCGTTCATCGTCTTTTCGGTGTCGAGCAGGCTGCGGGCGACGGTGTCAACTTGGCTGGAGATGTAGTCCGGCTCTTGGCGATTGACTCCCAGTTCGGCCAGCGACTTGATTTTGTTTTCGAGTCGGTTGAGTTCATGGCCGACGAATTCGTAATTGGCTTGGGCCTTATCAAAATTCGCCAGACGTTCCTGGCAGGTTTGCACGTTGTCGTGCAGCGTGCGCCGCATCTTTTGAGCGTGCGGCGATTCGTCCGTCGGCGGAATCTCGCCGAGTCGCGTCTGGGCGAGTTCGATGTCGTTCACGATTCGGTCGCGCTTGGTCCGCTCCAAGAATTTGCCCAGCGTGAATTGCGTGAACATCAACCGCAGGAAAATCCAGATCAGCCGATCCAGGCCCGCGATTTGAAAGGACTCCAGTGGCTGGCCGGACTCCAGCGTTCCCGATTGCTGTAAGTCGTTGGCGATCTGTCGCAGATCCTGACAACTGGTTCGCAGCCGTTCATAGCGGGTCAGAAACGGTGCGGGAAGCTGTTTGAGAATCTGACGCAGCACCACGTTGGCCGATTGCGAATTCTTGCTTCGCTCCACCGCCGCGTCTTGAGCGTCCATCGCGCGCTGGAACTTCGGGTGGCTCGCCAGCATTGTCAAAAAACCGACTTCGGCAGCGGCCACCAACGGCAATGCGATGTCCGGCCGGCCGCTCAAAATCGAGACGCCGATGCCGCCAAAGAGAGTCAGCAGATTCCAACGAATCTGGAATGCCGATCGGACATACTTCGTCAGGCTCACTGATTCGATTCCAACTTGGTGATCTTGTCGCGGATGTAGTACACGGCTTCCAGGAACTTCGGCTGACGCTGCATCTCATTCGCAGAGCTGGTGGCCGGTTCGATTTTCAACTCTTCCAGAATCGTACCGGGCGAGTTGCTCATCAAGTACACACGGTCTCCCAGAAATACCGCCTCTTCGATGGAGTGCGTGATGAAAAAGACGGTTGCTTGGACTTCTTTCCACAGCTTGACCAACAGGTCTTGCATGTTCAACCGCGTGAGCGGATCGAGCGCCCCGAACGGCTCATCCATCAGGATGATCCGCGGCTTCAGGATGAGCGTGCGGGCGATGGCGACTCGCTGTCTCATGCCGCCCGAAAGTTCGTGCGGAAACTTGTCCGCGTCGGTCGTGACATTCAGCCCCATCTTCTGAATCCACTCGCGGCCGAGTTCATCCCGCTGCTTGCGCGGCATGTGCAGACATTCCAAACCGAAGGTCACGTTCTCCAACACGGTGCGATGATCGAAGCTGGTGTAATCCTGAAACACCATCCCGCGATCCGAACCCGGACCGACGACGGATTGGCCGAGAATCAACACGTCGCCGTTCGTGGCCGGATGCTGGGGTTCCAGCCCGGCGATCAGCCGCAGGATCGTGCTCTTGCCGCAACCGCTGGGGCCAAGCACGCAGACAAACTCCCCTTTGTCGGCGACGTCCTCGACCACGAACGTCACGTCGCGGATCGCGGTGAATTGATCGGACTTTCCGGAGTTGTACGTCTTCGTGACGTTCCGAAACTCGACGACATGCGGCCGCAAACCCACTGGCGAGCGGGGGGGCGTCAGCCCCCCGGTGATCACGGTCGCTATCGATGACCGGGGGGCTGACGCCGCCCCGCTCGCCAAGGAGCCGGTTGTTTCATTCGCGTTCGCAGCGGCTGGCGGTTGACTCATTTCGGTCCCTCATCCGTTGCGGCCGGAGGAAGGCTCGCGAGATGCTTGTGAAACAGCAGCGATTTCAGGTTTTCCCATGGAATCAGAATGACTCGCACGAGCGTCCGCAGGACTCCGTCGCCGCCATAAACGTGCGGAAACAACTGCCGCTGAATCCCAGCCAGCACTTGATCGATGACGAGCGCCACGAAGGGGATCACGAGAATGATCAGATAGATATGCTCGCGAAAACCACGTCGCTGGAAGATTTGAATCTGATAGCCCAAGCCCCCGACTTCGTCGGCAATCTTGATCGATTCGGCCAGCATGATGTACCCGAACGCCAAGCCAAACATCTGGCGGCAAGCGCTAAAAATCGTCGGAGCCGCGAGTGGCACGAGCACTTTCGAGATCGTCTGCCAACGGCTGGCACCCAATGTGTAGGCCGTGTCGATGTAGCGAGCAGACACATCCATGATGGCTCGCGCGGCGTCGGAGATCACGAACGCGACCGACGCCACGAAAATGAACATCACTTTGTTTTTCTCGCCGGAGCCGAAAATAAAAATCATCAACCCCAGCACGGCCGCCAGCGGAACATTGCGTCCGATCATGATCAGCGGCGACAGAAACGCATGCACTCGCGGAAAGCATCCCGCCGTCACACCGATCGGAATGCCGACCACCAACGCCAGAGCAAATCCAATGCTGACTCGCCGCAACGTGACCAGCACGTTGCGAGTCAGAGCGAAATCATTCCACAGTTCGGAAAACTTTCCAAACGTCTCAGCCGGACTGGGCAACGTCAGCGGTCCGACGATCCGCGATTCGTACTCACCCAGCGTGAGCAGCCACCAGCCGGTGAGGCAGAGCAGAATGCAGGCGACTCCCAAGCCGACGGCCTGCAATCTCGACACGGGTTTGCGTAACGTCAGCCAGTTGTGCAGCAGCCGATCCAGAAAAGTGGAGTTCATACCGGTGGTCTCCTCTTCGTCTGCGACCGCTTTTTCGGAGGAGTCGCCGATACCTTCCGCGATGTCGGGCCACGTTCGGCGTCCAACCGCACACGCATGGTCTTCAGTTCTTCACTTCGTTCCGGCAACTCCATGATTTCAAGCAAGGGGTCCAGCCATCGCTCAATGTATTTCCAATCGAGTTGGCCACCTTGGCGCACGATGATGCCTTCAATGTCCCGCCAGTCATGGGCGCGACCAGCAATCGTCTTCATGACGATAATGTCTTCTGGTGAAGCTGTCCGAAACTTGTGTTTGCTGGCGATCGCCACCAGTTTGGCCCGATTGAGCATCTCCGCTTCAAAGCCCGTGGCTCCCAGCGCAACGTCGATGGGCACTCCGGCCTTCGTTTGCAGCAGAAGCACGCGGCTTTGCAGTGCGAAGGATTTGCCCTTGGCTTTGCTGCCGAATCGTCCGGATCTCAGCGGGAACACCTTCAACATTTCGTCGATTACGCCGTCTTCATCACCAATTTCCGCGAGCACCACCAGGTCGATGTCCCGAGTATGTCGCACTTCGCCCCAGCGATTCGCCGCCAGTCCGCCGATCAGACAATGCGACCAACTCCGGGCCTCAAAAAAGGTCCGCAGTTCATCGAGCGCCGCAACCAACCCCTCGAAACCGCTCATCGCCGCAGCATCCTTTGCCATTCCACCAGCCCGCTTTCGTGCCGCAGCGATCGCTGGACATCAACGCTCCAAACCTGCTCGACAATCTTCAAATACTCCGCGTCGGTCATTCGCCGCAGTTCGTCATGGCGAATCGAATCGAGCAGCGGTCCCAGCGTCTTCCAACGTTGAAAGTACTGCTTCTCGAAATCCGAAATGACAACCCGCGGCAGTTTCTTGTGAGCAATCGTTTTCTTTGTCGTGGACATGGCTACTCCGCTTCCGCCGCGTAAATCTTGACCTCGACGCGGCGATTCTTGGCGTGGTTCAGCGGGTCGGTGGTATCGGCGGGGTGATCCCAGCCGAAGCCCTCGACGTTGAACCGGTTTTGATCCAGCTTGAACTGCTGGACCAGCGCTTGCTTCACCGC
>CAMDPK010000059.1 GCA_945904015.1 Candidatus Kuenenia stuttgartensis | reverse complement strand
CTGTTCGTCAGGACCACGTTGCCATCCAACGTGATTTTGCCGCGGTTGGTCGTGAGGTTGGCTCCCAGCCGAATGTTTTCGGCCGACAGCAGCAAATCCATGTTGGCTGTGGCCACCACGACCACGGCCGAGGAATTGATCTCGTCGTCGAAGCCATCACCGGCGTCAATCACCGGGCTGAGTCCAAAGTTGCCGCCGACCGCCGAAAGTGTGATGCGGTCTTTGCCGTCGAAAGTGTTGACGACCAAGCGCTTGGCATTGGAGACGCTGGTGAAGGGAATCTGAACGACATTCGTCCCCGAGCCAATCGCACCGATAATGGACGTGTTCAAGAACTGTCCGGGATCACTGACGATGAACTTGCTGCTCGTGAAGTCTTCGCGAATCTCCAGCAGATCCAGATCGGAGACATTGCCGACGCTCTCAATCACCAAGTCATTCCCGATGAGACTGATGGTCGTCGGAACCAGACGCACCTCCAGCGTCTCGACATTGGGAGCCATCCAGCGACGCACATCATGCGGTCGCAAACGGTGCCGAGTCCGAGGCAAGTCGTTCCCGAGCGACCTGGCTCTGCCAGACCAGCCAAACAACCATGAGGTCAGCAACATCGATGTCACCTCAAACCCGCACGGGGACAGGAGCACACAGTCCTGCCGATTCCTCCCGAACTTCGCACACGGGAAGCGCACGACCTTTCGCTCGCTTCCTGGGAGGAAAGATCGGCTCGGCGCGAGAAACTCTAATGCCCGAAACCAACCTTCCGAAAGCGGAAAATCCGACGTCGCTTCCGCTTTGCGTACAACCCGAACAACCGGACGCCTTCCGTCTCTCCGATAGGACCGTTGCCACGCCAAGCCCCACTGTCGGCTTCGGCAGAACCGGATCAGTTTCACCAAAGCGCTGTCACCATTTGGGCCGATCCACATCCAGAGACATTCTCTGCGGCGGAATCTGCCGGAATCGTTCCGAGCGGCAACCTTCGTCTCGGCGGAATGCTCAAGGCATGGCACCTTTGGAATTCATCATGGCCGTTCGCGTCCTGTTATTGATCGTGTGTACGGGCTTGTTCGCTTCCGCGTGGAATTCAGATCGCCCCGCCGAAGCGGCGCAGCGTTTGGCGGCCAACACTCGTTGCCTGCCTGATCGCCCTTCGGTCTCTGACGAAGTCCACAGCTCGCTCGTTGTGGCCGAAGTCGGCCGAGCCGTCTCCGTTTCTGCGGAGTTCGACGTGTCGGTCGTGTTGCTGCCAGAGCTAATTTCGTCCGGCACCTACCGAGTCGTCGATTCGCAAGGCCGAGTCGCCTGGATGAGCATCCCCGCCGACAACAATCCCGAACGCGCCGCGACCGAACCGCAACCGATCTATTCCACGGAATCCGCCATCGGTCGCTGGTACTTCGTCCGCGTCGAAGCGGCTCCGGTCATCGCGTCGCCTCCGGAAGCGACCGCAGTCCGTCGCTGACTGTTGGGAATTGCAACTCGACGCGCAGCTCGTCTCGCAGACGTCGATTCACGCATCGCTTGTTGAGCCGTCGCCGTTCCGGCGCTTCCGCAGCAAGCTCTTCAAATTGCGGAGGGGGCGCGCCGACCTTCTCGGCCAATGCCGCGTAGTACTCGCGCCGATGCAATGGCCGATCGTCGCACACCAAATACGTCGCTCCCGGAACACCACGAGTCTCCGCCGCCAACACGGCTCGCACGGCGTCATCGACGTGAATCAGATTCAGCCACGCCTCCGGGTTGCCCGTCAGACGGTCTCCACGGCGAAGCTGCTCGACACGAGCCAGCAAACGCCCCGGCCCGTAGATTCCAGCGAGTCGCAACACGTTGGCCGTACTCTTGGTCTGCTGAACGACGGCTTCCGCATCGCGGCAGATGCAGCCGTTCTCTTCCGTCGCGTTGGCCGGCGAGTTTTCGTCGACCAGTTCGCCAGCATCTTGGCCGTAAACGCTCGTGCTGGAAACGTAGAGAAATCGCTCGCACGTCGATCCAACTTCTCGCAGGACGTTGCTCAACCCATCGATGTAAACGGCCCGCTTGCTGGCTTGGCCCGCCCGATCAAAACCGACCGCGTAAAGCACCGTCTCCGTCGTCGGCAACTTCCGCAGCGACTCCGGATCGAGCACATCGCCGATCAATGGCTTTAGCCCCAGGCTCGCAAATCGCTCGGCATTGGCCGTCGATCGGGTCAACGCCCAAACCTCGTCCCCTTGCCGGAGCCACTCCCGCGCGACTCGCTCGCCAAGGTATCCGCAGCCAATCAGAAGTTTGCGCATCGAAGTCACACCTCGAAGAGACCACGTCCTTGTCGGCCTTGGAAACAATTTGCTAGCGTGTGCCCCGTGATCGCTCCCGCTAGAAGACGGCACGCCCACCGGACGATAGCAGACCGACACTCGTTTTCTCAGCATCCCTCACAATCGCTCACAACAGAAGCCACCATGACCACGCCGATCCAGTTCCCGAATGAAACCCGATCCAATGCCGCTCGCCAAGTTGTCTCGGAATGCGAGGCACTCGCGCTGCGGACGTTTACTCCGACTCAAGCCGTGCTCGCCAAGTCGGCTGGCGTGTTCCATTGGACGCCGGAGAATCGGCGGTTGTACGACTACAGCTCCGGCGTGTTGGTCGCGAACTTGGGACACAACCCGAAGCGGTGGCTCGGCCGCTTGGCGGGGTACATGGGTTGGTCGGCCGAGATGCTCAAGCCATCGAACGGCTTTGACGACTACTACCCGGCCGTGCCGTTGACGGCGTACAACGCGGTCACGGAGATCGAGACCCGCGCGACTGAGCGGTTGGTCAAGAGTCTTCAAGCGTCGCCCGGCGGCAGCCGGTTGCAGACGGTGATGTGGGCGGCCTCCGGCAGTGAGGCAGTGCAGAAGGCGTTGTGGGCCTGTCTGCATCGGGACGAATCGCGAGATATCATCCTCGCCACACGCTACGGCTTTCACGGCAAGAAGGGGCTCGCCGGAGCCGTCACCGGTTGCGAGACCGATCACGACCGCGACCCGCGTGTGAAGTTCATCGCCTTCCCGATGGCCGAGTGCGATGACGTCAGCAAGTCCGGTGCGACGTTCGATCCCGCGCCGTATGTCAACGAACTGGAGAAGGTCTGGGCTGAGTACGGCGAGCGTCTCAACTGCCTGATCACCGAGCCGTATCTCGGTGGCGGCGGCAGCTTCCATCCCCCGGCCGAGTACCTGCAACTGCTGCAACGCTTCTGTCGAGCACACGACATCGCGTTCATTCTCGACGAAGTGCAAGCCAACTTCGGCCGCTGCGGCCGGATGTACGCCTTCGAGTCCTACGGCATTGAGCCGGACTTCGTGACGCTCGGCAAAGGTTTAGGAAATGGCGTCCCGGTCAGCGCGGCGGTCGGCCGAGCGGACCTCATCGCCAGCCTGAAATACGGCGAAGCCTCCGACACCTGGTCCGGAAACCCGCTCGGCTGTGCGGCGGTGCTCGCGACGCTCGACGAGTTTGAAGCTAACCCGATCCTCGAACACACGCGAGCACTCACGTCGGCCTTCTTCGAGGGGCTCAACCGCCTGAAAGAAACCGGCCTGATCGCGAAAGTCCGCGGCGAACGCGAGGGCCTCGTGTACGGCATCGAATGCGCCCCGCGCGGCTCGCTGACCGCCAACGAAGTCGCCGTCCGCATCGTCGAAGCCTGCTACCTCGGCCTCGGCGATGACGGCATCCACCTGCTCGGCGCACTAGCCGGCAAGGTGCTGCGAGTCAGCCCTCCGCTGACCATCAGCCGCGCGGATGCCAAGACGTCACTCGATCTGCTCTACGACATCTGCTCGAAGCTGGCAGAGCGATTGCCGAAGTAGGACGAACATTCACATCACTGGGTAACCCAGCTTCGCAGAACCTGGGTGCCGCAGGCACAAGAAACCTGGAAGCGGACGCTGAGTTCAAGGTTCGGGCGAATTTGCTGATTGGATGCCGGACTCAAATTTCTAACGCTGCGTACACAGCTTGCCTCCACGACAAGCTATGTCACCCGTTTGAGACCTGAACAATGCACTGCATCGTGACCCAAAAACGCAAACTCTCAGGAAGGCTTGTACTTTCTGCGTCGGATGCCTCACTGTTATTCGGTCAGTCCGGAGTCATCGCAACATGTGCCGTCTTTATTGTTGGACTCTGGTTCAATGGCACGCTCACAGCAACCATTTCGGTCGTGGTTCTGATTCTGTTGGCGAGTGGAATAGCTTTCAATTTCTGGGGATTATCCAAATATGGTTGCGCAGCGGTCGTTTTTAGATACGGGCGGATCTGCGTAATCCGGCCCATCTCGAAGGCAAAATTGACAATTCGGGCACATGACGTTGTCGCTATCGAAACCCCGACTGTCCAAGGAGCCCGATTCATTGTTGTACGCTTAACCCGCGGAGTCGTCAGCATCCCGAATGCATCAGACGATCCGAATTGCTTGCACTTCATTTACATCGCTCTCGGCTTTTATGGCCTGCAACAACGCGATTCACAACAGCATGAGAAGCTAACTGACCAAGGTGAAGAGTGACGTCAGCGCAGAAGGGTAATCGTGCCGCGCGGGAATCCGTGGTCGGACAAGAGAGTTCAACCGCCTGTATTGAAACACACCGCCGCGCCCATCGGGACTCGTGAGGCTTTGATGGCTTCCCATTGTTCGAGTTTGTCGATCACCTCGCAGACATAACTGTCAGTCGCGATAGACATCGCGTCGGTGGCCGACTTTCACCACGGTGATGACCAAGGCGCGATCGTGAATCTCGTAGAGGATGCGGTAGTCATCTTGCCGGACGCGGTACTGTTCGTGGCCGCTCAATTTGATGCAGCCGTCGGGGCGCGGGTCAGTCACCAGAGATTGGATTTTGGCGACAACTCGTTGGCGGTCCTTGCGCGGGAGCGATTCGATCTCTTTCGCGGCGGACGGCTTGATGAGCAGCTCATAGCTTGCCACGGCGTTTCCAGTCCTGCACAACGTCCTGGAATGACAAGCTCGGCTCGCTGGCTCGCTCCTCAATGGTGGCAAGATCGGAAGCGTCTTCGGCGAGCGCACGACGCAGAGCCTCGTTCACGAGGCACGAAACGCTCTGATCCAGCTTCGTCGCTTGGCGACGCACACGTTGATGCAGCTTTGGATCCAAATAGACGGTGACTCGTTTGGTGGTAGACATAGCAGGAGTTTGCGATCGTCGTGAGGTTTCGTCAAACACATTCAGCAAGCTATGCCACCCGATGCAAAAGCCGCTCACGAAAAGTAGCGATACATCTCTTTGCGTGGCAGGCAGCGGACGAACTCAATGGCTCCGTCGGCGAGGGCGATGCCAAGACGATAGTCGCCGATTCGAATGCGGTAAAAGTCGTGGAAGCCGCTGAGTTTCTTCAGGTCGGAAAGGTCTTTGAAGTCGGTGGCTTGCTCGGCACTTTCGATGGCCTGGGCGATGCGGTCCAGAAGGCGTTGGTCTTAGATCTTCTTCAGGTCACGCAAAAACTGGATCGAAAGGTCACTTGCATGTGGACCCTCGCAGAGTTTTGAAAACTGCGAGTCGAGACACGGGCTTGGACTTGCGGCCTTCTCGAATCGCTTCTGCGAGCGCGGCATCTTCAAGGACTTGCGAGAAGACTTCTTGCAACAGCTCCCTCTGCTCGTGGAGCGTTTCGGTCAGAGCTTCCTTGAGCGTTTTTTTCAGAGCCACACGACTTGCGCTTTTGGCAGGCATGATCTTGAGATCCTCAATCGAGTGTCATTTAGGCCAAGCGGATAGTACTCCGTCATCCAAGTTTGGGCCATCAGTCTTCGTTGGTGAGCGGAGGATTGGAATTGAGGACCGCGAGTTGGCGATGCAGGCGAGCCGCCCGCACCACAAGAAGTCACACGGCCGCGTCCATCGGCACGCGCGAGGCTTTGATGGATTCCCATTGTTCGAGGTTGTAGAGCACCTCGCGGGCTTGGCTGCCGTTGTAGTCGCCGACGATGCCGTCTTCGGCCATGTAGTCGATCAGGCGAGCGGCTCGGCCGTAGCCGATGCCGAGGTGGCGTTGCAGCAGTGAGACGCTGCCTCGGCCTTCGCGGATGATGATTTCGACGGCCGGTTCGTAGAGGTCGTCTTTCTCGCGAGCGCCGCCGTCGCCCCCTTCAGCGGACAGCAGACTCTTCGCGGCGACTTGCGCGAGTTCGGCGCTGTACTGCGGGGCTTGATCGCCGAAGTGGTCGATGATGCGGTTGACTTCGTTGTCGCTGACGAAGGTGCCTTGAGCACGCATGAGGTTGCTCGTCCCCGGCACGAGGAACAGCATGTCGCCGTTGCCGAGCAAGCGGTCGGCTCCGTTCTCGTCGAGCACGACGCGGCTGTCGGTACGGCTGGCGACTTGGAACGCGATGCGCGCCGGCAAGTTCGACTTGATGAGGCCGGTGATGACATCGACCGTCGGCTTCTGCGTGGCGAGCACCAAGTGGATACCAACCGCTCGTGACTTCTGAGCGAGCCGGATGATGTGCCCTTCGACGTCCTTGCCGGAGGTCATCAGCATGTCGGCCATTTCGTCGGCGATGATGACGATGTACGGCATCTGGTCCGGGATCGCGTCGGCCTCGGCGCATTCGGCGGTCAGGCCGCAGCGGCGCAGGACTTCGTCGTGAGTCATCGCGTTGTAGCTGTCGAGATGCCGCACGCCGACGCGAGCCAGCAAGTCGTACCGCTCTTCCATCTTCTCGACAGCCCAGGCCAGCACCGCCTCGGCCTTTTTCATGTCGGTGATGACCGGGTGCATCAGGTGCGGAATGCGTTTGTACGGCGACAGCTCGACCATCTTCGGGTCGATCATCAGCATCTTCACCTGGTCCGGACTGCGAGTCATCAGGATCGACAGGATCAGCGCGTTGAGGCACACGCTCTTGCCCGTGCCGGTGCGGCCGGCGATCAGCAAGTGCGGCATCTTGCAGAGATCGATGATCATCGGCCGCCCGCTGACATCCTTGCCGAGAAACAACGGGATCCGTTTCTTCTCGATGTCGCCGGGGCAGGCTTCGATCAATTCGCGCAGGCGAACCATCACCTGCGTCTCGTTCGGGACTTCGACGCCGACCGTGTTCTTGCCAGGAATCGGCGCGACGACACGCACGGCCGGGACTCGGAGCGCGATCGCGAGGTCGTTCTCCAACGCCACGACCTTGTTCAATCGCAGGCCGGCTTCCAGAGACAACTCGAACTGCGTGATGACCGGGCCGGTGTCGATCTCGTTGACCTTCACGTTCAGGCCGAACTCTTGGAACGTCTTTTCGAGCGTCACCGCTGCGATCTGAGCCTTCTTCGCCAACTCCTCGTACGGAAACTCGGCCGGATGTTCGAGCATTTCGAGGCTCGGCAAGACGTACTGCGAGCCGTCCGCCTGCTGGCTCCCCGCTTCGAGTTGCGCGATGACCTGCTCCCGATCTGACTTCACGGTGGCAGGCGGGTTGACCTTGATCGGCAACCGCTCGGTGTCATCCGTCGTGGGGCAGGTTTCCAACCTGCCCGCATCGACCGTTGACTCGCTGAGCGCCGCCGCGATCTCCGCGTTCATCGAATCGAGCAGGCCGACCGCGCTGTCGGCGGCTTCCTCGGCGCTGGTCGGTTTGAACGACTCCGCCAAGATTGCTTCCAAGGCAGGTTGGAAACCTGCCCCACTTTCGCGAGCGGCCAACGGCGCTTCGAGCTTCGGCTTCGCCGGTTTCACCTTCGCCGGACGTTTGGCTTTGCCGAACGCGATCCAGTTGACGATCCACATCGGCGCGGCGACGCAATCCAACGCCGCATCGACGAAGAGGATGTCTCCCGCCAACAGCAGTCCCGACGCCGCGCACGAGCCGAGCACAATCATCAGCCCCGCCTTCGAGAACAGCGGCTGCAACAACGCGACGCCCCACGCTCCGACGTATCCGCCACTGCCGACGATCTGCCCGCCGCCGAGTCCCGGCATCAACAACTGCAAGCCGACACAAACCGCGATCAGCAACAGCGACCAACCGAATGCGACCGCACCCCAGCCGATGACTTCGCGCCGAGAAAACAGCCGCACGTCCAACGCCAGCAGCGACAGCCACACGAAGTACGCACCGAGTCCCGCGACCGTTCGCAAGCCGTAGGCGAGAAACGCTCCGAGGTTGCCGCCCCAATTGTGAGCCACCGCGCGCACCGGGTACGTCTGCGTGGCCGGGGGATCAGCCGCATCCCAGCTCACCAAACAGAGGCCGAGATACGCCACCGCGCCGAGCAGCACGAGCGACAGCACGTCGTCCCGCAGTCGCCGAAAATCAAAGGTCTTTCCCATTGTGTTCAAGGTTACCCGCCAAACTTCAGCGAGAACGGCGGTGTCCGCTCAAAGCGTTGCGAAAGGACAACACGCAGCGCGACTCAACGCATCGCAGCGGTCGGAGCAATGCGCGAAAGACTTCCGGTCGTAGGAATCGTGCCTGACGGGCAGTGATTGGAACACAGGACGATGCGTGCTCACGAACGCCGATGGACGCTCGGCTTTCCTGTCGCGGAGCGACAGGGCTACGGTCCGGAAAATCCTTTCCATCGTGGATGAGCGGCATTATGGTTCGGCGACGAATGACGATCGCACGCGATACCTGATGGAGACGAGAGGATGCGGATTTACTGGCTGTTGGTGATGGTCCCCGTGTCCTTGGCGCTCGACTGGTTTGAAGCCGCGCCCTGGCTGGTGTTCTTGACGTCGGCCTTGTCGATCGTGCCTCTGGCGAGCTTGATGGAGCGGGCGACGGAGAGTCTCGCGCATGTGTTGGGACCGAATCTGGGCGGGCTGCTCAGCGCTTCGCTCGGCAACGCGCCGGAAATGATCATCGCCATCTCCGCACTGTTTAAGGGGCTGGACGAGATCGTGAAGGCGTCGATCGTCGGGTCGATCCTGGGGAATCTGTTGTTCGTGTTGGGCGTCGCGATGATCGCTGGCGGAACCGGGCGCAGCGTGCAGTACTTCAATCGGGAGTCGGCCTCGCTGGGTTCTGGCCTGCTGTTTCTCGCGGTCTCGGCTTTGATGGTGCCGGCGTTGTTCTTTCACTCGGCGACCGCCCCCACGCGCGAGATCAGCGTCGAGATCGCCGTGATCCTGTTTTTGGTTTATGGATTGAGCCTGCTGTTTTCGCTCAAGACACACAAGCACCTGCTGGGCGAGCGAACGCCGGACGAGACGGGGCACACCGCTTCGCTCTGGAGCGTCCGCGTCGCCGTTGCAGTGTTGGTGGGTGTGACGGTGGTCATCGCCGTGGTCAGCGAAGTGCTGACCGGTTCGGTGGAGGCGACTGCGAAAATGATGGGGCTGTCGGACGTTTTCGCAGGGGTGATTTTGCTGGCCACGGTCGGCAATTTGGCGCAACTGATCAATTCCGTGCGCTTCGCTCGCAAGGACAAAATGGACTTGGCCTTGAGCATCACGGTCGGTTCGAGCACTCAGATCGCGCTGCTGGTGGCTCCGTTGTTGGTCTTCATCGGCTTCGCGACCGGTCAGCGCATGGACTTGGTGTTCACGGAATTCGAGGTCATCGGCCTGGCGATCACGATACTGGCGGTTCGCAACCTGACACACGACGGCGAGTCGCACTGGATGGAAGGAGTGATGTTGGTGGCGATCTATCTGATCCTGGCCATCGGCCTTTATTTCTTGCCGGTTCCTGTGGTCACTCCCTGAAGCGTCGTCGATGTGTCGTCCGGCTGTTGCACAAACAATGGCTGACCTTCAGCCGGCCGCGCGACGAACATGAACGTGCCCGTTCCAGTCGCGACGAGCACTCCGGCCGCCGTGCGGATCTCGCCACGGGCGACTGCGGTTTGCCGCCCAGCGTGCTGAACTTCCCCTGTGATCGTCAGCGTCTCACCGCTCCAAGACGGGCGGATGAAATTGACGTTGAGTTGCACGGTCACGCACCCTTGATCGTCGCGGCACATCGTCGAGACGGCTCGGCCCATCGCGGTGTCGAGCAGCGTGGCGACGACTCCGCCGTGCAAGATGCCGTGTGTCCGCAAATGCTGTTCGGCGACTGTGAGCTGCCACGTCGCGTGACCCTTTTCGGAAGAGACTGGCTCGGCGCGCAAGCCTTCCAGGAACGGGCCGAGCGGCCAGGAGTCCACGGACTGAGAAGACGCGGTGTTGGCGGGCATTAGAAATTCCTTGCGATCAAATGTCAGCAGTTCGTGGGGCAGGTTTTCAACCTGCCCTTCATCAACCACCTGAAAGGTTCGGGCAGGTTGAAAACCTGCCCCACGCTTCGCAACCGAGTGGCAGGCACAATCCGGAAAGTCGGTACGGCCTCTGCCGAGCAACCGCTTTGCTCCGATCGGCCGACATGGCTCTCAGCACCACGAACGGCTGCGTTGCAGACTGCTGCATCATGTTTGCGCTGACTACATTCCTGAGTGCCTTTCTGCTGTTCCAGGTGCAGCCGCTACTGAGCAAGTCGATCCTGCCCTGGTTCGGCGGCAGTCCGGCAGTGTGGACGGTCTGCATGTTGTTCTTTCAGGTGACGCTGTTTGCGGGATACCTCTATGCCCACCTGACGACACGGTATCTGTCCAAGTCGGGGCAAGCCGTGCTGCATGTGGTGTTGTTGCTGGTCGCGACACTGCTGGGGCCGATCACTCCCGCCGCGAGTTGGAAACCGGGACCGGCCGACGATCCGACCACGCACATTTTGATGTTGCTGACTGTGTGTATCGGACTGCCGTATTTCCTGCTGTCGGCCACCGGCCCGTTGCTGCAAGCGTGGTTCGCGCGAACCAAACCCGGAGTGCTGCCGTATCGGTTGTACGCCCTGTCGAACGCGGGGTCGCTGATCGCTCTGCTGTCGTATCCGTTCGCGTTCGAGCCGGCGTTTGACATCGCTCGCCAGGGACAACTCTGGTCGTGGGGCTTCATCGCTTTTGCAGTCTGCTGCGCGGTGTGTGCCGGGGCCAACGCGAAGTCCAAGGCGTCACTCGCCGAACCTGTCACGGACTCGACCGAGAATGTGATCGCTCCCACTCGTGCCGATTGGCCAATGTGGATCGCGTTGCCGATGACCGCTTGTGTGTTGCTGATCGCAGCGACGAATCAAATCTGCCAAGAGGTCGCGGTGATTCCTTTCCTTTGGGTCGTGCCTTTGGCTTTGTATCTGCTGTCGTTCATCCTGACGTTTGAAAGCAGCCGATGGTATCGGCGGTCGTGGTTCTACAGCGGGCTGCTGCTCTGCGCGTTGGCCAGCGTCTGGTTGATGCTGGAGGGAGGCCAAGTCCCAATCATGCGACAGTTGGCGGCGAATTTCGGAATGCTGTTCTTCGGCTGCATGGTCTGTCACGGCGAGCTGGTGAAGCTCAAGCCACATCCGCGTCACCTGACCTCGTTTTACCTGTGCCTCTCGGCTGGCGGAGCGTTGGGTGGGATGTTCGTGGGGTTACTTGCCCCGCGATTGTTCACGGGGTACTTCGAGTGGCATTTGGCAATCCTCGTGACGTGCGTATTGCCGGCGGATGTGATGCTTCGCGACGTCGGATCGTCTCTCAACCGTCGCCGCGTTCTGTGGGGATGGACGGTGCTCGTCGCTGTGTTCGCGATGTTGTCGATCGGGTTGGGCAAGCACCTGAAAGCGGTCACCGAACTCAGCGCCGAAGCGAACAGGAACTTTTTCGGAGTCTTGAAGATCGAGATCGATGACGACGCCGTGAAAATGAAGCACGGTGGTGTGCTGCACGGAATGCAGTGGCGCGATCCCGCGAAACGGCGAATCGCCACGACCTACTACGCGGAGGATTCCGGAGTCGGAATGATCTTGAAGCAGTGCCGGCCGGATCGACCGATCAAAGTCGGACTGGTGGGACTCGGAGCCGGCACGACAGCGGTCTATGGTCGGGTCGGCGATCATTTCCGCTTCTACGAAATCAACCCGGACGTCGAACGGCTCGCCAAGAAGTATTTCTCGTACCTGTCCGACTGCTCGGCGAAGGTTGACGTGGTGCTCGGTGACGCGAGGTTGCAGCTCGAACAAGAGCCGCCGCAAGAGTACGACGTGCTGGTGCTCGATGCGTTCTCCGGCGACGGCGTTCCGGTGCATCTGCTGACCAGCGAGGCGTTCGATATTTACCAGAAGCAGCTTCAACCCAATGGCGTGATCGCCGCGCATGTGTCGAACCGGCACCTCGACTTGAAACCCGTGTTACTGGCTCAGGCGGAACGGCTCGGCCAGCAAATGCTGACCGTCATCAAACACAGCGACACGGAGGGTGCCGCTACCAGCGAGTGGGTGCTGCTCAGCCGCGACGCGGCTCTGTTCAGCCGGAAGGAACTCGCGAAACACAAATCCGCAAGCGACGGCCGAAAGATTCTGTGGACGGACGACCGCAGCGATCTGATGGCGATTCTGATGAAGCGGGAATAGGCTTCGCGGCCCATGACCGAGCCACCCCAATTCCCTGATGAGTCTTCACTGCTGAAGGCCCTGCGTGCGTCCCCCTCTTTGTTCGAGGAGATTGCATGCGCGAAGCCAACCGAGAAAGAGTTCCATTTACAGCAACGCCTGCGCGACGAGTTCCCTGTCGAGATGGTGGTCGCCGCGCTGACTTTGCAAGACATTCGCCGGAAAGCTGCGGTCTCGGGGAAATTCACGCGAGCCGATCGGATGTGGCTCACGCCGACCGGTCTCGAACAGGCGACCTCGGAGCCGATCGCGCGACACAAGGCTGAGCGGTTCAGCGGGGCGGTTTGGGATTTTTGCTGTGGCATCGGCGGCGATTCGCTCGCCCTGGCCGAGCACTGCGACGTTCACAGTGTCGATTTCGATCCGGCGATGTGTCTGCGAACCGAATGGAACTCGGAGGTCTACGGAGTCCAAGAACGAGTTCACACCGTCGTCGCCGACGTCTCGCAGCCCGGCGGCCGCGAGGGGTTGCTGCACATCGACCCGGATCGCCGACCCGGCGGGCAACAGCGCATGCGGCGCATTGAGGACTGCTCGCCGAATCTCGAAGTGCTGCGGACGTTGATGTCCGAGTTCCGCGGCGGAGCGATCAAGCTCAGCCCGGCAAGTAACTTCGGCGGCAAGTTCTCGAACGTCGAAATCGAATTGGTCAGCCTGCACGGTGAGTGCAAAGAGGCGACGATTTGGTTCGGAGAACTCGCGGGGGATCAGCCGTTCCGAGCGACCTCGCTGCCGTCGGGCGAAACGATCGCGGCTGAACCGCTCTCCGCGCGAGTCGACATCACGTCACCGCGAGCGTTTGTCTTCGATCCCGATCCGGCGATCGTTCGCGCCGGCTTGTTGGATGTCCTGGCCGAACGGCTGCAACTGACACGGCTCGACGATGCCGAAGAGTACTTGACCGGCGATGAGCCACTTCGCACGCCGTGGCTACAGACGTTTCGCGTGCTGGAGGTCATCCCGAACAACGACCGCGAGGTCCGTGCCGCCTGCCGTCGCAACGGATTCGGTGCGGTCGAGATCAAGTGCCGTCACTTGCCGATCGAGGTCGAGCGTGTCCGTCGGAAGTTGCCGCTGGAAGGCTCGCGGGCCGGCGTGCTGATCTTCGCTCGCGTGCTTGGCAAAGCGCAGATCATCGTGTGCGAACGAAATGCACAAAGCCTGCTCGGTTGACCGAGCAGGCTCTGGCTGGTGGCACAGATTTGAGTCCTGAAGCGCGCGGCATCCTTGCCGGCATCGAACGTCCTTGTTCGACGCTTCATGGACGCGCTGGGCCTAGAACACGTCGAGAATGAAGTGGTGGCCGCGGTGATACGGCTGCGCGGTCCCGTAGAAGTTGTACCAGTTCTTATTTTGAACCGGGATCCGCTGCTGGGGGTTGTAGCGGTAGTACAAACTGTCGTTGCTCCCTTGCGGGCGCTGGAAGTTGTGTGGGTAGTACATGTACGGGTAGTAGTTGAACCGATTCCAGTCGGTCGGTTGCCCGCGTCCGGCAGCCTGGGCGGTCGAGCCGCCAAACTGCGTCGCGGCGAGTACCGCCAAACAGATCAATCCGGTAGTCAGCAATCGTCGCAGCATGATCCGCTTGCTCCTAAAGTCCGTGAGTTGGACAAAGTGTCTGATTCTTCATCGGCATCGGCACGACCCGCACCACACGAAAAATCGCCAGAGCTTCGCGCATCGGCAAACTCTTCCGCTTGAGCCGTTCGCCGGATCGCCCGTAACGTAGCCACACGCGGCTCGCGTGTGTCGAAATTCCTGCGACGGAGTGTGCCCATGTCTCGCTTGTTCTGGCTATTGATCCTGCTGGCTCAGGCGATTCCCGCACGAGCCGACGATCTGCCAAACGGTTGGGAGGGCGCGATCCGTCCGGCACATGTCCGGCCGCACGTCGAGTTCCTTGCCAGTCGCGAACTGGCCGGCAGATCCGGAGCTGATTCTGCCAAGGCGGCTGACTACCTGACCAAACAGTTTCGCGACTGCAAGCTGCGACCGCTATTTGCGGAAGGCTCCTTTGGGCAGCCGATCCCGACCTCGGCCGAAGAACAGGACGGCGACGATTCCTCAAACGAGAGACCGCGCATCGTCGGCCGCAACGTCGGTGCCTGGCTGGAGGGAAGCGATCCGAAACTGCGTGACGAGCTGATCGTCATCGGCACGCACTTCGATCACCTCGGCACTCGCAACGGAAAAATCTTTCGAGGAGCCGACGACAACGCGAGCGGCACCGCGATGATGCTGGAGGTCGCTCGGCAGTTGGCGACCTCGAAGCAACGGCCGAAACGAAGCATCGTCTTCGTCGGTTTCGATCTCGAAGAACAACTGCTGTGGGGTTCGCGCTGGTTCGTCGCGCATCCGCCGTTTGAGCTTGATCGGGTGAAGCTCTTCATCACCGCCGACATGATCGGCCGGTCGCTGGGCGATTTGCCGTTGCCGACGATCTTCGTCATGGGCAGCGAGCACGCGCCGCGAATGAAGCTGTTGCTGGACGATGTCGGCTCGCCGCGCGGCTTGGAGGTTGCTCGGCTGGGAATCGACTTGATCGGCGTGCGTAGCGATTACGGGCCATTCTGGAACGAAAAAATTCCGTTCTTGTTTTTCTCAACCGGCGAGCATCCCGACTACCACACGCCACGCGATGTTCCGGAGAAGCTTGACTTCGACAAGATCGCTCGCGTTTCGAGCCTCGTACTGAAACTGGTCGAGGCGACCGCGAACGCCGATGGAGCTCCGGAATGGACCGACGAAGTCCAACCCAACATTGACGAGGTCAAAGCCATCCATCGCATCACCGACTTGCTGCTCGAAGCCGGCGAAAAGAAACCGCTCACCGACCTGCAACGGCTGATCGTCACGCAGGCCAAGAACAAGTGCCAACAGATTCTTGACCGGGGCACGTTCTCCGCTGACGATCGCAAGTGGCTGATTCGCATCTCACAATTGCTGCTGCTCTCAGTCTTTTGACGGCAGCCACTTTCAGGAGCCAACGATGTCCCTCACAACCGACACTGCGTTTCAGATCATGGCCTCGAATTGCCGCTTCGGA
Source organism: Candidatus Kuenenia stuttgartensis (assembly GCA_945904015.1). Taxonomy (GTDB): domain Bacteria; phylum Planctomycetota; class Planctomycetia; order Planctomycetales; family Planctomycetaceae; genus SXKJ01. The sequence goes on along the minus strand of CAMDPK010000059.1, from coordinate 23,855 downwards.
AGCGGCATCACGCACGAGGTCGGCATGGACTTGGTCGATCTCGGCGCGAAGCGTGTGCTGCTGGTGATCGACCCGGCCGTGCGACGAGTCGCGACCGGCTCGGTCGTGCAGCAGTCGTTGGAGGACAACAAACTCGATTTCGCCGTGTTCGATGCGATCGAGATTGAGCCGACGGATACGAGTTTTCTCGCAGCATCGAAGTTCGCGACCGACGGAAACTTTGACGCGATCCTGGCGGTTGGCGGCGGCAGCACGATCGACACGGCGAAGGCGGCGAATGTTTTCGCGTCGCATCCGGCCGACTTCCTCGATTACGTCAACGCTCCGATCGGCCGCGGAAAACCGGTGCCGGGACCGCTCAAGCCGCTGATCGCGATTCCGACAACTGCTGGCACGGGCAGCGAGACGACCGGCGTGGCGATCTTCGATCTCGTGTCGCGGCGAGTGAAAACCGGCATCGCGTCGAAGTACGTTCGGCCGACTCTAGGCATCGTCGATTGGGGCAACACGCGGACTCAACCGCCCGCAGTCGCGGCAAGCGCGGGGTTGGATGTGCTCAGTCACGCGCTCGAAAGCTACACGGCGATTCCGTACGACCAGCGATTGCGACCTGCTCGGCCGTCCGAGCGGTCGGCGTATCAAGGTGCAAACCCGATGAGCGATGTCTGGGCGTTGCGTGCGCTCGAGATCGTCGCCGAGTTCCTGCCGCGAGCGGTCGCCGATACGAGCGACGAGGAAGCTCGGATGCAGATGATTCTGGCGTCGTCGATGGCCGGCATCGGCTTCGGAAATGCCGGAGTCCATTTGCCGCACGCGATGGCCTATCCGGTCGCTGGCATGGTCCGTGAGTTCCGCCCGGACGGATTTGCCACCGATCACGCGATGGTGCCGCACGGCATGTCGGTCATCCTGCACACTCCGGCGGTCGCGCGATTCACGGCCGCGACTTCACCGCAACGGCATTTGCTGGGGGCGAAAGCGTTGGGTGCCGACATCTCGCGAGCCAATCCCGCCGATGCGGGACACATCCTCGCGGATCGCGTGATCCATTTCATGCAGACGCTGAAAATGCCGCACGGGCTGAAGGAGGTCGGCTACGGTTCTGCCGACATTCCGGCCTTGGTCGATGGGACGCTGGCTCAGCAACGGCTCATCAAACTGTCGCCGCGAGTGACCGCAGCCGAGGAACTCGCCCGGATGTTCGAGGAGTCGATGGTGATCTGGTGACGGCGACGTGGGGCACGTTTTCAACGTGTCCGTGCCGCCGAGCACGTTGAAAACGTGCTCCACTGCTTGAAGTGCGGGGGAGGCTCCAATACCATGCCCCGCTCTATTCGGCGGGAAAACTTGAGGAATCGTGTGTAACTCGTGGGCTGTTCCCACGTTGAACGAATTTTGGCGGAGAGATCATGGCAGTTCCCAAACGGCGCACGTCGAAGTCTCGTGCCCGCAAGCGTCGCAGTCACAACGCGATTAAGCCTCTAAATTTGACAACTTGTCCGCAGTGCAGCGCGATGGTGCCGTGCCACAGCATCTGTCCGCAATGCGGGCACTACCACGGCCGAAGCTACGACGCTGGCAACGAGGAATAGTCGCGGACTCGGCGGCGAGGAACATCCTCATGCGGATCGCGCTGGACGCCATGGGGGGCGATTATGCTCCCGGCCCGAACATCGACGGGGCCATTGCCGCGCTTCAAGCTCACCCTGAGTTGGAAGTCGTCCTGGTGGGCGACCAACCGCAGTTGGAGCCGTTGCTCGCGAAGGCAGGCTTCTCGTCCGACCGTTTGATCGTGCGGCACTCCGACAGTTGGATCACGATGGAGGAGAAGCCGACCGAGGCGCTCCGCAAGAAACCGAACTGCTCGATCTCGGTTTGCTGGCAGATGATGGCCGGCCGCGAAGTCGATGCGGTTGTCAGCGCAGGTCACACGGGAGCGGTCGTCGCATCGGGACTCAAGACTCGGCTGTATCTGAAGAACGTCAAGCGGCCCGGCATCGCGGTCGCCCTGCCGACTCAGAAGGGACGCGCGGTTTTGATGGACGTCGGCGCGAACCCGGCGGCTCGGCCGGAGCACCTCTTTCAGTACGGCATCATGGGCTTGGTCTACGCTCGCGACGTGCTGGGGATTGAGAATCCGCGCGTCGGTCTGATGAACATCGGCAGCGAAGACGGCAAAGGGAACGACCTGTATCGCGAAACGCACTCGCTGTTGCAGAACAGCCGGCTGAGGGAGTCCTACGTCGGCAACGTCGAAGGCCGCGACCTGTATCAGGGCAACGTCGATGTCATCATCTGCGAGGGCTTCGTCGGCAACGTCGTGCTGAAAGTCAGCGAGGGCATGGCCGACTTTTTGTTCAAGACGGTCGCCCGCGACGTCATCGGCAAGTTGAATCAAGAGCGTGATCTTGGGATGCAAGCCCTGCACAACGTCGGCAAACGCTACCACTACAGCGAAGAAGGTGGTGCTCCGCTGCTGGGCATCGACGGCATCTGCATCATCTGCCACGGTTCGAGCAACGGCCTGTCGATCCGCAACGCACTCAAGGTCGCGATGACGTTCAAGGACCGCGAAATCAATTCGTCGATCTCCGCCGCACTGGTAGAGATGCCGCTGGCGTGAGGTGGTGAATCATGAGCATGGCCTTCCTCTTTCCCGGCCAAGGCGCGCAGTCGGTTGGGATGTGCAAGTCGATCTACGACAAGTACGCCTGCGCAAAAGCGCTGTTCGACCGGGCCTCCGAAATCCTCGGCTACGACCTCGCGAAGCTCTGCTTTGAAGGCCCGAAAGAGCAACTCGATGCGACGAGCTACAGCCAGCCGGCGTTGTTCGTCGGCGCTCTCGCCGCGCTGGAAATGCTCAAAGAGGTGAAGCCGGATCTCGTCGCCAGCGCGACGCACACCGCAGGGCTGAGCTTGGGGGAATACACGGCGCTTGTCTTTGCCGGAGCATTGACCTTCGAGGACGGTTTGCGAGTCGTCCAGCGACGCGGACAGGTGATGCAAGAGTCTGCTGATCGTCAGCCCTCCGGCATGGCCAGCCTGCTGATGCTCGAACGTGAAAAAGTCCAAGCAATCTGCGACGAGGCTTCGGCGGTCGGTCAGGTCTCGATCGCGAACTTTCTGTGCCCCGGCAATCTCGTGATCTCCGGCGAGAAGCCCGCTGTTGCCAAAGCGGTCGAACTCGCCGACGCCGCTGGCGGGAAGACCGTCACGCTGGCCGTGGCCGGCGCATTTCACACGAGTATCATGGAGCCGGCCGACCAAAAACTGGCAGAAGCTCTCGCCAGTGTCACGATCCAAAAGCCACGCATCCCGGTTGTGTCGAATGTCGATGCTGCCGTGCATTGGGAGCCGGATGAAATTCGGCAATTGCTCGTCCGACAGGTCGTCAACCCGGTGAAGTGGGAAGATTCCATCCGCTGGCTGCTGGCCCAAGGGGTCGCCGAGTTCACCGAAGTCGGCCCCGGCAAGGTGCTCGCCGGACTGCTCAAGCGGATCGACCGCAAGGCGAAGTGCGAGAACGTCAACGAGGCGTTGTAGCCCTGTCGCTCCGCGACAGGCCAGCCGAGCGTGCGAACAACTCTGATTGGCTCTTGGGGGTCAATCGCGAGAACGACGTCGGGCGAGCATTCGGCGTTCCTGTCGCGGAGCGACAGGGCTACAGAACCGCCATTGACACGTTTTCGACTCAGACAGAACATCCCGCCCCGCGTCAGTCTCGGCAAATGGCGAGAGTTGCGTGGAATCCGCAGCGGGCGGCACTCACTGAATCTGACCCAGCAAAGGATGGCTGGCCACGATGTCGTATCACTTAATTGATGTCATGCAGCAGTTGGGGCATCCCCGGCTGCTGGTGATTGGCGATTTGATCCTCGACCGCTACGTCTGGGGCGAGGCGGAGCGAGTCAGCCAAGAAGCTCCCGTCATTCTGCTGCGGCAGGAATCGGACGAGATGCGGCTCGGCGGAGCGGCCAACGTCGCGAACATGATCCGCGGCCTCGATGCCGACGTGACCATCGCCGGAGTCGTCGGCCGCGACAGTGACGGCGAAGAATTGCAGGCGTCGCTCATCAACGCAGGCGTCGATTGCTCGACGTTGCTCATTGACGACTCCCGTCCCACGACCGTCAAAGTACGGTTCATCGGCAAAGCACAGAGCCGACATCCGCACCAAATTCTGCGAGTCGATCGCGAGTCGCGGCACGCGCTGCCGACGGTGATCGAAGACGAATTCATCGCACAAGTTTTGAGTCAGATCGAACGGCATCAGGCTGTCTTGATCTCGGATTACTCGAAGGGCGTCTGCACGCCGCGCGTGCTGAGAACCGTCATCGACGCCGCGAAAGTCGCCGGAATTCCCGTGCTGGTCGATCCGGGGCCGAAAGCGAATTACACCGATTATCGCGGAGCAACGGCCGTCACGCCGAACCGCTTGGAAACCAAATTGGCAACTGACCTCGAAGTCCTCTCCGCCGATGACGCCTTCGTCGCGGGACAACAATTGGTCGAGACACTGCAACTCGAACACGCGTTCGTGACGCTCGACAAAGACGGCATCGCGCTGGCGTTGAACGACGGCTCGGCCGAGCTGTTTCCAACTCGCAAACGCGAGGTCTACGACATCACCGGAGCGGGAGACATGGTCCTGGCGATGATCGGCGTCGGCATGGCCGATGGACTCTCACCGCAAGATTTGTGTCGGCTCGCGAACGTCGCCGGAGGACTCGAAGTTGAACGGATCGGTGTCGTCGCGATCACTCGGCAAGAGATTCTCGGCGATCTGCTCGGCGGCTCGCGCAAGGTTCACGAGAAAATCAGCGACCTCAACGAACTGGCTCGGCTGGTCGATGCGCGCAAGCAGCTCGGCCAGAAGGTCGTGTTCACGAACGGCTGCTACGACCTGTTGCACGCCGGACACGTTCAATATCTGCAAGAGGCCGCGACGCTCGGCGATTGCCTGATCGTGGCCCTCAACAGCGATGACAGCACACGACGCCTGAAAGGCCCGACTCGCCCGGTCATCTCGGAGTCACAGCGATCCATGATGCTCGCCGCGCTGGAGTGCGTCGATCACGCCGTTGTCTTTGACGAAGACACGCCGCTCGCGTTGCTCGAACGACTGCGACCGAACGTCCTGGTCAAAGGGGGCACAACGCCAGTCGTTGTTGGCCGCGAGTTTGTCGAGAGCTACGGCGGCGAAGTCCGCATCCTGTCCGAAGTTCCCAACGTCTCCACCACTCGCATCGTTTCGCAGATTCGCACTCTGCGCGATGCGGCCTGAAGCGGGCAGTCATCCGAGCTGCTGAAGAAACTTCAAATCTCAATTCGGCGATCTCAATCTTGAAGCGAGGGATGTGATGACTGCTCCTCAACCCAATCAGCCAATCAACGACTTGGATTCGGCCATTTCTGGCTTTGAAGACATCGCCGTACATCTGTCGCAGCAATTTTCGACGTCGCCAATCGACGCGACCGCTTCGCCGCCGACGTCGTTGCCGATCTACCTGGATCGTCCGGCGATTGTGCAGTCGGCACAATCGAGGCCCGTGCTTCGCGTCGACGCGGCGTATCGAGACTCGACGTTTTCCGCGACGACTTCGAATCCCGTGATGCTGAAGTTACAGCAGTTGCGAACAGCATTTGCTGGAAATGGCTCACAACTCGACAGCGAGCCGTTGCCACATCGCGAGCCGCTGCACCCACGCGACCGTTTTGCCGGTGACCCGCGTGACGACGTCCGTTTGCAATGGGCCGATGGGTCGGAGCCGTGGTGGCACTTCGATGTCGAGGCGCGCATGGTCGATCGGGAGACGCTGTGGATCACGGAGCAGTTCGAAGAGTTCTTCCTCAGATACCTCAAGCCAGTCTGGTGGGACCGCTTCGTCGAGGGAATTAACGACTTCCTGTCGATGATTCACAACGAACTGATTCATCCCGTCTGGGCATTCTTCACCGCACCGATCCGAGCGATTGCTCACCTGATTCCCGACATCGACTGGCCGTGGAACTTCGAGCTGCGCGGTGCCAACGTATCGCTCAAGCAGTCGCCGTTCCGCCGTATCGTGTTTGATAGCCAACTCGCCTCGCAGGTGGTCGATCGGCTGTGGGACGATCCTGACGAGTTCCTCGCCGCCGGCCAGTTATTGACGCAGGACGATTACGGCGCGGTCGCTCGTGTTCCGGTGAAAGCTCCGACCACCGATGGTCATTTCCGAAATGCGGCGGTTGGACTCTTGAAGCGATTCAACCTGCGCAGCGTGTCGCACACGTTGACTCGGCTGCTGCTGTTCACACGCGGCAGCCGTTCGTGGACCTACGGTCGCGAGATGCTCGATGCGGGCGTGGGAACCGCCCGGCCGCTGGCGATGGTTGAGGATCGGCTCGGCCCGTTCCGCTTCCGATCGTTCGTGCTGACCGAACAGGTCGAGGGGACGCCGCTCCCGGAATTCCTCGCGACGACGACGCTCAACTCGCTGGAACTCGATCGGCTGGCCGGTCAGTTCGCACGGATTTGGCACACGCTCGGCGAACTGCGGATCGTGCATGGTGCGATGCACGCCTCGAACTTCGTCGTCACGCCGGATCAACAGCTCAAGCTGATCAATCTCGACGGCACCTGGCGGCATTGGTTCGATCTGACGTTCCTACACCGTCGCGATCGCGACTGGCTCCGTTTTATGAAAGCTTGGCGCGGTCAGCCGGAAATCGGCGCGGCTTTCCGAGCCGCTGTTGCTCGGTACTTTGAAGAGGTGCAGGTCGCTCAACGGCAATTGAGCCAACCGCTGCCGATGCGGCTGCAACGAGCGGCCTGAACGCGATTCTGCAAATGACAACGCCCGGCCTCCCCTCCGTGGGTGACCGGGCGTTTCAATTTGTAGCGCACGCGGCTCGCGTTACTTCTTCTCGAACTCCGCGTCGATGACATCGTCGCCGGCCGGCTTCGAGCCTTCCGGCGCTTGAGCTTCCGCCCCGTGACCCGACTGAGCGCCGGCGTCCTTGTAGAGATGCTCGGCCATCGCGTGCAGGCTCTGTTCGAGTGCCGCGACCGCGCTGTTGATCTGATCGGCGTCCTCGGTCTTCAGCGTCTCGTTCAGTTTGGCGACCGACGATTCGATGGCTCCCTTCGACGCGGGGTCCAACTTGTCGCCGTTCTGCTTGAGTTGCTTCTCGGCCTCGTAGGCGAGCATCGAACCTTTGTTCTTCGCCTCGGCCAACGCCTTGCGCTTCTTGTCTTCGTCGGCGTGAGCGTCCGCATCCTTCCTCATCTTCTCGATCTCCTCCTTGGACAAGCCGCTGGAATTTTCGATGCGAACCGAATGCTCCTTGCCGGTGCCCAAGTCTTTCGCGGAGACCTTCAGGATGCCGTTGACGTCGATGTCGAATGCGACCTCAACCTTTGGCACGCCGCGCGGCGCGGACGGGATGTCTTCCAGATTGAACTGACTGAGCAACCGATTGTCGTGAGCCATCGGGCGTTCGCCCTGATAGACGCTAACCGTGACCGCTCGCTGATTGTCTGCCGCCGTCGAGAAGGTTTCTTTCTTCGTGGTCGGGATCGTCGTGTTGCGTTCCACCAGAACGGTCATCACGCCTCCTTCCGTCTCGATGCCCAGCGACAGCGGCGACACGTCCATCAACACGACGTCGGTGACTTCGCCAGTGATAATTCCGCCCTGAATCGCCGCTCCGATCGAAACAACTTCGTCTGGGTTCACACCCTTGTGCGGTTCTTTGCCTTGGAAAATCTTCTTGACGAAGTCCTGGACCTTGGGCACGCGCGTCGAACCGCCAACGAGCACGACTTCGTCGATGTCGCTTGGCTTGAGCTTCGCGTCCTTCAGCGCACTCTCGACCGGGATGCGGCAGCGTTCGACGAGATGATCGACCATCTTCTCGAACTCTGACCGCGTGATCGACATTTGCAGATGCTTCGCTCCGCTAGCGTCGGCCGTGATGAACGGCAGGTTGATCTCCGAGTTTTGCAGCGTCGATAGTTCTTTCTTGGCCTTCTCGGCCGCTTCGCGCAAACGTTGCAAAGCCATCGGGTCTTTGCGGAGGTCGATGCTGTTCTCGGTTTTGAACTTTGTGGCGATGAAGTTGATCAGCTCTTCGTCGAAGTCGTCGCCGCCCAAGTGGGTGTCGCCGCTCGTGCTGAGCACCTCGACCAGTTCGTTGCTGACCTCCAGGATCGACACGTCAAACGTGCCGCCGCCGAGATCGAACACACAAATCTTCTCGTCCTTCTTCTTTTCGAGGCCGTAGGCCAGAGCGGCGGCAGTCGGCTCGTTGATGATGCGGGCGACTTCCAGGCCGGCGATCTGACCGGCATCCTTGGTGGCTTGTCGCTGAGCGTCATTGAAATACGCCGGAACGGTAATGACCGCCTTGTTGACCTTGTGGCCGAGGTAGCTTTCCGCCGCTTCCTTCAATTTGCGAAGCACGAGAGCGGAAATTTCTGGCGGCGTGTGCTGCTTGCCGTTACCGGTTTCGACTTTCACGTAATCGTTCGTGCCGCCGATGATTTTGTACGGGACGAGTTTTTCCTCGGAAGCGACCTCGCTGTGCCGGCGGCCCATGAACCGCTTGATCGAGTAAATCGTGTTCCTCGGATTGGTGACGGCCTGACGGCGAGCGGGATCGCCCACGAGCGTCTCACCCTTGTCCGTGAAGGCGACAATGCTCGGCGTCAGACGGTTTCCTTCCAGGTTGGCGAGGACTTTGACCTCGCCACCTTCCATGATCGAGACCACGGAGTTCGTGGTTCCCAGGTCGATTCCGATGATTTTCTCAGCAACAGCCATAACTTGGCTCCTTCGAGCGTTCAGTTTTGATTCGAGTGTCAAACGTCAGTGGCCGAAAGGCAAAGAGCGTGCCAGCCACGACGTGGCTTTTGTTGACACGGCAACCTCTGACGTGGCCGTAGATTGTGGCTTCATCATGAAGTTCGGCTTCTGAACCGTTGCCACTTTGGCACCGATCCGACGGCATCGCTCGGCGGCTCGGATTGTCAATCTGACAGCCTTACTTTCAGATGCCACGGTGAACCGAAGTTCTTGGCTGCTTGACACCTTAGAAATGCCGGAATACAAGCGTTGCCCCGCATGGCAGAGCCGATTGGCCCCCTTTTCTGGCCCTGCGACCGCGAAAGGAACTCATGGCCAAGAAACCACTTCCGAAGAAAGTGCGCAAGCCAGCGGCGGCCCCGGCGAAGCCTTCTAAGCCCGCCCGGAAATCTCCGGCGGCATTGGAGGGCGAACTGAAACGCCTGGACCGCGAGATCCTCACGCTGGTCAATAAGCGAGCTGGAGCAACCACGGCGTGGATTCAAAGCCAGCCGGATTTGAAGCGTGCCATGTTCGCGCCATTGGCCGATGACGCCCTGTTTGCGACCTTGCAAGCCTCCAATCGGGGGCCACTTCCCGCCTCAGCGATTCGCGGCATCTTTCGGCAAATCTTGAGTGCCGCACGCCTGCAAGTGAAAAGCGTGCGGGTGGCTTATCTCGGCCCGGCCTACAGTTACACCCACATCGCGGCGATCGAACGGTTTGGCGAGTCGGCCGATTTGGTCCCTGTCACCACGATTGCAGCCGTCTTCGAGGAGGTCAACCGCGGGCAGGCCGACTACGGAATCGTCCCGATCGAGAACAGCACCGACGGCCGGATTGTGGACACGTTGGACATGTTCACTCGGCTGCCGCTGCGGATTTGCGGCGAGGTTCAGATCGCGATTCATCACAATCTGCTAGCGCGCAGTCCCCGCAGCGAAGTGACCGAAATCTACAGCAAGCCGCAGGCGTTATCGCAATGCCGCGAGTGGCTGAGCAAAAACATGCCGCAGGCTCGGTTGTTGGAAGTGACCAGCACTTCGACGGCGGCCCAACTGGCTCGCGACAAACCGGGAGCGGGAGCGGTCGCCAGCATGCGGGCGGCGGTCGAATACGACCTGAACGTCGTGGCCGAGTCGATCCAGGACAACAAAAATAACGTCACTCGGTTCGCGATCATCGGCGACGACGACACGAAGCCCACCGGCAAAGACCGCACGGCGTTGCTACTTCAAATTCCGCACAAACCAGGGGCTTTGGCAGACGCCTTGGCGTCCTTCAAGCGGAACAAGATCAACCTCACCTGGATTGAATCGTTCCCACTACGAGGACCGGAGTCGGGCTACCTGTTCTTCTTGGACTTCGAGGGTCATTCGCACGATCCGCGCATCAAACGGACGCTTTCCGACATTGAGCGGCTGGCGGTGCGGATGGAAGTGCTCGGATCGTACCCGCGGAGCGAACCGCTGAGTTGACCGGCAGACAGACGGGCGGTCTGTCGCCACGGGTTGAACTCAAGGCCTTTCGCCGTCATCATTCCCGATCCGCCGTCCCCCGAGCCAAACACACGCAATCGCTGCGTTTGGCTGGAACTCGTCATTGGTGACGGGGTTGTCGTCTGTTGAAGAGGTCAAAGTTCATGCGACGAATTCTGGTCGCTGGCAATTGGAAGATGAATTTGTTGCAGAGCCAAGGGGCGGCATTGAGCCAAGCCCTGGCCGGAAAATATGCCTCGTGCGCCGTCGAGATCTTGGTCTGCCCGGCGTTTCCGTTTCTGAGCAGCGTCGCCGCGACGACTCGCGGTTCGGCGGTTCAACTCGGAGCACAGAATTTGTACTTCGCTCCGCAAGGCGCGTTCACCGGCGAAGTTTGTGGCGACATGCTGAAGGATGTCGGCTGCGGTTGGGTGCTGGTGGGGCACAGCGAGCGGCGTCAATTTTTCAGCGAGCAAGACGAACTGCTCGCCAAGAAAGTCGCGGCGGGTTTGCAGCACGGCTTGCAGGTGGTCTTGTGCGTCGGCGAATTGCTCGCCGAGCGGCAAGCGGGACAGACCGAAGCAGTGCTCGAAAAACAAATGGCCGGACTGGCGCAGGTCTCAGCCGTGCAAATGGCCAACATCGTGATCGCCTACGAGCCAGTTTGGGCCATCGGCACGGGAGTCACTGCATCGACGGAACAAGCTCAGCAGGCTCACGCGTTTCTTCGTAGCCAGTTGAAGTCGAGATACGGCGAGGCGGTTGCCTCGGCCACGCGGATTCTTTACGGCGGCAGCGTGAAGGCGGACAACGCTTTTGAACTGCTGTCGCAACCGGATGTGGATGGTGCATTAGTCGGCGGTGCCAGCCTGAAGACGGATTCCTTCATCGCGATCATTGAAGCGGGGATTCAGGCTCAGGCCCGAAAAGGTTAAGACTGTTCGCAATTGTTGCGGCGGCGCGGAATCGAGTGAGGAGTTTTCATGCCAACGTTTTTGGCTTTGGTGGGGATGTTCATCAGCGTCTTGCTGATTGGAATCATTCTGCTGCAACGCGGTCGCGGCGGCGGTTTGGTCGGCGCGCTGAGCGGACTCGGTGGCCAGAGTGCCTTCGGCACGAAGGCGGGGGACATGTTCACTCGCATCACGATTGGCATTGCCGCAGTGTGGGTGCTGCTCGCCGGCATCCACGGCCAAGTGCTGCGTTCTTCAACGGAGAAGTTCAAGAACGAAACCGCTGCACCGGAAATCAGCAGCACGTCAAAGGACAAAGACAGCGGCTCGACGAAGTCTGATGACTCGAAAACGGAATCGGGACTGGGTTCGTCCAGCAGCGAATTGAAAGATGGGGGCGAGAAAGAAAAAGAAGGCGACTCGAAGCCAACGACGAAATCTGACGAGTCGGCAAAGGAGATCACTCCAGGCGACGAGAAGAAGTCGGACTCGGCCCCGAAATCCAAAGAGCCGCCGAAGAAGGAACTCGACGAGTCCACTGACGCAAAATCCGACGACAAGAGTGGCGAAAAGAAGTAGCTGAGTTGGATGGGTTGTGGTGACTAGAGCCGCGTTCTCTGTAGCCATCACGCTCCCGCGTGATGAGCCGGACGCTTCACGCGGTTGCAATCACCAGAAAATCGGGGACGTCGTGAAACTTCCGGCTCGTCACGCGGAGCGATGACGGCCACGTTGACAGACCAAACGCAAAGGGCGTGTTGTGTTACTGAGCATGACCGGATTCGGAGCCTCGAAGGGGCAAAATGAGCGGCTGAACGTCTCCGTCGAGGTTCGTGCCGTCAACAATCGGTATCTCAAAGTGAACTCGCGATTTCCCGATGCCTACGCGGCGCTCGAAGGTGAGATCGAACGAGTGGTGCGCGAGCATGTCGCGCGCGGCACAGTCACGGTCGCGTTTGACGTCCGTCCGGTGGCGGGCATGTCCGCGTCGAAGCTCAATTCGGATGTGCTCACGGCGTATTGGAACCAGGTGAAAGACGTGTCGCGGCAGCTCACTGTCGGAGTGCCGGGGGATCTGTCGAATTTTCTGCTGCTGCCCGGAGTCGTCACCGACAGCGGGCGGGGCGAACTCGACGCCGAACGTGACTGGCCGTTTTTGAAGACGCAACTGGAAGAGGCACTCGGCAAGTTCAAGGAGTTCCGCGTTCGTGAAGGGCACTCGATGGGCGAGGACTTGCGGCTCAACGGCCGAGTTATCGTCAGCAGTCTCGACGAGATCGCGAAGACGGCCTCCGAAGTCGTCAAGCAGTATCGAGACAAGCTGCTGGACCGCATCAGCGAGTTGCTCAAAGGGACGAATGTCGTCATCACCGAGCCGGATTTGATTCGCGAGGTTAGCCTGTACGCCGATCGCTGCGACATCAACGAAGAGATCACTCGGCTGCGGTGCCACCTGGAACAATTTGAGGCGTTCCTCAGCGACAAAGTGTCGCAGGGCCGCAAGCTCGATTTTTTGATTCAAGAGATGTTTCGCGAGGTCAACACGATCGGCTCGAAGGCCAACAATGTGTCGCTCGCGCGGCACGTCGTCGAGATGAAGTCGGCCGTCGAACGAATCCGTGAAGTCTTGCAGAACGTGGAGTAGTTTCCGGTGTCCGATTCGAGTTCCTCCGCAACCTGTGTTCCAACGTCGTCCGGTCATTCGACCGGAGCGACCGGGTTGCGGATCGTCGTGCTGTCCGGGCCGAGCGGCACCGGCAAATCGACGATCGTGAATCGGCTGTCGGCACAACAGGAAGTCAAACTGATCAAGGCGATCTCCGCGACGACGCGAGCACCACGCAACCAGGAACGACACGGTGAAGACTACTATTTTTTGTCCAAAGAGGAGTTTCTGCGGCGACGTGACGCCCAGGAATTCGTCGAGTGTTTTGAAGTGCATGGCTCCGACAAGTGGTACGGGACTCTGAAATCTGAAGTGCAGCGAGCACACGATTGCGGCGGCTGGGCCATGCTGGAAATTGACGTTCAAGGAGCGATGCAAGTGCTCGCTCTGTATCCTGAGGCAGTGACGATTTTCATTCGCACCGCCTCCGAAACGGAATTCGAACAGCGATTGCGGGCGCGAGGCACGGAATCGGAAGAAGTGATTCAACGGCGGTTGCAGACCGCTCGGCGTGAACTGGAAATGGCGGAGCGTTACCGTTATCAGGTCATTAACGACGACCTGGATCGGGCGACGGCCGAGATCGTTCAAATCCTGAAAGGCGTGGAGGGGAACTCGAATGCTTGATGTTTTCAAAGACGAAGCGATCGTGAACAAAGTCGGCGGCCGCTTCAAATTGTCGTCGCTGATCCAAAAACGGCTGGTCGCGCTGAACCGCGGAGCACGTCCGCTGGTGGAGTTGAATACCAAGAATCCGCTGGAGATCGTGGTTGCCGAGATCCTCGGCGACAAGATTTTCCTCGACACTTCCGGCCATGTGGCAATCGCTGGCGATGGCGGCCCCGGTGAAGGTCGGAAGCGCCGCGACGCGGGCATTGATTTGGACAGCCTCTCGTAGCCAAGTCACCGCGCCGGCTTCAAATCGAGCATTCGTGGATTCCCGAGGCAATCGGAGGACGGAGCCATGCTCAAGCGTGTTGTCGTGTTTGTCGCTGTCGTCGGCGCAGTTTTGGTCGTGAGGGCATTCTCTGGCCGGCAATCTCGCGACGAGTCCACTCCGCCGCTTCGAAAGGCTCCCGCCATGAATGCCTCGAACGAGTCCGATCCGGGTCTGCTGTCGATTGCCAAAGATGACGCCGAATGGCAAAAGCGGCTGACTCCAGAACAGTTCAAAGTCGCTCGAAAAAAAGGGACCGAGCAAGCCTTCACCGGCACGTATTGGGACAACCACGAACCGGGCGTGTATCGCTGCGTCTGCTGCGGCCAGAAACTGTTTGATGCCGACACGAAATTTGATTCCGGCACCGGCTGGCCGAGCTTCTTCCAGCCGATCTCTTCCGACAACGTGGGCGAGGTGGCCGACCGCGGTTTGTTCACGACGCGCACCGAAGTCGTTTGCAGCCGTTGCGACGCGCATCTCGGTCACGTCTTTGAAGACGGGCCAAAGCCGACGGGGCTGCGATACTGCATGAACTCCGCCGCGCTGAAATTCGAGAAGCGCGCGGGCGACGCGAAGTGATGTCACGGCTGATGACATCGAGCCGGTTGGCTACACTTCCGCGACTTCGTCCGCGCCGCAAGGAGATTGCCGTGAAGCCTGTTGTCGGTTGTTTGTTGTCGGTCGTGCTGTTCGGTGTTGCGTCCTCGCTGTCTGCTGCTGATTGGCCGCAGTGGCGTGGTCCGGGAGGACAGGGGCACTCGACTGCGAAAAACCTGCCGCTGACGTGGAGCGAAACCGAGAACATCGCTTGGCGGACGGAGATTCCGGGGCGCGCGTGGTCCTCGCCGGTGATCGACGGGACGCACATCTGGATGACAACCGCTGTCGAGTCGGCTGCCTCGTTGGTCGAAAAGGCCAAGAAGCTGAAGGACAACTTCGCGGGCCAACCGCTGAACATCGTTGGCAAAGTCAGCTTGCGAGCGGTCTGCGTGGATCGCTCTTCCGGAAAGCTGTTGCACGACGTCGAGCTGCTGGTGGCAGAGTCTCCTGATCCGGTGCATCAGTTGAACTCATTTGCTTCGCCGTCCCCAATTCTGGAGGACGGGCGGCTGTATGCTCACTTCGGTACGAATGGAACGGCTTGTCTCGACACGGCGACGCAGAAAGTCTTGTGGACGAATCGCGAGTTGAAGCTCAAGCATGAGAACGGACCCGGCAGCACGCCGGTGTTGTGGGGCGACTTGCTGATCGTGCATTGCGACGGCAGCGATACGCAGTCCATCGCGGCGCTCAACAAGCTCGAAGGGAAAGTTGCCTGGCGAACGAATCGCAGTGGCGAGATGAATCCGGAACCACAGCTCAAGAAGGCTTATGGCACGCCGTTGATTACGAAAGTCGGCGGGCGTGAGGCGGTGCTCTCGCCGGCCGCCGACTGGCTGTATGCCTACGAGCCGGAAACCGGTCGCGAGTTGTGGAAGCTCAGCTACGGAGGTCTTGGCTTTTCGATTGTGCCTCGGCCGGTCGTCGGGCACGGGATGATTTTCTTTTGCACCAGTTTCATGAAGCCAGAAATTCTGGCGGTCACTCTGGACGACAAGCCGAAGATCGCGTGGCGGTTCGGCAAGCAAGCTCCGAACATGCCATCGCCGTTGCTGGTGGGTGATGAGCTTTACATCGTCGCCGACAAGGGGGTCGCGACGTGTCTCGATGCAAAGACGGGGCAAGCCAACTGGACTGAGCGTCTGGGTGGCAACTTCTGTTCGTCGCCACTGTTCGCTGACGGGCGAATCCTGATCGGCAACCGCGAGGGGCAGACGTTCGTGATCGCTCCCGGCAAGACCTACAAATTGCTGGCGACGAATCAGCTCGACGGCCAAATCATGGCGACACCTGCTGCTGTCGATTCGGATTTGATCGTGCGGACCGACAAGGCGCTGTACCGCATCGCGGCGAAGAAGTGAGAAGGTGCCGAGGACTGCGAGCGTTGTTATCATCCGCTCCTCATTTCTACTTCTTTCTGCTCATTGCGAGGTCCGAAACATGGCCAATGAATTTGCCACGCTGGAGTTGGTTCAAAACGGCGAGACCACGATCGTGAGTTTCGGTGGCTGCGAAGTTTTGGATCAGATCAACATCGCCGCTTGCCGCGAGCAAATCACCGAAATCGTGAAACGGAATCAAACCAAGACTCTCGCGTTTGAGATGACCGGCGTGCGATTCATTCCCAGCGGGATGTTGGGATTGCTGGCATCGCTGCGGGACATGGTCACCAAGATTCAGATTCTCAATCCCTCCGAGGACGTGCGCGAGGTTCTGGAAATCACCAAGCTGAACCAAATCTTTGAAGTGCGTGAGGTCTCGCCGTGATGCTGACGAAAGCTCCCGCGGAGCAATGTGGCTTGGAACCGGCTCGCTGGAACGCCGCGCTGGAAATCGCTCGCGGGTGGGCCGAGCGAGATGTCGCGCCGGCGGTGGGATTGCTGGTAGCTCGCAACGGACACTCCCCGGGTCCGCAGTTGTTCGGCCGGCAGCGAACGGCGGCGAATTCGGCGAAGGTGCGGCAGGATGCGATTTTTCTGATCGCGTCGATCACCAAGCCGGTCGTCGCGATGGGTGTGATGCTGCTGATCGAGCGCGGGCAGTTGACGCTCAACGACCGAGTAACCGAGTTCCTGCCGGAGTTCGGAAAAGGTGGCAAGCACGGGACGACGATCCGGCACTTGCTGACACACACGTCCGGATTGCCGGACATGCTGCCGAACAACACCGATCTGCGGAAGCAGCATTCGCCGCGATCCGCGTTCGTCAACGGCACCTGCGAGCTGACGCCGGATTTCCCAGCCGGCCGCTCGGTGCAGTACCAGAGCATGGGGATCGCGGTGCTGGGCGCGATCATCGAAAAGCTGTCGGGCCTGAGCTGCAATCAATTTCTGCGGCGCGAGTTCTTCGAGCCGCTGGGCATGAAAGACACGCAGCTCGGCGCGCCGGATGAATGGTTCGCCGGGATGAATCCGGCGGTCGATCGCATCGCTGAACTGCGGGTCGCGGCCGATCAAGCGGACTCGACCGATTGGAATTGGAACAGCCGCTACTGGCGACAGTTCGGCGCGCCGTGGGGCGGACTGCTGACGACCCCCTGGGACTTGGGCCAGTTCGCACAACTGATGCTGACCGGCGGCCGAATCGGCGAGAAGCAAATCCTCGCGCCGGCGACTGTGGTTGAAGCGACTCGCAATCAGCTCGCGCCGATGAAAGATGTCCCGGATGAGGAGCGTCGCTTCCGGCCGTGGGGCTTCGGCTGGCGATTGCAGTGGACGAATCACTCGAGTTCGTTTGGCGATCTCGTCAGTCCAGCAACGTTCGGCCATTGGGGTTCCACCGGCACAATGCTGTGGATTGACCCGGAGAGCAACTCGTTCGTGCTGGTGCTGACCACGCAGCCGCTCGGCGAAAGCCAGGCGACGTTCCAGCGACTGTCGAACGCCATCGTCGCGTCGTTCGTGTGAGTCAGTTCGTCGTTCCGCCTTCAGGCGGCATTCGCGAATGCACCGCCTGAAGGCGGGACGACGAACGTCTGTCGCGTTTTGGCGACATGCTGCCGAACGGCAACATCGGCTTCAGCGAGAAATGGTGATTCTGCGGTCTTTTTCGCTGGGATCACAGCCGGTCTGCCGTGGCATCCGCTTTGCTTTTACCGCCCTTGTTCTTTTCACAAAGTTCTCAGAGCGATTGCGCATCGGAGTGGCAATAGTGAATCATCGGATGGTGGCGGAATTCACGGCGTTGGTGGCGGCACAAGCTCCGCTCATCATTGAGGGGACCAGTCCTCTCGCGGATGGGCCGTTGTGCGTCTATTGGCAGCACAGCAAAACACTCTGGCCACGCCGCCGACGAGAGTTGGATGAGCTGTGTTCGGAGATGATCGGCAACGACTCGTCGGACCGAATCCAGCAAATCGTCACGATCGCCAGCGACCTGTTGATCGGCGAGTTTCTGACACGCGTAGCGGGCGCGGTTCTGACCGCTTGTGACCGACGACGTCGGCTACCTCGAGGCGAACCAATCGCTCGCAATGTGTTGACGGTCCATCAGCAATGCCGAGCCAGCGTGCTCCGTTTACTGCTGCATTCGACCTGTTTTCCGGCGGATCAACTGGCGGAATTGGACCGCTTGCGGCGGCGTGTCGAGCGTTGGACCGATGTGCTGCTCGGCCCGTTGGTGGCTCACTACGGGAACGAACTGGCCGATTTCGCGTTCGATCCACGTCGTGCTCGCGACTTCGGTGAGGAGCAGTCGCTGGCTCGATTTGGTTCCACGGCACGGCCCGCTTGGAGTTTCTTGCTCGCCGGATTGCGATCCGCGTTTCCGAGTCCTCCCGGCCCCACTTCGGCCAACGATCCCACATTGCCAATTCTGCGGTCGATCCTCGCACTATTTCCCGACGACGCATTTCATCCGGAAGGTCCGATCCAGTCACTGCAACAAACCCGCGTCGCCCGCGCGAGCGAACACTCCGAAGGGCCGCTCGACACGCCCGATCACTCGACCCAACGACTGCGTCACGATTTCGCGTCCCCCACCCGCCGCGCGCCGCCGCGGTCTCAACGCCGGACACGCGAGTAGGGTGGGACCAGCGCGCCGGCCCACCAATTCTCTGGTCATGATGGTGGGCCGGCGCTGCGCTGGTCCCACCCAACCATTGTCGGCATTCGCAACCGAGCCGCTTCGTGGACGTTGTCCGGCCGACCGATACACTGCTCTCTCCGTTTGCGGTTCGTTCATCGCTTCGAGAGGGAGAAGATCATGCGTCGGCTGGCTACTTGTGTCGCATCGTGTTGCTTCGGATGGACTCTGCTGGCATCGGCCTCAGCGGATGACACGCCCGTGAAATGGGAGCGGATCAAGCTCGAAGAAATCTTCCGCGCCGAAGGGGTCGCGGTGGCGGACATCAACAAAGATGGCCGCATGGACCTGATCAACGGCGAGGCGTGGTACGAGCAGCCCAGCGACCCGAAAATGTTTCAGTCCGGCAACTGGACGATGCACCCGCTGCGAGCCGAAGGCATCCGGCGGTACATCGCCGACGGAGCCTACAGCAACAGCTTCGCGGTCTGGGCCCACGACATCAGCGGCGATGGTTGGCAAGATGTCATCGTCATCGGCTTCCCCGGTGTCCCATGCCACTGGTTCGAGAACCCGCAGGGCAAGCCCGGTCCGTGGAACAAGTACGAAATCTGGCACAGCGCGGCCAACGAAACGCCGCAGTTCCAAGACATCACCGGCGACGGCAAGCCGGAACTCATCATGAGTTCCGAAACCGAGCAGATGATGGGCTATCTGGAAATCCCGGCACCGGCGGAAGCCACGAAGAAATGGACTTACACGCAAGTCAACGCCGAGAAACTCGGCCCGCAATTGGGACATCGCTACTACCACGGTCTCGGCCTGGGTGATGTGAACAAGGACGGTCGGAAGGACATCGTCATCCCGCACGGCTGGTGGGAACAACCGGCGAAGTTGAACGATGGCCCCTGGACGTTCCACAAGCACATTCTCAAGGGAAACGGCGAAGGGGCTCCCGAAACTGCTGCCGACATTTACGTCGATGACCTCGACGGCGATGGCGACAATGACATCCTGATGAGTGCCGCGCACCACATCGGTGTCTGGTGGTTCGAGAACGTCGGCGGCTCCCCCGATCCCAAGTTCAAGCAACACGTCATCGACGACACGTTCTCGCAGACGCACGCGCTGCACTACCAAGACGTCAACGGCGACGGTGTCAAAGACCTGATCACCGGCAAGCGGTTCTACGCTCACGGTTCCGGCGGCGACCCCGATGCGAAGGGCGAAGTCGTCATGGTCTGGTACGAGATCAAGAAGACCGCCGGCCAACCGCCGCAGTTCACGAAGCACAAGATCGAAGCCGGCAGCGACACCGGCATCGGCACGCAGTTCTACGTCGGCGACTTTGACGGCGACAAACTGCTCGACATCGTGCAGAGCAACAAAAAGGGCACGAACGTGCTGCTTCAGAAGCGGTAGCACGGCCAATCGTTTCACCGCATGCGACTCCAGTCGCCGCGAGTACGCTGTGGGACACCATCAGGAAGAGATTGATCGTTGGTTATTGGTCGTTGGTCATTGGTCATCCGCCATGACAAATCATCAATGACCAACGACCAATAACCAACGACCAATTCCGTCATGCTCGCGCAGTCGGACTCTCGGATGTCTCAATGCCGAACCTCTTTGCCAAAGACCGGATCATCGCCCCGCCAGGCTTCAATCGGTGGCGAGTCCCTCCCGCATCGGTCGCGATCCATCTTTGCATCGGCTCGGTCTATGCCTGGAGCATTTTCAATCCGCCGCTGATGAAGTTGCACGGCGTGGTTGCCAGCGCGGCCGATGATTGGACGCTGTCGGAAGTGACTTGGATCTTCACGGTCGCGATCGTGTGTCTGGGACTGTCGGCGGCGGTCGCGGGGAAGTGGCTCGAACGAGTCGGGCCAAGGCTGGTGGGATCGGTCTCGGCCTGCTGCTGGGGCGGCGGTTTCTTGATTGGAGGTGTCGGCATCCTGACGCACCAGTTGTGGCTGCTGTATCTCGGTTACGGCGTGGTCGGTGGAATTGGTTTGGGCCTCGGCTATGTCTCGCCGGTGAGCACGCTCATCAAATGGTTCCCCGATCGGCGCGGCATGGCGACCGGCTTGGCGATCATGGGCTTCGGCGGTGGAGCGATCATCGGTGCTCCGCTGAAAAAGGAATTGATGGAAGTGTTCTATCAACCGCCACAGTTTCTCGGCACAGTCGCGACCGTCTCTCTGAAAACGGAATCCGGACGGAGATTCGCCATCGTCGAAGGGCAGTCACTCGAAGTCGTGGTCGTCGGCAAAAATGAAATTCCGCAGATGCTGGTCAAAGAACAAGAGGGCGTGTACGTCGTCGGCACCGGACGAACCGGTGCGGCCGAGACGTTTTTCACTCTGGGGCTGGTGTACTTTATCGTGATCTTGATCGCGGCATTTTCGTATCGACTACCTGCTCCCGATTGGAAGCCAGCCGGATGGATTCCACCGGTGGAGGGGCTGGCCGGAACGATGATCACATCCCACAACGTCACTGCGGACGCGGCGATCAAGACGCCGCAGTTTTATTTGCTGTGGATCGTGCTCTGCTTCAATGTGACCGCCGGCATCGGAGTGCTCGGCGTGGCGAAGACGATGATGGGCGAAATTTTCGGCACGACGCTGCCAAAGATCGTCACGAGCGGTTTCACGGACACGTTCGTGCTGATGATGAGCGTCTTCAACATGGTCGGCCGGTTTGCGTGGTCCACGGCGTCGGACTATCTCGGCCGGAAGCGGACGTACGCGATCTTCTTCGCATTGGGGACGGTGTTGTACGCCTCGATTCCGTACATCGCTCGCGAGCAAGGTCAGCAGCCAGCCGTCCAATGGCTGATCGCATTTTATGCGGTCTCGATGATCATCTTCACGATGTACGGCGGCGGCTTCGCGGCGATCCCTGCGTACTTGTCGGACCTGTTCGGCACGAAGTTCGTCGGTGCGATTCACGGCCGGCTGCTCACCGCGTGGAGCACCGCCGGAGTGCTCGGCCCGTTCGCGATCACGTATCTGCGGGAGCACTCGTTGCGGGCCGCGCTGTCGGATCTCGCAGCCAAGATTGACCCCGCATTGTTCGAGAAATCGTTTGGGGCACCGCTCACCGAACTGCCGGCGCTGATCGCCAAGAAATCGGTGACGTTGCCCAAGCTGATGGCACTCGTGCCGCCGGGAACCGTTGATCCGTCGAGCACGCTTTACAGCAGCACGATGCTGACGATGGCCGGGTTGTTGGTGATCGCCTTCGTCGCGAATTGGCTGGTGCGGCCGGTCGATCCGAAGCATCACTGGGTCGAGGCTGCGAAATGAGGAATCTGAAACTCACGCTGGCCTACGACGGCACGGACTATGTTGGCTGGCAGATTCAAACCAACGGCAGAGCGATTCAAGAAGTTGTGGAACATGCGATCTCGCGGTTGACCGGCGAGCCAAGCAAGCTCTTGGTCGCTGGCCGCACCGACTCCGGCGTGCATGCGCTCGGGCAAGTTTGCAGCTTGCGCACGAACGCTCCGATTCCATGCCACGGTTTCCGCGCCGCTCTGCAAGACATTCTGCCGGAGGACATCCTCGTGCGCGAGGTCGAGGAAGTGCCGCTCGACTTTCACGCGACGTACTCGGCGAAGTCGAAGCACTACCGCTATGTGATCTGGAACTCGCAACTGCCGAATCCGTTTGTGAAACGCTACGCCTACCACTACCACGTCGCGCTCGATGTCGACGTGATGCAGGCGGCCGCTCAAGAGTTGCTCGGCACGCACGACTTTCGCTGCTTCGAGAGCCGCTGGCCCAACAAGGCGACCAGCGTGCGCACCGTGCTCCGTTGTTCGGTCACTCGCCAAACCGGCTGGCCGATTTTCGGGTATCCAGAACCGAGCGGCTCGCAACCGTACCTGTCGCCAAAGATGGAAACGGCCCCCGTGGTGGCTCCCGATCACGAGTTCCTGTGGATCGACATCGCCGCCGATGGCTTTCTCTACAACATGGTGCGATCCATCGCCGGAACGTTGATTCGAGTCGGCCGAGGTTACTGGCAACCCAGCGACATCCGACGCATCGTCAACGACCAGGATCGCACGCTCGCCGGCGAGACAGCGCCGGCTCACGGGCTGTACATGGTGAGCGTGGATTACGGCGGCGCGGATCGCGTTCTCTTGCCGTAGCCGTAGGGTGGGACCAGCTCGCTTCGAGCGCCGGCCCACCACTGTCGCGTTCATTGATCGCGTCGTTTATTTGATGGTGGGCCGGCGCGGCGAAACGCCGCTTGTCCCACCCTACGAATTCGACTATTTCGGATCGGCGGAGCCTCGTGCCACGCGCATCAGATCTTCGCCGAGGATTGATGGGCACCAGTATTTTTCGATGTGCTCGACGATCAGTTCGGTGCCGCGAGTGTGGCTGACGTACGGTTTCTCACGCGGGTCGTACATCGCGTCGGTCAGATCGCGAGCCAGCACGACATTGAAGCCCTGCTTGACCATCTGCCGAATCCCAAACGGCCGGCCGAGCACGCACATGTTGGTATGCACGCCCAGCAGCACGACGTTCTTCAGCCCCTCTTGCTTGAGATAGCTCAGGATTTCTTCGCCGTTGTCGCTGACACCGTCCCAGCCAGAGATCGTCAGCCCCGGATGCTGCCGGCTGAATTTCTGGACGACCGCTCCGGTGACAGGGTCGTCGCACGCCTGCTTCGAGACATCGACCGGGAGTTCCGGTTCGCGTTTCGGATCGACGTTGCACCAAGCCTCGAGCGGAAGTTCTGGCTTGTACTTCGTGGCCTGCTGCATCCGTTTGCGTTGCGGCATGTCGGCGTAGTGGTATGTCACTCCGCTGGGAGCATGAATGACGGTCGCCCCATGATTCCTCGCTGCCGTCAGCACGGCATTCAGGCGCGGGACCATGTCAGCAACTCGCTCGGAGGCCGACACGCAATAGTGTCCGTCCCACATGTCGCAGACGATGATCGCCGTCTCTGAGGCGTTCCACACAACCTCCTTGCCTCCTTCCTTCCACTCGCTGCTCCCTTTGGCCGTCTCGGTCCGAGTCCGCTGATGCAGCACGAATTGCCCCGGAGTCTTCGGCTTGTTGACGATCCGTTCTGGTGCAACCTCCGGCTTCGGATCGGCGGCCGGCAAACAGGCAACGATCATCGTCAGTGCCGCGAATAGTCCAGCCAACAAGCAAGTGGTTCTGGAGATCAGCATGTCAAACGCCCTTTCGAAGGAGTTATTGTCAAACGTTGTGGATGAGGTCGTGAGTCAGGCGGCGACTTTGGGGAGGATGACGCCGTCTTGGAACTTGGTGTCTTTGGCGACTTCGACGAGGTGCTTTGCAGCGTCAAGAGTTCGCCAGTGGTGAGAGGCGGACTCGG
>CAMDPK010000058.1 GCA_945904015.1 Candidatus Kuenenia stuttgartensis | reverse complement strand
CGTGAGTTAAACGTGGATGTGGTCAATGTTGTGTTGATGCCATCCCAAATTGTTTGTCTCTGAAACCCCGTTAGAGATTGGAGTTGGGCATGTCTTATCCGCTCGAGGCAGATTCGGACCTCGATGATGACGCTGGCTTGCATGGTGACGGCTTCCTGGTCGGTGAGTCAGGTGACTTCGGCGACGAGTACGAAGACGTTGACTTTGAGGCGATGGGGGTCGAACCCAGTGAGCCTACAAAAGCCAAACCAGGTTCCGAGGAGAAGGTACTGATGCTCGCCGCCCGTTATGCCGCTGGGATGCCGCTATGGCACTTCGACGACTGTACGGATCACGGTCCGGCACGCGATCATCGCATCGACACCTAGTCATCACCAGTCAATCAAAAAGGCTCCTCAAAGCTGACGCTTTGAGGAGCCTTTTTTTGTTTTATCGATCAGTCAACTTCGTGACAGGATCATTCGAGCCACAGAGTGCCCCGTCGGCTCCGACTATGCACTCGTCCCCACCAGTTCCTCGGACTTGGGAGCTTCATTGGGCAGAAGTTCTTCGACGAAGCCCTTGAGGTGCTGAGCACGGTTTGACTGCTGGAGCTTCTTCAAGGCCTTCGACTCGATTTGGCGGATGCGTTCGCGAGTCACTTTGAAAATGCGGCCCGTTTCCTCCAGTGTGTAGCTGTAGCCGTCGCCGAGGCCGTATCGCAGGCGAATGATCTCACGCTCACGGTACGTCAAGCTGCGAAGCACAACGTCGATCTTGTCCTTGAGCATCTCGTGCATCGCAGCTTCGGCCGGGCTGCCATGATGTTGATCTTCCAGGAAGTCGCCGAAGGCACTGTCCTCGCTTTCGCCCACAGGGGTATCGAGGCTGATGGGGTGCTTCCAGGTCTTCATGATCCGCTCGGTTTCCTCGACCGAGAGGCCGACGGCGTGAGCCAATTCGTCCATGCTTGGTTCGCGACCGGTCTCTTGGCGGATCTGCTCGCTCTTCGCTTTGAGCTGCGAGATGCTCTGAAACATGTGGACCGGAATACGAATCGTGCGTGCGTGGTCCGCGACGGCTCGGGTGATCGCTTGCCGAATCCACCATGTCGCGTAAGTCGAGAACTTGTAGCCTCGGCGGTACTCGTACTTCTCGACACCGCGCATGAGGCCGGCGTTTCCTTCTTGGATGAGATCCAAGAAGCTCAGCCCTCGGTTGCGATATTTCTTGGCGATCGAAACCACGAGTCGCAGGTTCCCGCCGGACAACTTTTGCTTGGCTTCAGTCCACTGCGCGAAACGACGCTTGATCGTCTTTGACCGCTGGATGAACTCTTGCGACGGCTCTCGGACCATCGCGACGAGATCATCCAGTTCCTTTTGCAGGACCGATACATCCTTGGTGACGACCGTGCGGCCATCCATCAGATTCTTGCCGTAGTTGTGCCGATGATGAGCACGCGGGAGCTTGGCCTCTTCGATCATCTTGAGGAGCTGCTCCATGCGCTCGGCAATTTGGTGCATGCGCTTCATCACCGGCTGCAAACGCTGCGTGCGGATCGAAAGTTCTTCGATCAGCGTACACATCTTGCGACGCCGCACGACACGACGGTGTTTGGCAGATTTCTTGTCGGCGGCCGACGCTTCCGGATCAATAGTGACGATCTGGTCGGCCCGATGCTGCTCGAACAACTTCTTGAGCAGCGGCAGATTCTTGGGCATGCGGCCTTCGATTTGTTCCTTGCGCGTGTTCTCGGTTTCCGAGGTGCGCAAGGTCCGTTCAAACGGCAATTCCTTGGAGTTGACCTTCTCGAGCGTCTCGATGCCCATCTCCAACGCGAAGTCCGATTCCATGATGCCGCGGCGGAATCGCTTGCGAGTGATCTCGATCTGCTTTGCGAGATAAATCTCCATGCGGCGAGTCAGCAGCGGAATGTTTCCCATTTGGCTGAGATACATGCGAATGGGATCGCGCGAGAGCAATGCTCGCTCTTCCTGCGCCGTCAGCTTTGGCGGCGGTACTGCCTCGACCGGGTGCTCCTTTTCAGGCACATAGTCGGGATCATCAATGGGCGTGTCCACATCGTGGATCAAGTCCACGGTGTTTTCGTCGAGCCAAATGAGTAGCTCGTCGACCATTTTCGGATCGCCACCTTCATCAGGCAGGTAACGATCCACCATTTGAAAGGTCATCACGCCGTGATTTTTTTTGGCTTCTTCGATCAGCGTGTTGAACTTGTTACACAAGCGATGCACGGCAAACTCCTTTGGGTTGAAATCGAAATGAGCGCACGTCCCTTTGCGGTCCACGATCAACTCAAGATCCACAATCTTGGTGTCTTTGGCAAAGTCTGGTTTCCACAACCAGCACAATCAAAATTCAATCAACAATCAACCGAAGACGAACAATCAACGCCGAGGTTTCGGAAAGTCGCCATCCCACGACCGGGAGACTTTCGCAATCGTTCGTCGTAATCGTTCGTCGTAATCGAGACTGACAACGACCGTTGCTGAGCGACTTGGGATTCACCCGATCTCACACGGCTCGACACCTTGGCCCAGAGCCGGACTTGGTGAAGGCCGCGTTGTCCACTTGCGCTGTTCGCTCGCGGCCGCGACCTTTGCAGAGAAAATCAAATCCACCGGATTCGATTCGTTCGCACCAAGACTCGTACATTCTTCGGGAAATCCCCAAGCAGATTCAGGCAAGCGGGTTCTCTTTGATAGATTCCTTTCTTTCAACGCGAGAACCAATCCAACCCATCGATCGAGCCAGCGAGGCTGCCGACACGAGTGTTCGACTTCAGTTCTTTTGGTCAGTTTAAGTGAAGCAATAGTCGCTTCAACCACATCGACCGGAAACGAAGACGACATCCTATCAAGGGTCTCTCCCATATCCAGCAAAAAAATCTCGGTGCGAATAATTTCCTGGAACTGGCAACACGCCCAAGTTTCTCGGAGCTGCGGCCATTCTTCGGCGGGTGACGCGGTTCGTCAACCGGGGGACAAGACAGATCGACGCTTCTCGAACGCGGCTGAAGCAGTCGCGCGACCATCACTACATTGCGTGCGACCAATTTGTTCCCGCTGATAACAGGCCGAGCTTGCCTGAAAACAGACTCGACAGCAGTGTTCCGCGGAGCCGCATCGTTGCAGTGCTGCCAGCGATTGCGAAGCCATGTTCCCAAACCAGAGAAACTTGCTTCTCAGCAACAATCGATTGATCGTCCGCAGATTCGACTCAATTCCGTTCCGCCGATTGCAGTCCGAGCTTGGGCAGCAAGTCGATCTCGCGACGAATGCGTTTGAGTCCCTCGGAGCAAAGCTCGAATTCCTCGCTCAAGTGCCGCAGGATCGGAGCTTGTACTCGCGACTCGTCGTCCTCGGCATAGCTAGCTGCGATGAGATACGATCGCTTGCCTTGCTGACAATAATTCACCAGGAAATCCTTGCAGTCGGGAGCTTGCAACTTCGGCAGATGCTCCGGAAACACGCCGCTGTAAAAGAGCGTGAAGTCGCCGACATGACGGTAAATCTCGCGGCGTGATCGAGCGGTTCGGTGCTCCGCCTCTTGAACCATGTCCACGACCTGGGTCAGTCGATGGCCAGACGTGTCTCGCACGCGATAGATCGCCTCTTGCCGCAAGAAGCGCAGTAGCATCCCGACGAGGTACTCGACCAACGGCGGATCGGCGATGCCGAGTTCCGCTTCGAAAGTCTGTTCGGCCGCGCCCGTGAACAGGCGACGCAAGACATCTTCCCCATTGAGTAACGGAGCCATTTGGCCTCCACACCCAGCAACCTGAGGGCACGTAGTCCTGTCGGGCTGCGCGCTCTGGTCGCTGGATTCAACCATCAACCAAGAGAACGTCATTCTGCGACGAGGCAATCCGGCGGGACCGTCGGAATTCCTCATCCCGTTTTGTTGGAATCGGCCAGTTGCGCCGAACAAACACAGGCCGATTCTAGGAGTTCCACAAAATCGCGGTCAAAAGTCTTTTTGACAAAAGCCGTTGATTGGCCATTCGATATTCAACGATCCGATCCCAGCACTGTCAGTTGGGCATCGCGACTGATGGCCAACGACGCTCCAAAAGCCATGAGATGCCCGCCCAATAATCCCAGCGATTCTCGCACCGCGATACGCCTCGTGATCTGTCCCGAACCGGCAGAGACGACGATCAACTCATCCCGATTCGGCCACCAAACTTCGCCGCTCACCAACGCTCCTCGGCCAAACGAAAATCCTTCGGGGTCATCGTGGCCGGCTCGTCGATTCGGCCAGGCAGGCTCACCGGTCGCCAAGGCGACTCCCCACAGCGAGCGGCCCTGCACGATCAGCGTGTTGCTAGTCACACCCAAGACGTACTGAAGCGGATCGGGCCACTCGCGCTGCCACAACAACAAGCCACTTTCGGCATGAATCGCCATCAGCAGGTTTGTGTCGAGCGGTGCGACATACAGCACGCCGTCGTGATAAATCGGCGGAGTGTGTCCGTCGCGCCGTCCATCGCGCGAAGACAGGACCGTGTCCGAAACATACGTCCGCACCCAACGAATGGCTCCGTCGTGTGCATCGAGCGCAGCGATTGCCCCCGCATCGGTCGAGACGAACACGCTGTCCTCGGCCAAGGCGAGCTCCAAGTGGCTGGTGGAATTCACCGCCTCCTCGGTTGAGGCCACCGTGATGCCGACTTTGCGATTCCACAACAGCCGCGCCGAATCGGCATCAAAGCACGCGACATTGAGCTGCTCCTGAGGCAAGCTGCGTCGCAACGCGACAACCACTCGCTGCGAATCCGCCGCGGGAGAACTTTCAAAACACCACGGCGACGACGCACTCAGCGGATCTTGCGGATCGACTTCTTCGGCAGCAACTCGCCAAACCAGCTTGCCTTCGCCCGTGCCGATATCCAGCCCCACCAATTCGCTATGCGAGTTCGTTTCCTGCTTGGCCTTGCCAGTGATCGTTGTCCCCAGTCGGGCGTAAAGCCGATCTCCATGCACCGACAACGAATGCCGAGGCCGACCGTCGATCGACAGTTTGGGGGCGGTTGGATCAGCCAGCGAATGGATGACAGCCGCTCGCGGGTCCGGTGCTGATTCCGATGTCTCCGACCACTTCGGGTGACCGTTCGTGGCATCAAATGCGAACACCGCTTGTCCGTTGGACGCGAAGAGCGTTCCTCCGGCGATCACGGGGACGACCTCACCGACTTCGGTCGCCGAACTGTTTGGAAGTTCGACGGACCACAGGCGTCGGACCAACGAACCCGTTGGGGTTGTTTGCGAAGCGTCGGCCCTCTGACCGGCAATCATCGAAGACAGCAGATCGACCAGCGTTCCTGCTCGACCTGCGATACGGCCTGCCGAGTTGCCATGTAGCCGGCGAAAGGCGTCGAGTTCTTGACCAGCCCGCGCGGCATTCTTCTCGAAGAGACTGCACAGAATCAGTTGAGCACGGATTTGAGCGGCATCGCAGCTCGGATCAGGATGCCGCAGGAGTCCCAAGCCGGCGGCAGAACGCAGCGAGCCAGAGGCCGGCAGCAGCAGCTCCCAATATGTCCGAGCCGCCGCGTAGTCTGCTCGCTCAAACGACTGCTCGGCGAGTCGAGCGAGCGCTTCGTCGGCGGACGAACTCGCGAATCCCTGCCGAACGATGCGGAGCAAATCGGCTCGCTGGCGTAACGGATCAAGTACTCGTCGAGCCTGGATGTCATCGAGCCATTTTTTCGCCGTGGCATCAATCTGGCGGCGATACGCGGCCAAACCGGGCGTCGGCAGCAACGCAGCCTGACACTGGCAGAACCGAGCAACGCTCACGAACCAACCTGGGGCAATTGCGACCAGCTTGTCGGGCTTCTCGGACTGTGTCTGCCGCAGCAGCGTCGCGACGACATCCCATTGCTTTTCGGCGACGAAGTCCTCAATGCTAGCAAGCCGCTTCGTCGCGGCGCTGTCGAGGTCCAGCGTCATCGCTTCCTGACTGAGCTTCGTGGCAACGAACTGAGCCGATACCGGCGCGGCCGACGCCAGAAAAAACAGCAGCGTGAGAATCCGATTCATGTCTCGCGGAGCCTCGTGCCAATCCAGAAGACGACAATCCCAATCAGCGTGCAGGTCGGCATCACCAGCAACCGAAAGCCAAAATTCAGTTGGTACACAATCAACAGCGGCAGCCACGCAAGAGCCATCACTTGCAACAAGATGCCCAGGTGTTGCCGCATGAAAAGTCGCATCCATCTTCGTTGGGGCCAAATCGAGTCGGCTTTATACTCCGGTGACTGACATCAAGGAACGACGCATGACCGAGGCGGTTGACATCCTGGCTCGTTACAGCCGACAGACGCGGTTTGCTCCGCTGGGAGAAGCCGGACAACGGCGGTTGCTGGCTAGCCGCGTGTTGCTGGTCGGCTGCGGTGCGCTGGGAACAGTCTTGGCCGAGACACTGACTCGAGCCGGTGTCGGGCATCTGCGAATTGTCGATCGAGACTTCGTCGAGACGACCAATCTGCAACGGCAAGTGCTGTTCGACGAAGACGATGTCGCGGCCCAGATGCCGAAGTCCGTTGCGGCCGTCGAAAAGTTGAAACGGATCAACAGCACGATCGAACTGGAGGCGATCGTCGCCGATGTCGATTGCCGCAACGTGCGCGAGTTGACTCGCGACACGAACTTGATCCTCGACGGAACCGACAACTTCGAGACGCGGTTCCTCGTCAACGATCTCTCGCTGGAAACCGGCATTCCGTGGGTGTACGGCGGGTGCATCGGGAGTCACGGGCAAGTGATGGCGGTGCTGCCGGGCAAGTCTGCGTGCTTGCGCTGCGTCATTGAGTCACCGCCCGAACCTGGCACGACCGAGACGTGTGAAACAGCCGGCATTCTCGGCCCGACAGTCAACGTGATCGCATCCTGGCAAGCAATCCTGGCGATGAAGATTCTCGCCGGACATCTCGACGACGTGCCGCGAGTGCTGACGGTGATCGACTTGTGGGACCACACGTTTCGGACGCTCGACGTCGGCAACTTGCACGTCAGCGGCGACTGCCCGGCCTGCAAACGCGGCGAGCGGTTGTGGCTATCAGGCCAGAGCGGATCGCACTCGACGGTTCTCTGCGGACGAAATTCCGTGCAAGTCGTTCCAAATTCACCGACATCGTTGTCGCTGGATGACCTCGCCGAGAAGTGGCACGGCCACGGGACGATCACTCGCAATCCGTATCTCGCCCGGCTGTCGCTGACCGGCGGAGAGTTCGAGTTGACCGTGTTTCGCGACGGCCGCGCAATCGTCCGCGGTACGCAGGAGATCGCGGCGGCACGAGCGTTGTACGCTCGGTACGTCGGCGGCTAATGGGAATTGTCGATTGATGATTTTTGATTTTGTTTCAATCGAAAATCAAAAATCGCCAATCGAAAATCTTCCTCAGCCCAACTGCCAGGCGTAGCGGTTCAGCTCCAGCACCAGCAGGATGATGCCGGTGATGAGCGACGCGACGGAGACGAACAACAGGCCGACGAAAACGTCCGGCGTGGCCTTGGCTGCTTTACTGTCCGAGTTTCGACGTGACATTGTCGCCCCTTTCGATGACTCCGTTTTTCGCTCGCAAGATGACCACACCGACCGCTCGGTCGGGAGTCACGTACACCAGTTTGATATCTCCCAGAAACTTCGCGGCCCGGTCGCCCTGTTGCGAGCGATAGACCGAGAGCTTGTGCCCTTCGGCGAGGCCATCGTCGCTGCCAATGGAAATCTCGACCAAGTCAGAACCGCTGCGGCCGGCTCGTTTCGTTTCAAGCACCTCGCCATCGACGGCCGGAGGCGGTGTCTGCAAGCCAGCGACCGATTGTGGATCGGTCGACAGGCCGTTCGCCGCGATGATTTTCTGGAAGAGCGAAAGATCATTCAGCAACTTCGAGTGTTTGTCTTGCAGAGCTTTTTCGGCCACTTGCAAGTTGAATTTGATGTCTTCCAACGCCTTGACGCGATCGTTCTTCTCGTTGAGCAACTTCTGCATTTCGTTGTTAATTCCGCGTTGCAGCAACGACTCTTCGCGGCGTTGGCGAGCTTCTTCGACGGAGACTTTCGCTAGTTCGCGTTGTTCATCTCGTTCGGTCTTGGCGGCGACCAATTCCTTGTCCGCGGCATCGACCTGGTCTTTGAGCAGCTTGACCTGTCCCTCGGCGTTCGAGGCTCGTTGCTGCTCGTTCTTGAGTTCGATCTCCAGGCGAGTCTTGTTGGCGGCAAATGCCTCCTCGACCTGCTTTTTATCCGCATCGAGCTTCGTGTAGTTGGCGTCGACCGTCTCTTTGGCCGCCTTCCAGTTCTTCTGCGTCGAGAAGACCGCTCCCGCGAAGATCAGGAACATGATGCTCAAAAAGAGCTGCAAACCAACGAGTAGTTTTCCAAGAAATGACATGTCACGACCCCCCAGTCGTTTTCGCGTCCCACGATCATTCTTCGTAGGACGACTTCAATTGAACGTTTCGTCGCTGCAAGCGAGCCAGCACTCCGCGCATGCGGCTGAGCTCGTCTTGCAATCGTTTCTTTTGTTGGAGGGACTGGAATTGATCGACTTCCAGTTCCTCCAAGTGATTCCGCAGGCGAGCGACATCTTCGCGACGCAACTCCCCTTCCTTCCAAACCGTCAACGCCTCTTGAGCAATCTTGTCACCTTCGACGGACAACTCCTGGATCGTCTTGACCTGCGCCAAGAAGATCTTCTGCAACTCCTGCTCGCGAGCCTCCATCGCCTTGAGGTCCACTTTCTGCTGAGCCGTAATTTCGTCTTGCCGTTTCTTGAGTTGCTCCGGCAGAGGTTCCAGAGCCTGAATTTTTTCGTTGAGTTGCGTGGCCTCATGGTTGTACGCGGCCACGATCACGTCCGGCAACAACTTCGAGTTCGCCTTGATCGACTCTTGGTTGATCTTGTCTTTGAGGGTGTAGGTCGTCTCCTTCTCGTTGACATTCTTTTCGACGTAGTACTTATCCAGAGCGGCCGCTTCGCCTTCCCAGTTCGTGCCGGCGATTCGGGCGGAGAACGAGAAGCCGAGAAACGCAACGCTCAAAAATGTGGTCAAGACCACGAACACCTTGCCGACATTGTTTTTCATCGTGACGCCCTTCGTGGCAGCATCCTTGCGTCGCCGCGTACGACGAACGAAACGTCTCGTCGAGAAACCGCAGCGACTGCCACCAATTCGGGGCGAGTATACGAGTGCCCAAAAAAACGTGTCAAACTGACTTTGCCGATCGTGCCGGAAACGGCCCAACTTGCCGAAAACGGCTTCTCTGAACATCGAACCGAGCCCCTCGGCAACCGCAGACTCCGCAGGGCGAATCCGGGCGGAGTCCACCGGTAACTGCCGCCGCGCACGATCCTGTCTCGCGTGCGACTCGTGCCGATCCTGTGGACGCTGCGAGTTGAACCAGTCGAAACGGCCGATAGAGTGCCCTCCTTCCACCACGAAAGGCACTTTTCAATGAGCAACGTTCGCGACTACGGAGCGGCCGGCGACGGCCAATCCGACGATACCGGAGCCATCCAGCACGCCCTGGCCGACGGAGAGGGGTTGATCGAATTCCCTCGCGGTGACTACCGCATCACGAAACCGATCGTCGTCGATCTCGCCAAGTTCAGCCGGACGGCGATTCGAGGCAGCGGCGGGACGGCGAAGCTCATCATGGCCGGCAAGGGGCCGGCCCTCTTCTTCGCTGGCTCGCACGACAAGAGCGCCGATCCCAACGGCTTCAAGCCGGAGATTTGGCAGCGTGAGCGGATGCCGCTGCTCGGCGACATCGAAATCACCGGCGAGCATCCCGAAGCGGACGGCATCCGACTCGAAGGAGTCATGCAGCCGACGCTGACCGGCGTGCTGATCCGCAAGGTGCGGAACGCGATCCACGTCACGAAACGATCGCGCAACGTGCTCATCAGCCATTGCCACATCTACCAAAACACCGGCATCGGAGTGTTCCTCGACCACTGCAATCTGCACCAGACGATCATCACCGGCAGCCACATCAGCTATTGCCGCCTGGGAGGCATCCGCATCCAAGGGGGCGAGATTCGCAACTTCCAAGTCACCGGCAACGACATCGAATACAACAACAACCGCGCGCTCGGCGTGCCCGATGCCGACGCCGAACCGACCGCCGAGATTTACATCGACGTCGAGGACGGCACCGTTCGCGAAGGGACGATTTGCAGCAACACGATCCAAGCAACCTACAGCCCCAACGGCGCGAACATCCGTTTCATCGGCAGCGGCTCGAAGGGAAATCACCGCGCCGGCATGTGGACCATCGCCGGCAATTTGATCGGCAGCCAAGCGACCAACATTCACCTGACGTCGGCGTTGGGCTTCGCGATCTCCGGCAACTACATCTACAGCGGGCACGAGCGGAACATCGTCATTGAAGGCTCGCGCAGCATCGCCATCGGAGCCAACACGCTCGGCCACAATCCCGATTACGGCGACAAGGAACTCTCGACCGGCATCCGCTTCGTCGACTGCGAGGACTGCACGGTCACCGGCCTGATCATCCAAGACGCTCTCGCCGGACAAAACACGGTCACAGGAGCGGTCGCGAACAAGAAAGACGGATTGATCGAATTGGTCCGCTGCCGCCGCATAAACCTGACCGGCTGCCAAATCTTCGAGGGCACACCGAACGGCCTCGTGTTGGAGGACTGCGCGGACACGCTGATCTCCGGCTGTACGGTGCTGGACCGCCGCTCGCCGAGGTTGATGGAACACGCAATCGTCTGGCGCGACTCCGCGAAGCCGACCACCGGCAATCTGATTCACGGCTGCCGCATCGGCACCGGCAGCCGCGGCAATCTGAGCGGCACGAACCGCACGGGGATTCGCGTCTCCGAGAACGTGCAGGACTGAAAGGAGTTTTCGTTGTGCCCGACGGATCACAAGTCTTGCCCGCGATTCGCCGCCTGTTGACCGAGGCCGGCGTCACGTTTCGCGCGGTGCATCACGAACCGACGCGCACGTCGGAAGAGTCAGCGAAGGCTCGCGGCGAAGAACTGCGAATCGGCGGCAAAGCGCTGCTGATGAAAGGGGACGACGGCTTTCGGCTCTTCGTGTTGCCGGCCGATCGCAAGCTCGATTCAGGAGCGATCCGGCGTGAGTTCGGCTGGAAGAAGATGCGGTTCGCAACGCCGGAAGAATTGAGCGAATTGACCGACCTCGTCCCCGGCAGCGTCCCGCCGTTCGGACCACCGATCCTGCCGTTTGAACTCTGTCTCGATCAGGCCGCGACGCAAAATCCGCGCATCGCATTCAATGCTGGCTCACTGACCGATTCGATCATCCTGTCGATGCCCGATTATCTCGCCGTCGCGAAGCCAAGCCGCGTGTTCGAGTTTTCGTAGACCGGACGCCTAGGTCCGGTCCGTTTGTCCGGACGTAGGCGTCCGGACTACGAAGTGAAAACCTATCGGCGTTGTGGGCTGTATGGCCACTGCTCGACTTGTTGCTGCGGAGCAGCCGTCGCCGTATTCCACGTTGAGGCTGAGTTGTTCCAAGCAGGTATGTTTTGGGACTGCGGCTGAGGCGCGTATGGCTGATGCGTTGGTGTGACAAAGGATTCCAATGCCATTAATGGCTTTTTGGGAGGAGATGAAGCGTACGAGTTGTTCCAAGCTGGAACGGCCTGAGGCTGTGGAGCGTACATCGGCGTGGATGGCGAGAACGGCATCTGCATCGACGGGCTGGGTGCCCCCGAAGTAATCATCGGTCCGGCATAGCCCAGCATCGGTTGCGACATGGCCGGAGCCTGTTGCGGCTGGTACGTGACCTGTTGCAGAGCCGATTGTTGCCGCATCTGTTCTTGCAGCAGCGCGAGCCGAGCCTCCAATTCCAACCGTTGCTGTGCTTGTTTGGCGGAATCTTCGCTGAGCTTCGTTTCGAGAGCCGCCTTTTCGCGTTTCGTTTTCTCCAAGTCCGACATCAATTGTTTGACGGAGTCATCCTGCGCAGCGGGCTTCGTCGTCGCGGCGGGAGCCTGACTTCGCCGAGCCGTTTGAGTCGTGCGGCTGGACGATTTCGAGCGACTAGCCTGACTAGTCGATCGGCTACCGAACAAGGGTCGTGGCCGGGACGAGGATTCGTAGGGGGTACGCTCCTTCTGTGCCGGCTGCGGCGGGGCCGTCAGATTCGGTCCATCTTTCGGTACCGGCGGCGGTGACGGCACAGTTGGCTGGGGATCCGATTCGATCAAGGGCTGATCGTCGAATTGAGCCGGGCGACTCGTGTCGCAGTCTCTCATGCACCAGCGTGGTCCGCTGTGACATCCCACCAAACTCAACGCCAACATGCACCAAGCGATCGTCCGCATGGCAGATCCTCCGAGAAGCCTCGGCGCGGACCCGATGCCCAACACCTCACGGCTTATCGGACCATATCGGGCGGAGCGATCCGCGCGTTGAGCCTCGTCGGCAACATCGGCTTTGCTGACATGAGCTGCTCGATCGCCGCACTTAAATCTTTCGCAGACTGCGAACTTTGACAGTGGTCTGCGGCAGAATCGACGCGAAACGCATCAGACACTTCTCAAACGCACGAAGCCGAGCGGCCTCTCCAGACCGCTCGGCTTCGTTGTTGATTCGGTTTCGCCTGGTTGGCCGCCTCTCTCCAAGCGGCTGTCCTGTGTCCTCACCGTTCCCTCATCGCCTTGCGGCGGTTCCTCAGAATCTCCGACCTCTCTCGCAGTCGGGCAGCCCAGATTTGTTGTCTGGCTACGGTCGCCGAGTGGCGGCGACGCTCGAAACGGAAAGCATCCGGCGTGCCAGTCGGAGCGGCGAACAGATTATCGAGTTTGAGTGACTCGACTAACTCGCTGATTGGCCGTGGTTTAGGCTCGTGCTTTTCCGACTGTGAGCAATCGGAGTCATTCGAGGCGGCGGGTTCGGTTTGTAAGTCCAACAATCCGGCAGGTGGTCGATTTGTAATTTTTGCTCAGGCCACGGCGCTCCCCGGCGAGTGCTGAGTCAGTTTTGAACGAGCTTCACAACGCTGGTCGCTCAAGTCTGTAGAACCTTACAAGTTCAACGACCATTTCAGAAATCGAATGACTGTAAGGTGCTGCTCTGCGACGTTCATGAGATGGCTGGTAACGCTCGCTTTCTTTTTCGAGAGGCCCGTCCCCATAATGACGCCGTGGTCCGCAGCTTTGGTTTCGTCAGCTTTTCAGACCGACGATTGCACTCTCAGGAGGCATCATGGGCGAGATTCGGGGACGGTTACTTATCGGCGGGATGGTGCTCAGGAATCTGGAGGCGAGCCTCGATCACGGGGTGTTCGATTCAGAGTCCGGGTGGACGGGGTGTCTGTTGATCGACCCGCCCCAGCAGGAGTGCCTGCAACTCGGTCGGCCCTACCGTCTGGAATTGGACGATGAGCGGGCCGGCCAGATCGAAGTCACGCACATCGA
The DNA here is from genome assembly GCA_945904015.1 of Candidatus Kuenenia stuttgartensis. GTDB lineage: Bacteria > Planctomycetota > Planctomycetia > Planctomycetales > Planctomycetaceae > SXKJ01. The sequence goes on along the minus strand of CAMDPK010000058.1, from coordinate 26,300 downwards.
ATGCGTGCCCGGACAGCGGCAGTTGCAAGCCCGCATTCGGGGATGCTCCCCGCTGAAGTGGTCCCCGTATGCTCACGAGCACCATCACGACTCGGCGATCACGCTGATTCCGGCGACCATCTTGGGAGACGCCTGATGCGACGGGAGGCAAAATCTCTAAAACCCGTCGCGCAGCCCAAAGCGGTGATACCGGATCACACGCGGAGCCATCGAGTGGCCCCAACTGATATCCTCGATCGTCACGCCAAAGGCTGCGGCCAAACGCTGACGTTCGTCGGGACTCGGAGTCCAGCGGCCGACCAAGATCGCTTCGATCCGGTCGCTCTCCAACTTGGATCGCTCGGCGATTTCTTCGATCGACAGACCGGTTTCCTCAAACAGCAAATCAATAGTGCGGATCGGCAAGATGATCTCCTCAAGGAGCTTCCATTGTCATAACGTCGCGATTATTCAACCCTGTTCCCTGAAGTGGCAAGTCTGCCGCTCCAAAGCTGACCTCTCGAAATCGTCCGATTCAATCAACACGGAGTACATTCCATGACCACCATGATGACCGAACGGGTCGCTCGTCAGCCCAGCGATGACGACGCCGAACCCAAATTTGAATATCCCGGCCTTCCCACCACCTGCGACGGCGCGGAAGCGGTCGTCTGGGTGGAATCTCGCATCAGCCAAGGTTCGGGAGCCTTCCCGATCACCAGTTCGACCACGATGGGTGGCGGCTTCAACGCGGCCATGATGAACGGCATCCCCAACCTTTGGGGCGACCAACTGGTCTTCGTCGAGCCGGAAAGCGAACACTCAGCCGCGACATTCTGCGAGGGTTTTGCCTTGGCAGGCGGGCGAGTCACGAACTTCACGTCAGGCCAAGGTCTGATCCTGATGAAGGAGGTACTCTACACGATCTCCGGCAAGCGGTTGGGGATGGTCTTCAATATCGGCTCGCGAGCGTTGACCAGCCAAGGTCTCAACGTCCATGCCGGACACGACGATGTGTGCGGTGTCGCCGATTGCGGTTGGGGAATGGTGTTCGCTCGCAACGCGCAGGAAGCGGGAGACCTGTGCTTGATCTCCCGCCGCGCGGCCGAAGCGTCCAAGACGCCGTTCTTCAATGTTCAAGACGGATTCCTCACGACACATACCGTCGAGAGCGTCCGCCTGATCGAACCGGAATTCATGAAAGAGTTTGTCGGCAAGCCCGAAACGAAGCTGATGAATTACATGGACCCGGCCAATCCCGTCATGTCGGGGGTGGTGCAGAATCAAGACTCGTACATGAAGGGCAAGATCGCTCAGCGTTGGTACTACGAGCAGTGCGAACCCGCGCTCCGCGACGCCTTCGAAGAGTTCTACCTCAAGACCGGCCGGCGATACGACTTCGTCATGCCGTACCGCTGCGACGACGCCGAGTACATCATCGTCGGCATGGGTTCGTACATGGAGACGGCTCAGGCGACGGTCGATTACCTGCGCGAGAAACGCGGCATGAAGGTCGGCTGCTTGAACATCGTCTGCTTCCGGCCGTTCCCGTCGCAAGCGATCATCGACGCGCTCAAGGACTGCAAAGCGTTCACGGTTATCGAACGCATGGACGATCCGCTCTCGACGACCGGCAACCATCTGACTCGCGAGATCAAGGCCGCGTTCTGCGACGGGATCACCGGCCAGAACGGTATCGAAAAGATCAGCCGCATCCCAAGCATCTTCCACGGAGCGGCGGGTCTCGGCAGCCGCGACGTTCGACCCGGCGACTTGATCGCCATCTACGACAACATGGTCGAGAAAGGCCCGGATTTCTTCACGGTCGGGATCAAGCACCCGCTCAACTTGATCATCAAAGAAGACCCGGACCTGCGGCCGCGCGGCGGATTCTCAATGCGCGGCCACTCGGTCGGCGGCTTCGGTTCGGTCACGACCAACAAGGTCATCGCGACCATCGGCGGGCAAGTCTTCGGCAAGGACGTGCAGGCGTATCCGAAGTACGGCTCGGAGAAAAAGGGGCTTCCGACGACGTACTACTTGACGATCGCCGACTCGCACATCTACACGCACAGTGAGCTGGAGCACGTTGATCTGGTGGTGCTCAACGACACGAACGCGCTTTTCAGCGGCGATCCACTGACCGGCATCGTCAAGGGCGGAGCGATCTTCATGCAGAGTCCCTACACGACTCCGGCCGAGGTCTGGCAACGCATTCCCGATCACCAAAAGAAAACGATCCGCGACAAACAACTGCGGATCTACTTCATCGACATGGTCAAGATCGCCCGCACCGTCGCGTCGGAAGCGGACCTCGAAATGCGCATGCAAGGCATCGTGCTGTTGGGTGGGTTCTTGAAGCTCACGCCGTATTCGAAAGCCAGCGGCATGACCGACGCCGAAGTCTACGGAGGCGTCGAAAAGGCCCTGCGAAAATACTTCGGCAAACGCGGCGATCAAGTCGTCGAAGACAACCTCAACTGCGTCAAACAAGGCTACAACGACATGCAGGAAATCCCCGCCGAGATCATCAGCGCCTAACTTCGGCCGAGAGCCGTCTGCCGATGGCCGAAAGCCGTGATACCGTTTTTCAAAACTCAAATTTCAGATTTGATATTTCAAATTTAAGTTCGCAAACAATAAGGACTCTCATCATGTCCGTTGCAGAAATCCCCGCCAAAGTCCCCTCGATGAACGAGGCGAACCCGCGCGATCCGTACAACAACAACAGTTACGGGACTCTGGTTGACTCGCCGTACAAGCTGGTCAGCCTACCGATCCTCGACGTCGAGGACTTCAATGAACGAGTCGTCCGCGGTTACGAGGAAGGCAGTGGCGAGAAAGACCTCCCTGCCGATCTCCACATCGCTCGGTCGCTGATCGCCGCCGGCAGCGCGACGCTGCGAGACTTCAGCTACGTCGCTCCCGAAATTCCGGAATACATCCCGGAGAACTGCACCGGTTGCATGGACTGCGTCACCGAGTGCCCAGACACCGCGATCCTCGGCAAAGTGCTGGCCGAATCGACGCTCGAAGAACGCCTGCTAACCATCACCGACCCGGAAGAACGCGAGAAGTTCGCCCATCAATGGTCAAAGACTCGCAAGTACTACGACGGCCCGCAGAAGAAAGGCATGGAAGGGGGCCGATTCGCGATCATCATCGACCCCAGCAAGTGCAAAGGCTGCGCGGAGTGCGTCACCGTCTGCGATGACGACGCCCTCAAGATGGTCAACAAGACTGACCCGTTGATGAAGGACATCCGCAAGAGCCATCGCCTCTTCAAGCAGTTCGGCCCGTCCGATGAGCGGTACATCAACGACAACTTGCTCATCGACATGATGCTCAAAGAGAAGACTCACATTTATGTCGGCGGAGCGGGATCGTGTGCCGGTTGCGGCGAAGGGACCGCGTTGCGAATGCTCTGCGCTGCAACCGGAGCCAAGTACGGCGACCAATGGGGCATCATCGCCGCGACTGGTTGCAATACGGTCTACACCTCGACGTACCCGTACAACCCATACCTCGTGCCGTGGACGAATTCGCTGTTCGAGAATGCTCCGGCCGATGCGATGGGCGTGCGTGCTCGCTGGGACCAAATCGGCTGGCAGGACAAGCCGATCTGGTGCATCGGCGGCGACGGAGCCATGTTCGACATCGGCTTCCAATCGCTGTCCCGCATGTTCGCGTCGGGCATGCCCGTCAAAGTGTTTGTGCTCGACACGCAGGTCTATTCCAACACTGGCGGCCAAGCCTCGACCGCCACGTACACTGGGCAAAACACGAAGATGAGCCTCCACGGCAAGAAATACGATGGCAAACAAGAACGCCGCAAAGAGATCGTTCAAATCGCCATGATGCACCCGCGCACGTACGTCGCTCAAACGACGTGTGCCCACACGAACCACTTCTACAAGGCGGTGCTCGGTGCGTTGGAGTTCGACGGACCGGCAATTATCAACTGCTACACGACCTGCCAACCGGAGCACGGCGTGGCCGACAACATGGCCTCGGATCAAGCTCGATTGGCCGTCGACACGCGAGCCTTTCCGCTGGTGATCTACGATCCGCGCCAAGGGGACTCAATCAAGAAGTGCATGTCGCTGCAAGGTAATCCCGCGATCAAAGAGGACTGGTTCAAGAATCCGAAGACCGGTGCCGTCGTGGACTTCATCGACTTCGCCCGCAGCGAAGGCCGCTTCGCCAAGCATTTCGACAAAGATGGCAACCCGTCTGAAACTCTGCTCTACGCGAAATCCGACCGCCTGGCGAATTGGCACACGTTGCAAGACCTCGCTGGCCTGCGATAAACCAACGCCGACTTGTCCACCCTGTGACCGCCACTTCCGAATTGAGTCTCCGCCGCGTAGAGTGATAGCGGCTGCTTGAGGCGATGGTTTGGTCCGCGCGGATCGACGTATCGAGCGCCTGCGCGTCGAATTTGATTTCCAACATCGATTAACACATGGCTGACGATCCGAAGAAAAAAATCGCCCAGGACTGCTTCAAAAAAGGGACCGAGGCGATGGTCAAGCAGAACTGGGACTATGCCATCGAGATGTTCGGGCAGTCCGTGAAATTTGCTCCGGACAACTTGATGTTTCGTCAGACACTACGCGGGGTCGAACGGAAGAAATACCCCAAAGGGACCGGGGCCAAGATGGCCGGCATGAGGTTGATGGGGGTCAAAGCGAGCATCAAGAAGGCTCGCATGACGCGGAATTGGGCGAACCTCGATCTGTCCGCAGAGGAAGGATTGATGCTCGTTCCGTGGGACGCTGAACTCAATGCCGATGTGGGCGAGGCTACCTCCAACCAAGGGTTCAACGACGTCGCGGTCCAAGGCTACAAATGGTCTGTCGAAACTGATCCCAATAACAAAATCATCCTCAAGGCATTGGGAGCGCTCCTCGAACAGAAGGGGGAGTTTCTCGAAGCGATCAAATATTGGGACCGAGTCTTCAAGCTCGACCCGCTCGACATGGAAGCTCGTTCGAAGATCACTCAACTCAACGCCAGTTCGGTGATCGACAAAGGCGAATTCGAGGATGAAGGCGGCGACAAGAAGGAGCGTTCGATCGAGTCGATCCGCAAGGCGATCGGCAAGCAGGCTTCCGCTTCCGGCAACGCCGACGGACCGGGGCAATCTGAGGAAGCCGACCTGCAACGAGCCATCCGCAAAGATCCGGATAACAAACACGTCTACCTCAAACTGGCCGACTTCTATCGCCGAGCCGGAAAGATCGAAGACGCCGGTGCGATGTATCAGAAAGCTCTGGAACTCTCCGGCGGCGACCCAAACATTCGCGAGCAACTCGAAGACGTTGAGATCGACCTGATGCGGAAGAGTGTCGACATCGCCAAGTCCAACGCCGCCAAGTCGCCGGACGACAAAGAGGCGGTCGCGATGGCGAAGGCTCAAGAGATCGAACTTCTGAAACGCGAAATCGAAAGCTACCGCACGCGTGTCGAACGGCATCCGCACGACCTCAAGCTCAAATTCACGCTGGGCGAGCGGTTCTACAAGCTGAAGATGTACTCGCAGGCGATCCCGATGTTCCAAGCCTCGGTCCAGGACACCCGCATGGAAGGGGCCGCACTTCTGCTGCTGGCGAAGTGCTTCATCAATGAGAAGAAGGGCATCCTGGCTCGCAAGCAGTTGGAGAAAGCGGTCCCGAAACTCAATCAACAAGAGCACCGTGACTCGTTTCTCGAATGCCACTACTACCTCGGCCGCTTGTGCGAAGAGGCCAAAGAGCCAGACAAAGCCGAAGAGCATTACGGCGAGGTTCTCGCTGTCGACTACGAATACAAAGACGCCCTCAAGCGGATGGAATCGCTCGCGAAAGGGTGAGACCACGGTCGCTCCGCAGTCTCCGTCTTTCAGCGTGGCGCGGCGGGCAGAGTGAGTTCGCCGTTCGGCTGTTGTGGTTCCGCCTTGCGGACCTCGTCGACCAGACGTTGCAGGTCGCCGACGAATCGACGCAATGCAGCATGGGCCAGTTGGAATTCTCGCGGCTGCGTGACGACTTCAAATTGGTCGTCCGACTTCACGCGATCGAATTTGTCGAGCAACTTCTCGAAGCGGACAAGCCGAGCTTCCAAGTCGATCTGCATCTCTTCGTCGGTGCCGATCAACCAGGCGACTTGCAGATAATCGCGCCATCGCTGGCCGCTCGACCACGCTTCGAGACTTTTCGACAGATTGCTGGCGGCGTTCGAAAGCTGCCGGCGCGAACGGTCAATGTCCTCGGCGGCGTATTCGTGCAGGCCCACATGCAAGACGCGGAAGCTCGTCAATTCCGAGATCGCTTTGTAATCGGCGTTCGCGGCGACTTCGTCGAAGTGTTGCACGACACTTCGCAATCTCGCTCGTAGTGTCGTATCGGGACGCTCCTCTCCGTCGGTCACCAGCTTGGCCACCGTCGCCAGTTGCAGATGCCGCGACCAATCCTCGCCATTGGGCGAACGAGCGAAATCCTCTTCCAGAGCGTTCAGCGCTTGCAGCAGCAGATCGCGTTGCTGTTCGAGCGGCAGCGCCGCGAATTCGTCGGGAGTCAATTGTTGTTGTTGCGGCGGAGCGACTCCGCCGGTGGAATACGAATCGATGCTCACATTCGGAGTGATGACGGGCGTCGGCACGTAGACGTAGGTAGGGCCGTAATAACCGGGACCGTAGTTGTCCGATCCGTATCCATATCCGTAGGAACTAGGTCCGAGAAACGAACCACCCACGATCAGCCAAGACAACCCTCTGGAGTGATGATGGCCCGAATGGCCCGACGCCCCATGATGATGCGTGGAATGGTGATTGCCGGCGTGACCGTGGCTGGAATGCTGAGTCGCCGACAGCGAACCGCCAGGATGTCGCGGACTCGCGTCCGACTTGTGATCGTGATTGGAAGCCGGGGAAGAGGGCTTCGGGGAACCAGCGAGTGACGATCCTAACGGAGGAATCTTGCCGTTCGTTTCAAATTTGGGAGCCGTCGGCAGCGACGAGATCGCACTCGAGCCGTGCGATGTGGGTTTGCCAGACGAGTGCTTGTGCTCGGAATGAGTTGGTGCTGCGGGGAGCAGCGGTTTGCCGGTCGCAACCTTGCCGTTGCTCGGCGCAGGCAGCGGTCCAAACGCCTGTCCGACTTTTCCACTGGCAACCGAGGGCGCAGCACCTCCGAGTTTCGGCGAAGAATTCGTCGCTGCCTTCGGTGCTGCGGGAACCGGTGTCGGCAGCGCGGGTTGACTTGGACGTGCTTCGGTTCGACGCGGCGAATGCTCGATTCGTCCGACTGATTGCGAGGGATGCTGTGACGACGGACTCGTCTTGATCGCGGGTGCGGGCGTCGGAGCTGATCTCTGAACGGGAGCTGGTGCTGATCGTTGAACAGGAGCTGGTGCCGATCGTTGAACAGGAGCTGGTGCCGATCTCTGAACTGAAGCCGGTGCTGGAGCTGGTCTTGGTGCAGACTGTGCCGGATGAGCGTGCGCCGGCGCGTGATGCGGTGTGCTGGCGGCACGACTGGGTGGATTGTGTCCCTTCTCCGGAGCGTGTCCTTTGTCTTTGGCCAGCGCGATTCCTCCGGTCAGCCCCAGCAACGCAGCGATGAACCAAGCCTTGGACATGTTCGATCCCTTCCACCTTCGAGAGTCATGACGGCATCGCGCAAATTGGGCGATTCGAGCCTCGCATTGGCGAACGCTGTGCCAATCCCTTCGGCGGATTTTCGGAGGGAGCTTCAGAGCAACTTGACCAAGCTCGCTCGCGAATTGAGTCGAGCGGCGCGAACTGCGGCTGACATCATTCTGATGATTTTGCCATCAAACCGACCGCAAACTCAGAGGCCGGTTTATGACAGCTCTCAGCGAGGCAGCTTGCGCCGGCGTCCCGCTTTCGACAAAAAAGCTCGCTTGGCTTCGTCCACAAATTTCCAAAAAGCGGGTGAGTCGATCTCGCGCAGCCAATGCACGGTGATCGTGACCTCCTGCCAGGGACCGCCCGCCTCTTTGACGCGAACGCGATCGGCTCGGCCGTTGGCTTCGATCTCGCGAATGTCGTCGACTGGTTTGAGCTGCAACGCCGCCGCCAACGATTTCTGCTGAAACGTGTTCTCCGGCACACGGAACTTCAGCGTCAGCAGCCACTCGTCGCCGGTCATGGCGTGCAGGAACCAACCGCGCGAAATATCCGGACCAATCACCTCGACAACGCTGCGTTCCGCCCAAATCGTCGTCAGCCGCGCATTCGGATCGAGCAGCGCCGCCGGCCCTCGTTCGTCTTGTTGCTGCTTCAACGCCGCGCCAGTCGTGAGCTTGCCGCGCAGCTTGCTCGGTAACGATGCGAGATTCACGTTGGGCGCTTTCGCGACCTTGCAAGGCGCGATCGCTTCCGGAACGGTCTCCAAGAATTCAATGACTCGTTCCAGTGCGGCACTTTCCCAACGGCAGGGCTTGCTGTTGAGAGCAACGCGGTCTTCGAGGTGCCATTTGCGACCGTTAATTTGCCACGGCATCTTGGCGTCGCGGCCGAGTTCTGCGAGCGTGACATCTCCCGCTTTTTTCTTGCGCACGGCATCGGCGTCGAAGACCGCTCGCTCACCGCGCGTGCCGGTCTCGAGGATCGGAGCCAGTGCAACCGCCGTATGAGAAAAATGGGATAACGGCTTTCGGCCGCAGAAACGAGCAACGACGTCATCGGGCGTTCCTTCGGCGACGATCCAGCCGCCGCCGTCGCCCGCTTCGGGGCCGAGGTCGATCAGCCAATCGGCCGTCTTGATGACATCGAGATTGTGTTCGATGACGACGACGGTGTTCCCCTTCTCGACCAGGCTGTTGAGCACCTTCAGCAGCTTGTCGATGTCGTCGAAGTGCAAGCCGGTCGTCGGCTCGTCGAGGATGTACAACGTCTTGCCAGTCTGCGGACGAGCGAGTTCCGCCGCCAGTTTCACTCGCTGCGCCTCGCCCCCCGACAGCGTCGGTGCGGATTGACCGAGCGTCAGATAATCCAAGCCGACCGCGCACAGCGTCGCCAGCGTGCCGCGAATGCGAGGGATGTTCTCGAAGAGTTCACGCGACTGGCCGATCGGCATGTCGAGCACATCGGCAATCGACTGTCCGCGATATTTCGCCGCCAGCGTTTCGGCGTTGTAGCGCTTGCCGCGACATTGATCGCACTCGATCCAGACGTCGGGCAGGAAGTGCATCTCGATCAGCTTCTGGCCGTTTCCCTCGCACGGTTCGCAACGACCGCCCGCGCGATTGAAGCTGAAACGACCGGCTCTCCAGCCACGCACTTTCGATTCGGGCAACTGCGCGAACAGCTCGCGGATCTCGTCAAACACGCCGGTGAACGTGCCCGGATTCGACTTCGGCGTGTTCCCGATCGGCTGCTGATCGACCACGATCAACTTGTCGATCTTCTCAAGACCGCGCAGTTCGTCGTGCGGCCCCGGAGTCTCATTCAGCCGATGCAGTTTCCTCGCGACCGCTTTCGCGAGCGTCTCCTGAATCAGCGAACTCTTCCCCGATCCGCTGACGCCAGTCACGACCGTCAGCGTCCCCAGCGGAATCTTGAGATGCACATTCCGCAGATTGCGGTGCCGAGCGCCGATGACTTCCAGCCAAGCAGTGGTGAGTGGCGAGTGGGAAGTGGGGAGTTTTTTGATGCGCTTCTTTGTCTTCTGCGCTTCACTCCCCACTCCCCACTCTCCACTCACCACTCTTCGTGTCACCGGAATCGGAATCTCACGTCGTCCCGACAAGAACTGCCCTGTCAGCGACTTCTCGTCGCAGCCGATTTGCCGCGGCGATCCCTCGGCCGTCACCGTACCTCCGAGCCGTCCCGCTCCTGGCCCAAAGTCGTACAGCCGATCGGCTGCGCCGAGCACTTCGCGATCGTGCTCGACCAAGATCAACGTGTTGCCGAGGTCACGCAGTTTCTTCAGTGCTGTCAACAACCGTCCGTTGTCTCGCGGATGCAAACCGATCGTCGGTTCGTCGAGCACATACAACACGCCCGTCAACGCTCGGCCGATCTGCCCGGCCAGCCGAATACGCTGGCACTCGCCGCCCGACAGTGTCGGCAACGTTCTCGCGAGACTGAGATAGTTCAAGCCGACATCGACCAAAAACGTGAGCCGATGCGTCGCCTCGCTCAGCAAGTCGCCGGCGATCTTCTTGTCGCTGCCCGTCAACTTGAGCGTCTTCAAAAACTTCAACGCCTCATCGAGCGGCAATTCGCAAAGCTGCTGCAACGTGAATCCGCGCATCCGCACGTTCGCCGCATCATCGCGCAACCGACTTCCATCGCACACCGAACACGCGACCTCCCCCGTCATGCCAAACAGCCGATTCCGGTACGAGAACGACACCCGCCCCGCCTCCTCAATCGCGGGATACAGCCCTTTGTATTGGAAGCTCCAATTTGCAATTTGCATTTTGCAATTTGCATTTTGCAATCCCCCAGCTTCAATCCACCGCTCTCCCGTTCCGTGCAGCACCAGCCGTTTGTGTCGCGGATCAAGCCGATCGAATGGAACGTCCAACGGGATTCCAAACTGCTGAGCCAGCGCGGTCAGCATCGCTCGGAACAACGGAGTGCTTGCGACGTCGGGCCATGCCGTGACCGCTCCATCGGCGAGCGACTTCTTCGGTTCGTTGATGAGCGCAGTGAGGTCGGTCCCTTGTTGAACTCCCAGGCCCTCGCATCCCGGACACCAACCGAGCGGACTGTTGAACGTGAAGTTGTGCGGCGTCAGTTGTTCAAACCCGCGGCCGCACTTCTGACATGCGAAGTGCAACGAGTAGCTGTCGATTCTCCAGTGCTCTTCCGACATGTCGTCATCGACGTGCGCAACTCGGATGAAGCCGCGACCGAGATCGAAGGCTTGCTCAACGGAACTCGCCAGACGGCTGCGCGACTGGCCGGCGGCAACACGGTCGACAACAACCTCGATGACATGCTTGCTCTTGCGGTCGATTTTGGGAACGTCTTCCAGCCGGTAGGTCGCGCCGTCGATGCGCACTCGGCGATAGCCACGAGTCTTCAGCGACTCCCACAACCGCTCGTGCTTGTCTCCGACTTTGATATCTTGCGGAGCGAGGATGAGGAGAGGGGCGAGGGACGAGGGGCGAGGGGCGAGTCGACCGGAGGCTTTTGTTCCTCGCCCCTCGCCCCTCGCCCCTCGCCCCTCACTCAGGATCGAATCAATCACCTCGTCCGTCGTTTGCGTCGTGACCGCGATGCCGCACTCCGGACAATGCAGCATGCCGAGCCGACACCACAGGATTCGCAGGTAGTCGTAGATTTCAGTCACGGTGCCGACGGTTGAGCGTGGCGTGCTACCTGTCGTTTTCTGTTCAATGGCAATCGCTGGCGAGAGGCCGTGAATGTGCTCGACCTTCGGCTTCGGCATCTGGCCGAGGAACTGCCGCGCGTAACTCGACAGCGACTCGACGTACCGCCGTTGCCCCTCGGCATAGAGTGTGTCCATCGCTAACGAACTCTTGCCACTCCCGCTGGGTCCGCAGAAGACGCTCATTTTGTCTCGCGGGATCGTCAGATCAATGTGCTGCAAGTTGTGCTGAGCCGCACCGCGGATGGTGATGGCTTTGTCCGTTGTCCATTGTCCGTTGTCCGTTGTGGCTTGCTTCTTCCGTTTCTGACCACTGGCCACTGACCACTGACCACCAACCCTTGGTGGTAACACCGCTCGCAGCGCGCAGCCGGTATGGGACTCGTCACACGCTGCGATCTCTTCCGGCGTGCCAGAGCAAACGATGCGGCCACCGCCGGAGCCACCTTCAGGACCAAGGTCGATCACCCAGTCAGCCGTCTTGATGACGTCGAGGTTGTGTTCGACGACGATCACCGTGTTGCCGTTGTTGACGAAGCCCTGCAAGACGTCGAGCAGCCGATGGATGTCGGCGAAGTGCAGTCCGGTTGTCGGCTCATCCAGCAGATAAACCGTGCGGCCGGTCGATCGCTTGCCGAGTTCACGAGCGAGCTTGATCCGCTGAGCCTCGCCGCCCGAAAGCGTCGGCGACGGCTGGCCGAGCTTGAGATAATCCAGCCCGACATCGTGCAGCGTTTGCAGCAGTTTGGTGATCGGCGCGATGTTCGCGAAATGTTCGAGAGCTTGTTGCACGTCGAGTTCCAGGACATCGGCAATGCTCTTTTCCTTGAACTTCACTTCCAGGGTTTCGTGATTGAATCGATGCCCGCCGCAGACCGCGCAAGTCACCCACATGTCGGCCAGAAAATCCATTTCGAGTTTGTTGCTGCCGTTCCCTTCGCACGCTTCGCAGCGTCCGCCGCTGACATTGAAGCTGAATCGCCCCGGCTTGTAGCCGCGCCGCTTGGACTCCGGCAGTTGCGTGAATAGATCGCGAATCAGATCGAAGACTTTGACGTATGTGGCCGGGTTGGACCGTGGCGTGCGGCCGATCGGCGACTGGTCAATGTCGATCGCCTTGTCGAGATGCTCCAACCCCGTGATCTGCCGATGCGGTCCCGGCGTGCCGATCCCCTTGTTGAGATCGCGATTGAGCACCTGCCACAAGATGTCGTTGACCAGCGAACTCTTTCCGGAACCGCTGACGCCCGTCACGCAGACGAACGCTTCGAGCGGAAACGTCGCATCCACGCTTTGCAGGTTGTGATGCTTCGCCCCTTTGATCGTGATCGCCTTCTTGCCGAGCTTCCTCCGCTGTTTGGGCACGTCGATGACCAGCTCACCCGACAAGTACTTTGCGGTCAGACTTTCTTTCGCCTTGCGAATGTTCTCGAACGAACCTTCGGCAACGACTCGCCCGCCGCGCACTCCTGGTCCAGGTCCGAAATCGACGATGTGATCGGCCGCGCGCATTGTCTCTTCGTCATGCTCGACGACGATGACTGTGTTGCCTTGATCGCGCAGCTCGCACAGGCTGTCGAGCAGCATTTGGTTGTCGCGCGGATGCAAACCAATCGACGGCTCGTCGAGGATGTAAACCACGCCGACCAATCCACAGCCAATCTGCCCGGCCAAGCGGATGCGCTGCGTTTCGCCACCGGACAACGTGGGTGCAGCGCGGTCCAACGTCAGATAATCCAACCCGCACCGCAGCAAGAAGCCGAGCCGCCCGCAAATCTCCTTGATCACCTCGCTGGCGATGAGCTGTTCGGTCGGGTTGAGTTCGAGTTTCTCGAAAAACTGGGCCGCCTCACGAATGCTGAGAGCGCAGACTTCGTGCAGGCCGAGGGATTGAGAGGGGGAGAGAGGGAGAGGGGGAGAGGGGGAGTCCTTGGCGTTCGCCTTTTGCTTTTTCTCCCCCTCTCCCCCTCTCCCCTTCTCCCCCTCTTCCAAAAGCACCCGCTTGGCGAACGACGCAGACTTCACCGTCACGCACCGCGCCTGCGCACAGAGTCGCGTGCCGCCGCACGACGTGCAGCGGGCGAATTCCATGTACTTCTCAAGCTGTTTGCGCCGCGCGGGATTGCGCGCCTTGCTGTAGTTCGTCAGCAGTTCCGGGATCAGTCCGGCGAATGTGCCTCCGTGTTTCCAAATGCCGCCGTTGTATCTCCAGTGGAAGACGATGTGCCGCGAACCGGTGCCGAACAGCAACGCTTTTCGAATCTCGTCGGACAATTCTGCCCACGGCGTCTTGAGCACCGAACCCGTCGGCAAACTCAGATCGAGTTCCAGAGTCTCTGCCACGCCGTCGTAAACGTGTCGTCGCCACTTGCCGACGTCCTTCAGTGGGCCGAGCAGTTCGATCGCACCATTCCACAGCGACAGCGAGTCGTCCGGGATCATCCGGTCCAACTGAAACTCGAACCGGTCGCCCAGCCCGTTGCAGTCGAGACACATCCCCTGCGGACTATTGAAACTGAAAAGCTGCGGCGACGGCGGCTCGTAGCTGAGACCGCAATGCGTGCAGGCGTAGTGGGCGGAGTAGAGTCGGTCGGCAGGGTTTGACGTCGTCGGCTCATCGTCGGTCCCCTCTCCCACTGGGAGAGGGCTAGGGTGAGGGTCCAGCGTCCGTTTGAGGTTCCGACTTGATTCAAGTTTCGATCGAGATGTTTCTTTGAGTTCCGCAGCGTCAACTGGATCTGAATCCCTCACCCCAGCCCTCTCCCAAGGGGAGAGGGAGCCGGAGGTCGTTTCGTCCACGCTGACCACCAGCTTGCCGTCCGCCAGCTTCAACGCCGACTCGACGGACTCGGCCAACCGGGATCGCGAGGACTTGCCCGCTTCCAGCCGATCGACCACGACGTCGATCGTGTGTTTCATCTGTTTGTCGAGCCGCAGATCGGCGGACAACTGCACGATGCGGCCATCGACGCGAGCACGCACGAAGCCGCGCTTCAGCAGGTCGTCGAAGAGGTCGCGGTACTCTCCCTTCTGCCGTTGAATGATCGGCGCAAGCACCAGGAACTGCGTGCCGACTTCAAGCCGAGCGATGCTGTCGATGATTTGTTCCGGCGACTGCGCTGTGATCGGCCGCTGGCATTGAACGCAGTGACCTTGGCCGACTCGCGCGAATAGCACGCGGAGGTAGTCGAAGATTTCCGTGATCGTGCCAACCGTCGATCGCGGGTTGCGTCCGGACGTCTTCTGCTGGATCGAGATCGACGGCGCGAGGCCGGTGATCGAATCGACGTCCGGCTTTTGCATCTGACCGAGAAACTGCCGAGCGTAACTCGACAGCGACTCGACGTAGCGGCGTTGCCCTTCGGCATACAGCGTGTCGAACGCCAGCGAGCTTTTGCCCGAACCGCTGACGCCGGTCATCACGATCAGCTTGTTCTTCGGCAGCCGCAGATCGACGCCGCGCAGATTGTGCTCGCGAGCACCTCGAATGACGATTTCCGTGTCAGCCATGAAGGAACAATCGTTGTCGCGCGGCCAATGAAAATCAGAGCGAACGGCTATTGTGGTGCGGACGTCTCGCTCACATTCAGACCAGCGCCGAAGTCATCGCCGTCTGGCGGGACCGGCGGTCGAGGCGGCGGTTCCGCAACAGCCGGCGGCGGCGCTGGCGATGCAATCGCGTCAGTTGTCGTCGAGCCTTGAGGCTCGACCGACTGAGGCTCGCGTGGTGGTCGATCCGCGTAGTCGCCAGATCGTTCGGGGCGCGGCGAACGATTTCTGGACTTCGATCCACCGTAACCGCCCGATCCGCCATCCGAATCCAACGGCGATGCCAGCCGCGGGAATTCTTCACCACCTTGAATGCGATCCAGCATCGAGCGCAACTCCGGTCGCAGAGCCAGCCGACCAGGACGTTGGCCCTCGGCCAGTTTCATCGGCGCACCGTCGCGCACGCAGCAACAGCGCGGCGCGGTGATGTCCATCGTCAGCCGCTGACCTTGTCCGCAGACAGGGCAAAGCCATGCGCGGCGCACATCGACGTCGATTCGTAGTCCCGGACCTTTCATGAGCACTCCTTGTGAGACGTACTCTCGCGAGCGGTCCGGCGATTCTCAAGCGCGACGCAACGTCGACAAAAACCAGCCTGTGGCCAGCAGCCCAACGATCGTCCACAGGTACTCGGTCATGGACGTGGATTTCCAAGTCCAAACCAGATGCGAATTCAACGACATCAATAGCGTGTTCATGGTCATCTCCTGGAAGCGTGGGTGGCTTCTGACCACGGCGTTGGCCCACCGGATTCAACACACAGAATGACGGAAAGACCCTCGCGTGACACCGCTCGTGCCAGAAGATCGCCCCATCGGAACGATGTTGTTCGACAATTCGGGTTGTGCCTGTCGCACCGTCCTGTTGCGAAAACGCCACGTCAGCCGACACGGTACGGCAGCGATCGCCCCGCCAATCCGGCTCGGAGATTTTCGATCGACATCTCGATCATGCGGCGGCGAGTTCGATCCGACGCGCTGCCCAGATGCGGCGTGAGCACCAAGTTTTGCATTGCCAGCAGCGGATGATCGCGCGGCAGCGGTTCGGGCTGGGTAACATCGACGCCTGCCCCGGCGATGCGGCCAGTTCTCAGAGCCGCGTACAACGCATCGGTATCGACGACCGCTCCGCGAGACATGTTGATCAGCATCGCCGACGGTTTCATCAACGCGAACTGCGCTGTCGAGATCAGATTCGTGGTCTCCGCAGTCAGCGGGCAGTTGAGCGCAACGAAGTCGCTCTCGGCCAACAGGTCGTTGAGCGAACGGTACTCGGCGGAGAACTCGGCTTCCGCGACCGGATCACGACGGCGGTTGTGATACAGGATGCGCATATCGAACGCGCTCGCGCGCCGAGCCACCTGCTTGCCGATGCGGCCGAGACCCACGATCCCCAGCGTCGAGCCGTGAACCTCTTTGCCGATCAGCAGCGACGGCTCGTAGACGGTGAACTCCGGACTGCGCGCGTAGCGGTCGCCGATCACGACGTTTCTCGCGGTTGCCAAAATCAGGGCAAAAGTCATGTCCGCGGTTGAGCCATCCAAACAACCGGGGGTGTTGCCGACCGGAATGTTTCGATCCGCCGCCGCCGCGAGACCAATGTGATCAACACCGACTCCGTGATTGCTGACAACCTTCAGATTCGGAGCGAAGTCCATCAGCGGCCCGTCCACGCGCGGATGTCCGTAGGTGATGAACGCCTCGGCCCGTCGCAGCGAATCCGAGTCGGCCGACGTCGCCCACGGCAAGATCTCGAAGTCCTCTCCCAACAGTTCGAGGAACAGTGGCGGAAGTTTGTCGGCCATGACGGGCGTGCGACTCATGCGAAGGTCTCCGGGTGACGTCAGCCAACAAAAAACTCCCACCGATCGCGAGACCAGTGGGAGCAAGAGTGTGCCGTGGGGGGTAACTATTCATGCCGGCGATGATTCGCCCAGGCGGCACACCGGGGCGCGATTCTAGGATCGACCTCGATGCTGTCAATCAGCGGTTCCCAACCAAAAGTCGCTCGCGGGGAAAGCCGTACATCCACTGTGAGTGCGTGCCAGTCGGTGCTTCGCTTAGCTGAATAATTGCGGCAGAGTCGTGATGGCTCGAAACCGAGCCAGGTCGATTTCGGTCTCAATCCCCCGGCGGCACAAAGCGAAATGATCGGCGTATCCCGGCGGACAGTAACCGCCGAAGAAACCGAAGGCCCAGCGATAATCGTAATGCCTCAACGCCGCGCGAGTGAACTCGTTGAAGTCGCCTCGCTGGCCGTTCGGATAACTGAAGGCGTCAATCGGCTGACCGAGTTCCTCAATCAGTCGCCGCCGACACTCCCCCACTTCCCAATCCTGCTGGTCCGATGTCGCGTTGGCGAGAATCGGGTGATCGACGGTGTGCCCGCCGAAGGTCATGCCGCCGGCCTGCATCTCGCGAAGCATGTCCCAGGTCATCCACTGATCGTGGGCGAGCGAAAGCGGACAGCGACCGGTTCCCAACACGTCAGCCAGGAAGTCGAGGTACGGCTCAGTCAGTTCAAATCCAAGGGACTTGTAGACCGACAGCAATCGACTGAAGGTTCGTTGGCGATCGGACTCGGCCAAGCTCACGGACGATGGCAGCCATTCATTCGCTGCGATCGACGCTGCCGTCGTAGTCCGCAACATCCATGCGAGTTCATCCCACGCCGGCGCTCGCGGACAGTCAATAAATCCGGTGGCGATGAAAAACGTCGCCGAGACGCCGTGTGATTTCAGGATTGGAAACGCCGCCGAATAGTTGTCGCGATAGCCGTCATCGAACGTGAGCATCACGAATTGGCCGCGCGGCTGATTCAGCGAGTGCTCCAAATCGGACAGCCCGATCACGTCAAAGTTCTTCGCCAAGAACCCGATTTGCCGCTCGAAGTCTACAACCGATGCGCTCCACAAATCGTGGTCAAACGGCGAATTGGCGGGATCGCCGATCCGGTGATAGTTCAGGATCAGCACACCGTTCCAAGTCCGCACGCTTCGCAGCACGCGACCGCCGCCAGTCACGTCCAACGTGTGAGCCAGTAGTTCGAGTTTGGAGATTCTCACGGGCATGGTCGCATCTCAAACGTCGGTGTCGTGATCCGCCATCGTCAGATACCAGTCGTCGGACACGGCCGACGAACGCACCAGCACCGGATACGAATCTTGCCGCCGCGAGAATCCGGCCGCCTCCACCTGCCGGTAGAACTCCGGTGATCCAAAGCACGACAGTCGAATCGCATCCGCTCGTTCTCGGCGAGCCAGTCGAGTGAACTCCGACAACAGCAAATCCGTCGAGTCTTTTTCCGCCAGCATGTCGGCGATGCAGACAGAGTCCGCACTGCGATACCACACGACATAGCCCAGCAGCACACCATGCCGCGCGAGCGTGAAGATCTCGTACTTGAGATCCGGGCACTGCGAGAACCGCCACGTCAGATAGTCCGCAGATCGCTCGCCGAGCACTCCAAAACGATTCGCCGCGCTGTTCCAGAGCCGGTCAAATCGCTCATCGAATGCGGCCGGCGATGCGACGACCACATCGGCCGGCAGAGGACGATGCGATGACTTCAGCCGCAACGCCATATCCACGAACGGTGCCGCCAGCCTGGCAGCGAATCTCGACCGCAACACGCCGCGCAGTTTGAATTCGCTTCGCAGCAGCTTCGTCCAATTGGAAACCACACCGATCTGCCGATAGCCGGAGCGTTTCAACACCGCCGCCGCGCGCTGGATCGGCAACCCATACAGGCAGGCGAGACCACCCTGCTCCGCCATGCGGATCAACGCCCGCGCGAGCGTCAGCGCCGGGCCAACCGAGCGTTGGCTCTCATCGACATTCAAGTCAATTGCCGCACCTCCGCTGACGACTTCGCCCGCGATCGCGAACCGCCGTCGCAACAGGCCAGCCGATCCGACGACCTGGGGTTCACCCAACAGCAACGCTTCCGCGCGGCCGGATTCATACAGCCACTTGAAACGACTCGGCGAGGCGTCCGGCAAATTGCGTCGCCACAACTCCAGCAGCGGTTCACGCAACTCGCTCACATCCGGCTGCGTGATTCGCCAAGTTGTCGAGGGAGCAAGGGTAGTCATCTGAACTTTCCGAAATGGGCATCAACGGCTTCAGGCTCACGGCCATCGGCATCCGGCCGAACGCCGTGAGCCGATGGCCGAAAGCCGTTGTCCCAACTTTTAAGGCAACACGGATTCAATCAACTCCGGAGAACGATGCAGGTAATCGGTCGCCTTGCGCTTCGACACGATGTCGTTGTAGACAAACTTCACCTGCTCAACGCCCAACCCAATTTCAGCCGCGACCTCTTCGGCGTCGAAGGCGTGATTCAGGCCGAACAGGCAGCAGTCGAGCTTGTCGTACGGGACGCTGAAGAAGAACTCCTCCTGGCTTTGCGGCAGCGAGTAGGTGTCAGTCGTCGGTGGTCGCATCCGAATCACTTCGGGGACACCGAGGTAATCGGCCAACTGATAAACCTGCGTCTTGTAGAGGTGCGCGATCGGCTTGATGTCGGCCGCCCCGTCACCTTGTTTCACGAAAAAGCCCTGGTCGTATTCGAGCCGATTCGGAGTCCCGATGACGGCGTAACGGAGCCGATCCGCGTGGTAGTACTCCATCATCTTCCGGCAGCGTTGCTTGAAGTTCGTCGCCGCGACAATCGTTTGATAGGCATCGAGCGTCAGCCGAGCCTGCTTTCGTTCACCGCTGGGCGATTGCACCACGATGCTCGACAGACTGAAGCGTGCTCCGGCCAACAGCGGCGGCAGCACCAGTTTGTTCTTCCAATCAGGTTGATACTCCGGGATCACGCTTTGGATCGCAGCATCGCGGCGCTGATAGCAGCCGGCTCCGTCGAGCATGGGAGTGATGTTTTCAATCGTGGATTCCAGGCCCAGAGATTCCGCCAGCAGTTCGCCCAGAGCGAGGCTGTCGGCTTCAGAATCTCGTTCTGGCATCATGATCCCAAACACGCGGTTTGGCCCGAACGCTTTCACGGCCAGAGCGGCACACACGGTCGAGTCGATCCCGCCCGACAGGCCGAGCACCAGCCCCTTACGTTTGAAGTCCACCGCCACGGTCTCGCGCATCCAGTCGCAAATGCGAGCGACCTCGGCAGCAGCATCGAGTTTCAAGAGATCACGGGAAAAGACCTGAGTCGCAGTCGTCATGAGTTGTCCTTCGATGTTGTGTGAAATGTCCGGCCGAACGCCGTCTGCCGATTGCCGACCGCCGGGATACTGTTTTTCTTTGTTCGGAATCACGAAAAACGGTATCCCGGCGGTCGGCAATCGGCTCACGGCAATCGGCCAATGCGGTGTCTAAACCCCAATCAAAACTTTCTTGTCGATCTTTCCGTTCGGCGTCTTTGGCAGAGCGTCACGGAACTCGACCTGTTGCGGCACCATGAAGTCTTCCAGGAACGAGCGGCAGTGAGCTTGCACGTCGCGGACGGTCAGCTCGGCACCGGGCTGCAGTCGCACGACCGCACGTACCGCTTGGCCAAGCACCGGGTCATCGACTCCAACGACGGCGGCCTCGGCGATTTGCGGATGCTGATGCAGGACGTCTTCGACTTCGCGCGGGCTGACCTTCTCGCCGCGGCTCTTGATGATGTCGTCCTTACGGCCGACCCAATACAAAAAGCCTTCCTCGTCGGTACGGAACAGGTCACCGGTGTAGAGCCACATCTCGTGCGGAATCTTGCCTGGCTTCAAACGGATCGCGGTCAGTTCGGGAGCTTCCCAATAACCCTTCATCACGTTCGATCCGCGCACGACCAGCTCGCCAACTTGATTCGGGCCGAGTTCGTTGCCGTCGTCGTCGAGCACCATCGTCTCACAATTCGGCATCGCCTTGCCGACCGAACTGGTCCGGCGGTCGATCTCTTCGGGAGGCAGGTAGCTGACCCGCTTGCACTCGGTCAGGCCGAACATCGAGAAAATCGTCACGTCCGGCAGCAACTTTCGCAGCTTCAAAATGTATTCGACGGGGAACGCGGCTCCCGTGTTGCTGAAGTACCGCAGCTTCGACAGGTCGTACTTCGTCAGATCCATTTGCAGCAGGATCGCCACGACCGTCGGCACGATCGGGAAGCCGGTGACACCCAGCTTCACAAGCTTGTCGAGAATCGCATGCGGGTAGGTGAATGACTTTTCGAGCACCAGCGTGCCGCCGTAATTGCAGCACATCAGCCATTGATACAGCCCGTAATCAAAGCTCAGCGGCAGCACGTTCAAGACGATGTCGTCGGGAGTGTTCCGCAGGTAGGTCGTGATCGACTTGTTGGCCGCAACCATGTTCGCGTGCGTCAACATCACACCCTTGGGATTGCCCGTTGAGCCGGACGTGTAAACCAACGCGGCCAGATCGACGTCGATACACCGCTTCTTGGGCGGCAGCGTGTTGCCTTTGTTCTCAGCGACGAGGTCCGTCCAACTCGACAGCGGATGCGTGCAGTCGGCGACGTCCTCAGCCTTGCCGACGACGATCACGTTTTGCAGATGCGGAGTCTCGGCCCACGTCGTTTCAAATCCCCGCAGCCGCTTGCTCTGAGCAACGATGCACGACGCTCGCGAGTTGTTGAGCAGGTACGTGAGCTTATCCGGCTTCGTGGTCGGATTCGCCATGACGAACACCGCCCCGGCCTTGAGCACCGCCCACACGCCGACCGCCGCTTCGACGCTGTTGTCGAGAAACAGCACGACCCGATCGCCGCGCTGCACACCCTTCGCGATCAGCCCGTGCGCGATTTGATTCGCCTCGGCTTCGATCTCGCGATAAGTGACACGACGGTTGTCGCAAATCAGCGCGACCTTATCCGGGATCCGCGCGGCGGTTTGTTCAAGGAATTGTTCGAGCTGCATGACATCTCCCTGGAGTGCTCCGGCTTGACGGAGCCCTCCATCAAATTGAAATAGCGACGCTCTAGGTTCAAGAACCGCCGCGACGAGAATCGGCTGATGGAGAACCGTCTTTTAACTGTCAATGTTTGTTGCCAATTGAACGGAGGGCGGTGTCAAGCCGCCGCACTCCAAGGTTTACTTCGCTTCTTCCAACTTGGTCTCGATGAACGCGATCAGGCGGTTGATCGAGTCGAGGTTGTCCGGCACAAGGTCGTCGTCTTCGACTTTGATCTCGAACTTGTTCTCGATGAACGAGACCAGTTCGAGCACTCCGGTCGAGTCGATCAGACCTTGCTCCAGCAGCGAGTCGTCACCGGCCAGCGACACGTTCTTGCGGCCGAAGAGAAAGTTGTCAGTCACGAATCCACGAACGTCGGCTTCAATCGTCGGCATGTTGAGTTGGTCCTTATGTTGTTTTGAGTTGACCCCACCGAGCTTGCCTCGGTGGTTCCAGGCTTCTGCACTACTCGAACATCAATCGGGCTAAGTAGTGCAAAAGCCCGCGAGCCACCGAGACAAGCCCGGTGGGGTGAAATACATCACACGCACACCGCTTCCGGCACATCGACCGTTCGGCCATTTACAAATTGCTCGACCACAAGCTGAGCCGACAGGATGCCGACCAGCGCCATGTTGTCTTTCGTGCCAATCGCGGCTCCGCTGCGAGCCTTCTCGACCAGCTTGCTGACCGCTTCTGGATCGAACAGCCCCGCGTCCGCGATCGCCGACGGCGAGAGCATCGCATCGACGTACTCGAAACGAGCCATCCCGGAGTCGGTGTCGAAGAAACTCTGAGCATCGGGTGCTCGATACGGTTGCTTGGATCGCTGCCGAATCGAATCGGGCACAAGATGTTTCGTCGCGTTCTTGAGAATGTGTTTCTCATCGAGCCCCGCCATCTTCAGTCTCGGCGGCAGCTTCGCGGCGAACTCGACAATGCGATGGTCGAGGAACGGAAAGCGGCCTTCGATGCTGTTGGCCATCGTCATCCGGTCCCCTTGCGACGACAGGATGTAGCCCGGCATCAATCCGCGAGCCTCCAAATACTGTGACTGCGAGAACCCGTCCCAGCTCGAGAACGCCGCCGGCAGCCGAGCCTCGGCCTCGATCAACGGATCGTGATCGAACGACGCGGCGAGCACTTCCGGCGTGAAGAACGCCTTCAATTTGCTGGTCAGTTCAAAGCGCGGAAGATGCGAGAAGAACGGGTTGCCGACCGTCTGCGGCTTCACTCCGAAGAACGCCCGCAGATAGGCCGGAGGCTGCGATTGAATGTTTTTCATGTACGGGTACAGCCGCTTGAGCAGCATCGGCCGCACACGCGACTCCGGCTGCCGCGACCAGAACCGCCGCAGCTTCGCCTCTTTGAAGATGTCGTAACCGCCGAACGCCTCGTCGGCCCCTTCCCCGGTCAACACAACCTTGATACCCGACTCGCGCACGAGCTTGGACAGCAAGAACAGCGGAGCCGGAGCGGTTCGCAGAATCGGCGTCTCTGTATGCCGAATGACCTGTGGAAAGACTCGGCCGATGTCGTGATGAGAGCAGCGAATCGAGTGATGCTCGGTGCCGAGCCGTTGGACAACCTCTCGTTGAAAAACGCTCTCGTCGAACTCCGGATTCTCGAACTCGACCGAGAACGTGCAGAGCCGCTCGCGGTTGAGGTCTTTCGCCAGCGCCGCTGTGATCGACGAATCAAGCCCGCCGCTGAGATACGCTCCGACCGGCACATCGCTGCGGAGCCGCAACCGCGTCGCGTCCGTCAGCAGATCGAGCAGCTGTTCTTCCAACTCGCGAGCCGGCACGTTGTCGAGCGTCTCAGAAAAATCGACGTCCCAGTATTGCGAGACCGTCAGCTTTCCGTCCTGCACCGTCAGCGAGTGTCCCGGCGGCAACAGATTGATCCCCGCGAAAATCGTCCGCGGCGGCTGAGCCGACCAGAAGGTGCAGAGCTGATCGAGGCCGACCGGATCAATCGCCTTGCTCACTCCCGGATGAGCGAAGATTGCCTTCACCTCGGACGCGAACAAAAACGCGTTCCCGCTGACCGTGTAAAACAGTGGCCGCTTGCCAAGCCGATCTCGCGACAAGAAAAGTTTCTTGCGTCGAGCGTCCCAAACCGCGAAGGCCCACTGTCCGTTGAAGTGCTTGACGCAGTCCTCGCCCCATTGAGCGTAGGCTTGCAGCAACACTTCGGTGTCCGAAGTCGTCGTGAACCGCCGGCCGTGAGAAATCAGCTCTTGCCGCAGTTCGATGTAATTGAAAATTTCGCCGTTGAACGTGACGACGAGTTCGTCGTCCTCCAAAACCATCGGCTGCACTCCACCCGAAAGGTCGATGATACTCAATCGCGTGTGTCCCAAACCGACGGATCCGCGCAGCTCGATGCCGTTCGCATCCGGTCCACGATGATCGAGAGTCGCAACCATTGCACCGAGCACTTCGCTCCGCACTTCCTGCCCATCGAACCGCAGGATTCCCGTGATTCCACACATGCCACTGGTCTCGTTCTGGATTGAAACGCGTTTGACGATCGTGCCGAGCAGTCACCCGTAGCAGGTCGCCACCCGACAATTCGAATTTGTGCCAGAAACTTAGACCATGCACATGCCGAGTCAATTTTCGTCACGCATTCCTTCCCGAAGTCCGCTTCCACGCGGCAGGTCAATCGGGCATGTTGCCGTTTGGCATCTACCGAATTCAGCACTCCGACCGGCGCCCCGACAAATTCTCGAGTCCTACCGACCTGTTCATTTTGAGCTGCCGGCCGGCACGACCTCCTGCGCAGCTTGATTGCTTCGCGCTGCAGCTTGCGGTACTTTTCGCCCCTCTTTCGCACGCGCCCGTAGCTCAATTGGATAGAGCGTCGGACTTGGAGTCCTGCCGATCGGCGATTGGAGCGACCTCGCGAGCGCATCACGAGTGCTTCAGTTTCGGTGAGCTTTGAGTCGCGAACGTGTTTCGCAAAGGCGGGTTGCTCGTCGGAGGGCAGCTTCGCGATGTTGTAGAGATGCCGCATCGTGAGCGTCGGAGTCGCTTCGGATTGCTCGCGAACCATCTGCTGAACTTCGGGAACGACACGATCATGGTTCGCCAGGAACTTGCTGATTTCGCCTGCCGGTTTGCCGGTGAGTTCAGAGATTTGCTTTTGCGTGAGGTTGAATTCGTCCCGGAGCCGTGCCAGGGCGTCGGCGGTTTCTTCGGGACGGAGGTCGGCACGCTGCCAGTTGTGGACGATTTGATCGACTAGCACGTCTTTCGAGTCCCCCTCTTGAATCCAGCAAGGAAGCTCTGCGAGACCAAGTCGATCAGCAGCGAGGAAGCGACGGCCACCGTCGATGACCATGTACTTGCCCGTGACGATGTCTCAACGAACTGTCAACGGTTGCTTGATGCCGCGTGATTGGATGGACGCGGCGAGTTCAGAGAGTTCCTGTTCGTCGAAGACTTTCCGAGGTTGAGTCGGATCAGCGATGAGTTGCTCGCGCTGGATCAAGTACGAGTTCGACAAGCGGCGGCGACCTTGTTGATCGGGAGGTGCGACGGCGGAACTCTGCTCAAGCGACAGATTCGACAGGCTCCCGAATGCCGCCGACGCGGCGGACATTGCGGACTGCTCGGAGCTTTTCCGCACGGCGTTCGAGTTCGGCAAAGAATTCACGGGCAACGTGACTGGCATGGGAACGGGGGGAATGAAGATTGACAGGAATGCGATCCGTCACCGCTTGCTCGTAGGTTGAGAGATCCGGATTGACGGTCTCAAAGGCATCGGAACCGAAGTGCTCCTGGAGTTGTTTCAGATACGCCGCCTGATACTTCCGCCGCCGCCGCTTGAAACGATTCACGACAAAGCCGAGCAACTTGAGGTTGGAGTGATACTGGTTGCGGACGTGCTCATAGGTTTTGAGAACGTGCTGCGTGCCGAGTGCTCCCCATTGTGCGGCTTCCAGTGGGATCATCAGGAAGTCCGACGCGCACAGTGCCGCGTAGGTGATCAGCGAGATGTCGGCCGGGCAGTCCAGCAGGATGTAGTCGTAGGAGGTGGATAACTCGCGGAGTGGATCAACAAGCGATTCGACGAGACCGGATGATCGAACAGTGGGCGGACATCACGCTCGCAGCGCGGGAACGCCAAGGAGAAAGTTTCTACACGAACAGCCCGCAGGCGTATTTCATCGACAATTTGAAGGCGGCGAAGGCATCTCGCCGCACGCCACCGGATTGGTGGCATGAACTCCGCAAACAAGAACTTGCTCGGCAGCGGGAGCAAGAGCATGGACTTGCCCACGTTTTGCGTGCGCGCAACGTAGCGCGTATTGTGACGCGTGAGGAGCAAAGTTCATGTCGAAACGTCGAGTGTTTACGCGGGAGTTCAAGGTCGAGGCCGTGTCGTTGATTTCTCGGCAGGGGCTGAGTTTCGCAGAGGCGGCTCGTCGCTTGGAGATCGGTCAGAACCTGCTGCGGAAGTGGCGGGATCAATTGTCCGCGGAAGGGTCGAAGGCGTTTGC
>CAMDPK010000057.1 GCA_945904015.1 Candidatus Kuenenia stuttgartensis | reverse complement strand
TCCCCCGCACCATCACCGCCGCCGGACACCGCTCAATGAACTTGTCCAAGACGCCACTCGGCAACATCCCTGTGCCCTCCCGGTTCGTGACAAATCCCTGTCATCGAAATGGTTGTAGCAATTATCAAAGACCTTGAAAGGGGTGGGTGCTCACACTCAACACCAACGGCACATTCACCTACACCCCGGCCTTGAATTTCAACGGCTCCGACAGCTTCCGCTACCAGATCAGTGACGGCCAAGGCGGGACCGCGATCGCGATGGTCAGCTTGACCGTGACCGCTGCCAACGATGCTCCGACCGGAGCGGACCACGCGGTCACGACTTCCGAAGACACCGACTTCGTGTTCGCCGCGAGCGACTTCCCGCTCAACGACGTCGATGGCAACTCACTGGCCGGCATTCGCATCGAATCGCTGCCGGTCGATGGCACACTGTTGCTCAATGGAGTCGCGGTCAACGCCAACGACGTGATCTCCGTCGCCGACGTCAACGCCGGCCTGCTGATCTTCCGCCCCGACGCGAACGAAAACGGCTCGCCGTACACGACGTTCGACTTCTCTGTCAGCGACGGCACGGACTTCGCCTCATCACCGAGCACGCTGACCGTTCATGTCACGCCGATCAACGATCCGCCGGTCGCCGATGACGACAGCGCCACCACCAATGAAGACACGCCGGTCGTGATCGACGTGCTCAACGGCGACACCGATCTCGACGGCGCGC
The DNA here is from genome assembly GCA_945904015.1 of Candidatus Kuenenia stuttgartensis. GTDB lineage: Bacteria > Planctomycetota > Planctomycetia > Planctomycetales > Planctomycetaceae > SXKJ01. The sequence goes on along the minus strand of CAMDPK010000057.1, from coordinate 39,687 downwards.
TGGACCCCACGTCGGTCGTCATCGTTTCAACACCGCCGGGCGCGACCTTGTCGCCGGACGGCAAGTCACTGATCGTGCCGAGCGAGGGAACTTGGACCGTGGATGCCGTCACCGGCCAGATCACGTTCACACCGAATGCCAACGACAACGGCCCGGTCACGACGATCACCTATCAAGTTGCTGACGATCTGGGAGCGACCGACACCGCCGACGTCAGCATCACGCTGATCCCGGTCAACGATGCGCCGATCGGGGCGGACAACTCCGTGACAACTTCCGAAGACACGGACTTCGTGTTCTCGGTGAGCGACTTTCCGTTCAACGACGTCGACGGCGATTCGCTGGCCACAGTTCGCATCGACTCGCTGCCGGCGGATGGGACGCTGTTGCTCAACGAGGTCGCCGTCAATGCGAAAGACGTGATTGCCGTCGCGGACATCAACGCGGGCCTGCTGATCTTCCGGCCGGACGCGAACGAGAACGGTTCGCCGTACACGACGTTCGGATTCTCTGTCGGCGACGGCACGCTCTTCGCCGCGTCGTCGAACACGCTCACGGTCAACGTCACTCCGGTGAACGATCCGCCGAACTCGGACGATGACAGCGTCAGCACCGATCAAGACCTTCCGGTCGTGATCGACGTGCTCAACGGCGACTCGGATATCGACGGCACGCTCGATCCAACGTCGGTCATCATCGTCTCGACACCACCCGGCGCGACGTTGTCGCCGGACGGAAAATCGTTGATCGTGCCAGGGGAGGGGGCTTGGACCGTCAACGCCATCACCGGCGAGATCACGTTCGCGCCCGAAGCGAACTACACCGGCCCGGTCACGACGATCACCTATCAGGTCGCCGACGATCTGGGAGCGACCGACACCGCCGACGTCAGTGTCACGCTCATCCCAGTCAATTATTCGCCGACCGGAGCCGACTCCGCCGTCACGACTCCAGAAGACACCGACTTCACACTCTCGGCAGGCGACTTCCCGTTCTTCGATGTGGGAGGCGATGTGCTGACAGACGTCCGCATCGACTCGCTGCCGGCGGACGGCACGCTGCTGCTCAACGGCACGCCGATCAGCGCGAACGACGTGATCTCCGTCGCCGACATCAACGCAGGCAGGTTGATCTTCCGACCGGACGTGAACGAGAACGGTTCGCCGTACACGACGTTCGACTTCTCCGTCGGCGACGGCAACTCGTTTTCCGTCGCGTCGAACACGCTGACGATCAACGTGACTCCGACCGCCGTCAGCGTGACGAAGTCGCTGTTCGATTCGTCCGATCCGAACACGGTCGGCAGCGAGGTGACAATCGGTGAGGAACTCTGTTTCGCGCTGCTCGTCACGATGTCCGAGGGGAACTCGACCGATTTGGTCCTGACCGACCTCTTGCCGGACGGATTGCGGTACGACTCATGGACGTTGATCACGACCGCGGCCAGTGCGAATGGTTTGCTGGCTGCCGACTCTAACGGCAGCGTCCCTGTGCCCAGCGTTTCCGGCGGCACGCTCGACGGCGAGGATGTCACCTTCACGTTCGGAGCGATCACGATCGCGACCGACGGCAACGCGACGAACAACTCGTTCGTGCTGCTCGTGCATGCGTTCGTCAGTGACATTCCGAGCAATCACGATCCGCTCGCCGGAACGCCGACTCTGACGAACACCGTCACCGCCGATGTCTCGAACCCGCAGCCGCCGATCAGCTCGAATCCGTTCGACGTGACAGTCGTCGAACCGGATCTGTCGGTCACGATCGACAACGGTCTCGCAACACTGACCGCCGGGCAATCGGCGAGCTACTCGATCACGATCGCCAACGACGGAGACAGCCTCGCGACCGGCGTTGTGCTCAGCGGTTCGCTGCCGATCGACCGAGTCACGTTCGTGTCGACCGACGACGCGGCGAATTTCAGCATCGACGGCAGCGGCAATTTCACTTGGACGCCTGCCGTCGCCAGCCTCGCACCGAGCGGCACACTCACGCTGCTGCTGACCGTGCAGGTCAACAATTCATTGGCCAGCGGCATCACCGACGTGACGATCCCAGTCAGTGTCACGCACGACAATATCGAGCCGACTCCCGCCAACAATAGCGCCGCCGATACCGACTCGCTCGATGCCGCCCCTGACTTGCGGCTCACCAAGACCGACTTCACCGCGAGCATCACGCCGGGTGCGGGATCGGTCTACACGATCAACATTTCGAACATCGGCACGCAAGCCGCGACGAATGTGCTCGTCACCGAGACCGTCCCGATCGGGACAACGTACAACGCTGTGCTCAGCGATCCGTTGTGGTCGCTGATCGCGCCCGACACGTATCAGATTTTTTTGCCGACGTTCGCGGCCGGAGCCGGCTTCAACGTCAACTTCTCAGTCACGGTCAACTCGCCCGCGGTGCCCGGTCAGAGTGACATCGTCAACACGGTGGCGATCAGCGACGACGGCGCGAATGGTTCTGATCCCAACCCCGGCGACAACTCGGCCACCGACACGAACACACTCGTCTCGTCGCCCGATTATCAGATCACGATCGACGACGGCGAGTTGGTCGTTGTCCCCGGCCAACTGCTGAGCTACACGATCAACTTCTCGAACGGCGGCGATCAAGACGGCACGGGCGTCGTCGTCTCTGACACGTTCCCGACGACGATTCTCGAAAATGTCGTTGCGTCCGACGGAGGTGTCGTCGATGCGGTCGACGGGACGATCACTTGGAATATCGGCACTCTCGCCGTCGGCGATTCGCGGAGCTTCACCGTCACCGCGAAAGTCCGCGACTCGGTCCCGGCCGGCATCGACGACTTCACGCACGAGACGTTGATCACGGACGACCTGGCGAACGGCCCCGACCCGACTCCGAGCGATGACGCGGCCGCCGACACGGACACACTCGACGCGACCCCCGACTATCGCATCGCCATCACCGACGGCGAGAGTGCCGTCGCTCCCGGTCAATCGCTGAGCTACTCGGTTTCGTTCCTGAACGCCGGCAATCAAGAGGGGACCGGAGTCGTCGTCAGCGACACGTTCCCAACGGCAATCCTCGAAAACGTCGTCGCGTCCGACGGCGGCATCGTCGACGCCGTTGCCGGAACGATCACCTGGAACGTTGGCAACCTCGCGGCCGGTGAGTCGCGGAGCTTTACCGTCACCGCGAAGGTCCGTGACACGATCCCCGCCGGCTTCGATGACTTCACGCACTCGACGTCGATCACGGACGACGCCACCAACGGTGCCGATCTGACGCCCGCCGACAACGCGGCTGCCGACATCGACACGCTCGCTGCGCAGCCCGATTACCAAATTAGCATCGACGACGGCGTGCTGAGCGCGACCACCGGCCAGTCGCTGACGTACTCGATCACGTTCGCGAACGCCGGTTTGCAGGACGGCACCGGCGTCGTCCTCGCGAATTCGTTCCCGCTGGCGGTCCTCACGAACGTCGTCGCATCAAATGGCGGAGTCGTGGACATGACCACTGGCTCGATTGCATGGAACGTCGGTAGCCTCGCGGCCGGAACCTCGCTGACCTACACGGTCACGGCTGATGTGCTGAGTTCTGTCGCTGCTGGGTTGAACGACTTCACGCACTCGACGTCGATCACCGACGACCTCGCGAACGGAACCGACCCGACTCCGGCGAACAACTCGGCGAACGACACCGACACGCTCGATGCCGCGCCCGATCTGCGGCTGACGAAGACCGACTTCACGAACTCGATCAGCCCCGGCCAAGGGACCGTCTACACGCTCAATGTCGGCAACCTCGGAACGCAGGGGGCCACGAACGTCATCGTCAGCGAAACGGTTCCGGTCGGCACGTCGTTCAACGCCGCATTCAGCGATCCCGCTTGGACGAGCGTCGGCGGCAACGTTTACGAGTTTTCGATCATCAGCCTGCCGGCCGGAGCGTCGTTCAACGTCAACTTCTCGGTGCTGATCGACAACCCCGCCGTCGCCGGCCAGGACGATATCGTCAACATCGCGACCATCACCGACGACGGCACGAACGGCCCGGACCTCGACCCAACCAACGACTCCGCGACCGACACCAACACGCTCGATGCCCTGCCGATGTACGACATCGGCATCGACGACCTGCAACTCACCGCGACTCCTGGCGAGACGCTGACCTACTTCGTGAACTTCAACAACGACGGCTTGCAGAACGGCACCGGAGTCATCCTCTCGGCCAGCTTTCCGACTGCGATCCTGACGAACGTCGTCGCCTCCGACGGCGGCATCGTCGATGCCGTGGCCGGCACGATCACTTGGAATGTCGGAGCCTTACCGGCCAACGATCCGCGCACCTTCACCGTCACGGCGGATGTTCGCTCGGCTGTGCCCTCCGGCTTGAACGACCTCACGCTCTCCGCCTCGATCATGGACGACGGCGCGAACGGCCCTGATCCGGACCTCAGCGACAACAGCGCGTCGGACACCGACACGCTCGACGCGGAACCCGATTACGCCATCACAATCGACGATGGCGAAACGCTCGTCCGCCCCGGCGACACGTTGAACTACACAATCAACGTCGTGAACAACGGCAACCAAGACGGCAACGGAGTCATCGTGACGGTGAGCTTCCCCGTGATGGTGTTGCAAAATGTCGTTGCCACGAACGGCGGAGTCGTGGACGCGGTTGCCGGCACGATCACTTGGAACCTCGGCGACCTCGCGGCCGGTGAGGCGACGACTTTGACGGTCAGCACTCAGGTTCGCAGCAACATCAGCACTCAGACGCCGTCGATCACGCTGACCGCGACCGTCACCGATGACGGTCTGAATGGCACCGATCCGACGCCGCTGAACAATGTGGGCAGTGACTTCGACCGCGTGCAGGTTTACGCCTACGACAGCTTCCACGACTGGAAGGACATGCGCGTCGCGTGGCTGATGCCACAGACACAAACCGTCGGCCGGCCGCTCGCGCCGCTGCCGGTCGATCCGGTCTTCAGCGGCTTGACCGAACCGGGCAGCACCTTGGTCGCTCGGATTTACGACGCGGACGGCCGATTGCTCGGCGATCGCCAAGTCGTCGCCGATTCCGCCGGCAATTGGCTGGTCTCGTTCCCCAACATCATCATCTACGAGTACCCGCACCGCATGGAGATCATCGTCACTCCGGCAGTCAACAACCTCGCGCATGAGAACGGTTTCAACCTCCGCCGTTACTTCCATCCGGCCATCCACGCCGGGCTGGTCATGACCGAACCGCTGAGCGTCGCCAGCGTCTTCCGCAACCGAGCCTACAACATCGTCGAAGCCCAACACTCGGCGAACTTTCACCCGCTCGGCTTCCAGTGGTACTCGCACGCATACGAGTTGAACGCGGCGTCGTCGAACGTCTCGCAAATGTGACCGACGTCGAGTTGAGAAGATCACTCTTGGGATTCCCTGGCGCGGGATGCTACGATGACCGCGTCCAAGGAGGCCATGCGATGAACGATTTCGACAACGATGACCCCGATGTTGCCGTGATGGAACCGCAGGTTGTCGTTCGTCCGAAGCCGACACGTCCCGAACCAAAATCGCAGCCGAAGCGGCAACCGCCGTATGCCGTCATTCTGCACAACGACGAGCAGCACACTTTTCAATACGTCATCGACCTGCTGATGAAGCTGTTCGCGTACCCGCTGGAAAAGGCGTTCGTGCTGACGAACCAAGTTCACACGCAAGGCAAAAGCATCGTCTGGAGCGGCACGCTGGAATTGGCCGAATTGAAACGGGACCAGATTCGCGGTTTCGGCCCTGACTTCTACGCCGTGATGAAAGTGGATTTCCCGCTGGGCGTGACCATCGAACCGCTGCCGGAGTGACGAAGTTCGATGCCGACTCGTCGAGACATGCTGCTGGCGATCCTCGCCTCGTCGCTGGGCCGCACGGTTCTCGCGCAACCGAATCCGAAGAACCTCGTCACGCCGCAGACGCAGTTGGCGATTGACCGAGGTCTCGCCTGGCTGGCGGCGAAGCAACGTGAAGACGGCTCGTTCGGATCGGGCGGCGGCTTCGGCCGCAACGTGGCCGTGTCGGCGCTGGGCGGCATCGCGCTCTTATCGTCCGGGAGCACTCCCGGTCGCGGGCCGTATGGCCGGCAGGTCAACCAGACTGTGGACTTCGTGCTGTCGGTCGCGAAGCCCAATGGATTCCTGCACGTCAAAGAACAAGAGTCCTACGGCCCGATGTACGGCCACGGGTTCGCGACGCTGTTCCTCGCCGAGGTCTACGGCATGTCGCGCCGAGTTGACGTGCGCGAAAAACTCGACCGCGCCGTCCGGTTGATCGTGCAAACTCAAAACAGCGAAGGTGGCTGGCGCTATCAGCCTGAACCGAAAGAGGCGGACATCTCGGCCACCGTTTGCCAGATCATGGCGTTGCGAGCGGCTCGCAACGCGGGATTGCACGTCCCCAAAGAGACGGTCGATCGCTGCATCGAGTACGTCAAGAAGTGTCAGAACTCCGACGGTGGCTTCCGCTATCAACTGGTCCGTCGCGGTGAGAGCGCGTTCCCGCGTTCGGCCGCCGGCGTCGTCGCGTTGCATTCCGCCGGACAGTACGAGGGGAAGGAGATTGATCGTGGACTCGGCTATCTCCGCCGGTTTGCTCCGCAGGGGCAAATGGCTCGGTACGAGGGACATTTTTTCTACGGCCATTACTATGCCGCTCAAGCGATGTGGCGTGCTGGCGGCGAAGCGTGGGACGATTGGTATCCCGCGATCCGTGACACGCTGCTTCGCGATCAACTTCCGGATGGAGCCTGGACCGACTCGACCGTCTGCATCGAGTACGGCACCGCGATGGCTCTGATCATTTTGCAGATGCCGAATAACTATTTGCCGATTTTTCAACGCTGACAAAGTCCTACTCCTACTCTTACTCCTACTCGGACCAATTCGAGTAGGAGTAAGAGTAGGAGTAGGAGGTGAATGACAAGGACGCTCCATGCCGCTCAAGCTCGTGACCTTCGGCGAAGTGATGCTTCGCCTGTGCCCTGAAGAATTCTTGCGGCTATCGCAGGTCATCCCCGGCCGATTGGAAGCGACGTTCGGCGGCGGTGAACTGAACGTCGCAGTCTCGGTCGCACTGCAAGGTGGCAGCGCGTCGTATTTGACGGCTCTGCCGGACAACGCGATCACCGACTGCTTGGTGCAGGAAGCTCAGAAGTTGGGAGTCGGCACGGAACTGATCCGTCGGGTGAAATTCGGCCGCTTCGGAATTTATTTCGTCGAGACCGGAGCCAATCAGCGCGGCGGTACGGTGACCTACGACCGTGAAGGAAGCTCGATCGCGCTGCAACCGGCGGAGTCGTATGACTTCGAGACGGCGTTTCGCGGCGCGAATTGGTTTCACATCACCGGCATCACCCCCGCAATCAGCGCGAACGCGGCCGAAGCCGCAAAGCTCAGCGTGCAGACTGCCAAGCGACAGGGGCTGACTGTGTCGTGCGATCTGAACTTTCGCAAGAAGTTGTGGAACTGGCGGCCCGGCACGAAATCCACCGACTTGTGCCGCGAGACGATGCGCGGGTTGATGCCGTTCATTGACGTCGTCATCGCGAATGAAGAAGACGCCGAACAAGCTCTGGGCATTCACGCCGCATCGACCAACGTGGACGCCGGCGAGTTGAACATCGCCGGCTACGAAGCGGTCGCTCGAAAGATCGTCGCCGAGTTCCCGAACGTCCGGCAGGTGGCGATCACGCTGCGGGAAAGCTTTTCCGCATCGCACAACAATTGGGGCGCGCTGCTGTTCGACGTCGCCGCGAACAACGTGTTTCTCGCGCCGACTGACGCGAACGGCAATTACTCACCGTATGAAATTCACAACATCGTGGATCGAGTCGGAGCGGGCGACAGTTTCGGCGGTGCCTTGATCTTCGCACTCAACACGCCAGAGTTGTCGTCTCCCGCAACCGCGATCCGTTATGCCGTCGCCGCCAGTTGTCTGAAGCACAGCATCAAGGGAGACTTCAACACCGTCACCCGCACCGAGATCGAATCGCTGATGGCCGGTTCTGGTTCCGGTCGTGTTCAGCGATAAAACGGTATAACGGCGATCGGCTGTCGGCCATCGGCTTTCGGCCGTACGCCGTGAGCCGATGGCCGACCCGCCGCGGCGGGTGATACCGTTTTTCAAACTGGGGAACCTCATGCCTGAACTTCTCGACCGATTTCTGAAGTACGTCCAGATCGACACGCAAGCCGACGACCACAGCGAGTCTTCGCCGAGCACCGCTAAACAGCTTGATCTCAGCCGCTTGCTGGCGGACGAGTGCAAGCAGCTCGGACTCAAGGATATCTCGCTCAGCAAACACGGCGTCGTGCTGGCGACGATCCCGCAAACGGTCACGCATCACGCGCCGACAATCGCGTGGGTCGCCCACGTCGATACGTCTCCGGAGACATCGGGCACGAACGTCAAACCGATCGTGCATCGCGAGTACGACGGCAGCGATCTCGTCCTGCCGGGTGATCCGACGAAAGTCATTCGCGGCGAAGAGAACCCCGATCTCTGCAACTTGCTGGGCGGGACAATCATCACGTCCGACGGCACGACGCTGCTAGGGGCCGACGACAAAGCGGGTGTTGCGGTCATCATGTCCGCCGCCGAGCAATTGATGAAACGCCGCGACCTGGCTCACGGCCCGATTCGGTTGGTCTTCACCTGCGATGAAGAGATCGGCCGAGGGACTCAGCACCTGAGCCTGAACGAAATCGGCGCGGCGTGTGCCTACACGTTGGACGGCGACGGACAAGGCAAAATTGACAATGAGACCTTCTCGGCGGATCTCGCGATCGTGACCGTCACCGGCATCAACATACATCCGTCGGTCGGCAAAGGAGCGATGGTCAATGCGATCCGCATTCTGTCCAGCTTCATCGCCGCGCTGCCGAGCGATCATCTCAGCCCGGAAACGACCGATGGCCGTGAGGGTTTCATTCATCCGTATTCGATCGAAGGGGGAGTCGCTCGCGCGGAAGCTCGCATGATTCTGCGGGACTTCGAGGTTGAACAATTGTCTGAATACGCGAGCCTGCTCGAACGGATCGCGTCCGATCAACGGAAAGCGAATCCCAAGGCCAGCATCGACGTCACGATCAAACAGCAGTACCGCAACATGCGCGAGGGTCTCGCCAAAGAACCACGAGCGATCTCGAAAGCGGTGGAAGCCACCGAAGCGGCTGGAATCGAGCCGCAACTCTCGATCATTCGTGGCGGCACGGATGGATCGATGCTGACCGCGCTGGGGCTGCCGACTCCGAACCTTTCGACCGGCGAACACAATCCGCACTCGCCGCTGGAATGGACGAGCCTGGAAGAGATGCAATCTGCCGTCAACGTCCTGGTTCAGTTGGCAATCGCGTGGGGCCGCGAAGAGGAGTAGCCCTGTCGCTCCGCGACAGGAAAGCCGAAGGGCCAAAGACCTCGATGAAGCTGTGAGACGTCGGAAGGGCCGCTCGACATTCGGCGGTCCTGTCGCGGAGCAACAGGGCTACGATTGGCGTAGCCGCAGCAGATCGAGGGCCGACTTCGCTGCGCGGTTGCGGGCAAACGAGATATCGGCGACGGGAATGTGCTCCTGCACTTCGACTCCGTTCGAGTCCGCCAGCGCGAGGCCGAGTCGAGGGATTCCATCCGTCTTCAATGAGCCGGCAATCGCAATCGCGAAGTCAGAGCCGAATCGCTCGCGGGTTTGTTGTGCCAGTTGGCGAGCGCGTTCGTGGGGCAGGTTTTCAACCTGCCCGGCCGGAACGGGCAGGTTGAAAACCTGCCCCACGGCGGAGCCAATCACTCCGCCCAAAAAACAGGTCTCGCTGTCTGGTACAGCCGTCAGCCACAACGACAGCACTCCGCCTGTGACTTCGTCGGCGAACGCGACCGTCTGACCTCGGCGGTTCAACTCGCGGACGATGATCTCTTCGAGTTGTTCGTCCTCTTCGCCGAAGACGAGTTCGCCGAGTCGCTCGTGAATCAGTTGTTTCGTGGCGGCGATCTTCGCGTCACATTCGGACTCGGTCGCGCCGTGAGCTTCGATGCGGAGCGTGATCGTTCCTTCGTGGACGGTGATGCCGACTTCGGGGTCTCGGCCGCGAGCGGTCACGTCGCCGAGCATCTCTTCGCAGGCCGATTCGCCGACTCCGTAGCAATTGACTCGCGCGCGGCGGATGACTTTGTCGGAGCGTGGAAGTCGCGGCAGCACGCGATCGCGGAACATGGGCTTCATCTCGCTGGGAACGCCCGGCATCGCGGCGATGAGACAGTTCGACCCGTCTGGCCGCGGAAATTCCCACCAAATTCCCGGCGCGCTGCCATGCGGGTTGTCGATTGGTTCGCTTCCGGCGGGAAACATCGCTTGGATGACGTTGCGCTCCGGCATGATTCGTTTGCGTTTGGCGAACATGTCGCGGATGTGCTGCAAGCTTGGCTCATGCAGCACCAGTTCCACTCCGGCTAGCTCGGCCAAGACCTGTCGCGTGAGATCGTCGAGCGTTGGGCCAAGTCCACCGCTGATGAGCACGATGTCCGATCGCCGCACGGCCGCTCGCAGAGTTTCCAAATTTGCCGGCAGGTCATCGGCGACGGTCGTGTGCAGCAAGACCGGAATGCCGACCGAGGCGAGTTCGATGCTCAGCCACTGGCTGTTCGTGTCCAGCTTGGCTCCGGTGGTCAGTTCGGTCCCGATGGCGATGATTTCAGCGTGCATGGTTGGGAAGTCAGAAGGCGGAAGGCAAAAGGCAGTCAGAGCGGCATGTTGATGAATGACCGCCATCCTGTCTGCCCTCGCTGCCTTTTGCCTTTTGCATTCTGCCTTCTGTGCCGTCGCGGCCGGTCGTATCGGTCATCCGTGTGGCTCAAGCGGCGAGAAGTTTTCGCAAGCTGGAGCCGTCGTGGCTCCGAAGTCGAAGACACGGAATGGTGTGTCTCGAACCAGGCTCTTGCCGGATCGGGGAGCCTCCGTCTAGCTTGATGTCCTGAGATTCGCCGTCCGACCTTGCCGGAAACCGACCGTGAGAAAGCTGCATCTGATTCTGCTGTCGCTCGTCGCCGCGGTGCCGGGGGGCTACTTGTGTTATTTGCTGGGGACGGCCTTGACCGTTCCACGGCACGACCTTTGGAACAAGCCGCTGTTGGGCATCGCCGTGGTCTCAACGGGCTTGCTGGTCTTGCTGGCGGCGGTGGTTTGGCCGCTGCTGTACGCGGTCGCGTTCTACGACGATCCCAACAAAGGCAAGAAGTCCGAGGAAGCTGAGGCTGGCGAGGACGGTGAAGGCGTCGCTGCACAGGCAGGAGTCGAAACGCCCAAGACTCCGCGCGGCGAAAGCTTCGAGGAAGAGGACATCGACGCCTTCGAACGCGAAGGCATCAAGCCCGGTGCCGATGAAGGCGACGAGTTTGAGGAAGCCGCAGAAGGTTCCGAGTTCGACCTCGACGAGGAATCGATCGACAGCGCCGAGACCGCCGACTTCGATCTCGGCGACGATGAATTCGCGGACCTGGACATGGAGGACGAGGAGGAAGAAGAAGAGGCTCCAAAAAAGAAAGCCAAGGACACGAAGGCCAAGAAAAAGAAGAAGTAGCGGTCTCGTGGGGCAGGTTTTTAACCTGCCAACACACGGGCAGGTTACAAACCTGCCCCACGGTCACGCTTCCGGCTTGGTGAGGAAGCGGTAGCCGGTGCCTCGCACGGACAGGATGTGGCGCGGGGCCGACGGATTTGGCTCGATCAGCTTGCGGAGCCGCAGCACGAAGTTGTCGATGGTCCGTGGCATCACGTTCGAATCGCTGCCCCACACGTCCTCCAGGATTTGTCCGCGCGACAGCACTTTGCCGTCGTTGTCCAGGAAGTACCGCAACAGTTGCACTTCCATCGTGGTCAAGTCGTGCGTTTGACCGTGAACCGTCAGCTCGAAGCGGCTGAAGTCGATCTTGGCGTCGCCGAACTGACGGACGTCTGACTCCAGTTCCGGTTCGCGTGGCACGGCCGGCAGCGACGAGTTGTCGATCGGGTGCCGCTCGATCAAGTTGCGAACTCGGCTGAGTAGTTCCTTCAGATTGAAGGGTTTGCTCATGTATTGATCGCAGCCAGCGTCGAACCCGGCCGTGCGATCCTCGCTGAGCGTGCGTGCGCTGAGGACCAGGATTGGCACTTGCTTGTCGATCAGCCGAATCTCGCGACAGATGTCGTAGCCGCTCATTCCCGGCAGCATCAAATCCAGCAACACGAGATTGAACCGCGACTCGGCCTGGCGGAAGGCCTTGAGCGCGACATCTCCGTCGCCGGCGACAACCGCTTCAAAGCCTTCCTGCTCGAAGTTGAACTTCAAGCCGTCCGCCAGTGCGGATTCATCCTCGACGATCAAGATTCGCATGAAACGTGCGCCTGACACGGGCAATGCCCGCAAACCAACTGGCGAGCCGGGCGACGTCAGCCCCCGGACGATTTGAGATCTGAAATTTGAGATTTGAAATTTGAGATGGTCCGGGGGCTGACGCCCTCCGGCTCACCGGAGACTTCTGACGACGACGAGTCGAGCGACTCACTGATGATCGCTCGGCCGGGAAGGTTGACCTCGAACAGGCTGCCCGACCCAACTTGCCGATTCAGCACGCGCACCTTGCCTTTGAGCAAACCGACCAGCGTTCGCACGATGTACAGGCCGACGCCGGTCCCTTTCTGCCGGCGTTCCAGTTCGCTGCCGCCTCGGTAAAAGATTTTGAAGATGCGGCTGCGCAGGTGCGGAGCGACTCCTTCGCCGTTGTCGGTGATCTGCGTGATGACTCGGCTGTCTTCGGTCAGGCGGACTTGCACGTCGATTCGCGGTGGATTTCCGCCGTACTTGATCGCGTTGTCGATCAAGTTTCCGAAGATCATCTCCAGCGGCATCCGCCTCGCTCGGATCACCGCCGGCTCGATGTCGAACGTGAAGACCTCGTCCACGACTTGTTTGTGATGCCGAGCCGCCAGTTCGGCGCAGCGATGCAGCAGCGGTTCGAGTTCGATGTCCTCTGGGTCCGCCTCCTGCCCGATCGCGTCCAGCCGAGCGACCTCCAACAACTGGTTGATCAAGTGATCCAGCCGGATCAACTCGCCGTCCATGACCTTCAAAAACTCTTCCTGCTGCCGAGGCTCAACATGCCGCATCCGCAGCGTGTCGAGATACAGCCGCAGCGAGGCGATCGGCGTCTTCAACTCGTGCGTCACGCTGTCGATGAAGTTCGACTGCCGCTGATTGAGCCGCACCTCTTTCACGGTCAGGAACAAATAAAACCCAGAGACCACCAAGATCAGTGCGAACACGACCGTCCCGATCGTCAGTGCGCTCCAGGCACTCCAATTCGCCAGCAGGACGATCCAACAGACCATCAGCACGACGTTGAGCACCATCAAGACGATGCTCAGCGTGATCGGCAAATGCAGCGTGCGACGTTTGCGGGCGTAAGACATGGCTAGGGGCGAGGGGTGAGGGGCGAGGGGTGAGGGGCACGCACAGGCACGCGACACAGTCTGTCGAGACCCAGCCGAAAAATCACCCACAACGCGGCGACGGACTCTTTCCAGTTGATCTTCGACGTGCCGAAGCGGCGATCCTCGAACGTGATCGGCGTTTCCTCGAACGAGCAACCGACGGCGCGGCAGCGGTACAGCAACTCTTCCTGAAAGGCGTAGCCGCGAGCACGAATGCGGCTCCAGTCGATCTCGGCCAACTTGGCGACTCGATAACAGCGGAAGCTGCCACTGTTGTCGCGCGTTCGCAGGCCGAGAAACAGCCGCGCGTAAAAATTGATGCCGCGGCTCATGAAGTGCCGCCGCCAATTCCAACCGACCACTCCGCCGCCGGGGACGTAGCGCGAGCCAATCGCGACATCGACGCGGTTCAGGCAGTCGCGGATCGCCGGCAGATGCCGCGGATGATGACTGAAGTCGGCATCCATGTTGAGCACTTGCTCGTAGCCCTGTTCGATGGCGAATCGAAATCCGGCAACCGTCGCGGTGCCGAGTCCTAACTTGCCGGCCCGATGCAGAACTTTGATCCGCGAGTCTTGGGTCGCCAGCTCATCGGCCAACCGTCCGGTCCCGTCGGGCGAGTTGTCATCAATCACCAACACGTCCGCATCCGGCGCGACCGCGTGGATGTCGGGGATCAGCTTGGGCAGGTTCTCGCACTCGTTGAACGTGCAGAGCGTGATGAGCATTCGCGGCATAAGTCGTGGGGCAGGTTTTCAACCTGCCCGTTGTGCTTCCTCAAAAAGAGCCGGGCAGGTTGAAAACCTGCCCCACGTTAACGGTTCTCTTCCGGCAGGTAGACGTCGGGCAGGATCAACTGGCGTCGAGCCGGTTCCGGAGGAACCTCCAGCGCGGGAAGTTTGGGACCACGAGCATCCCGTTGCGGGAGCGGCTGAGGCTGGCGAACCTCAACCTCGACCGGCAGCTCTTCTCGTGGCACCGGAGGAGGCGGCAACTCACGACGGTTCGCGATCGGTGCGGCGGGAGCTTCCTTCGGCGGTGAACCCGGAGCTTGCAGAAAGGCTTGAATGTGCGGCCCGCGTCCGGCCAATTTCCAAGCGGCGTTGAGGAACTCACCAGATCGCGAGTCCTCATCGAAGTGCAGCAGCACACCCATCAGGAACAGGCGATCGGGATCGCGAACGTCGGCGTTTGCCCAATCGGCGACACGTTGCAGGTAATCGACTTTGTGATCGACATTCTCGACGCCGAACACAGCGTCGAGCGTCTGACCGGTTCGGGCCGACTGCGGATCGACCTGCAACCCGCGCTTCAGTTTCGAGACCGCGTGCGAGTACCGGCCCATCGCGACCAGCGCGAACGCCTGGCGGAAATAAACCTCGCCCCGATCCTCGGCCTCGCGCTGAGCTTCGAGGTATCGCAAATACGCTTTGACGTTTTGGCCTTCGTGCAGCCAGCGATCCCCTTCGGCTTGGAACTTTTTACTGCGTTCCTTGCCCACTCGTGACGATCCGCTGACCGTCCGAACGACGGTCTCGTCATCCGGTGGAGGGGGAAGGTTCCCGCGCCGCTCGGCGTGTTGTTGCACGACGTCAAACACGTTGGGCTGCTTCGGCTGGAACGGATCGGCGGCCACCACTCGTGGCCGAACGAACGCTGGATCGCGTGGGGGATTCACAATCGTCAGGGCGATCGGCACGGTCGTCTGCTGCACGATGACTCCGGGATAAACCGGATAGACCGTCGGTGCCCAACCCCAAGGCGAATATCCACCGCCGTAAAAACCGGAGCGATAAAATCCGCTCGAAAACCCACCCGTCGAAACCGAGAAGCCGCTGCCGTATCCGTAGCCCGACCACGGAGCGTTCCAGCCGTAATAGTTGGAAACGCAATGCGGCTGTGCGTAGTAATTCATCCCAAAGTGCAGATGCCCGGCCTGCGTCTGCTGAGCCGGAACGCTCAGGCAGGCCGCCAGAATCAGCACGCTCATCCAACCGTTTCGCATGTTGAACTCTCCCGATCCATGAGATTTTTGACCGTCGCTCGCGGCGGATTATCGAGTCTGCGGGCCAATCAGGTCAAATCGGATTTCCGGGTGGCGGAGCACATTCGGGGAAGCAGATGTCGCTTGATCCGTTGAATCCGTGACGACACATTCCGGGTATGAGCGGTGTTTCATGATCGCCGAGTTGGCCGATCACATTTCAGGAGGTTCCGATGCGTCACGGTTTTGCGATCTGCGTCTGTTTGGTTCTGGTGTTGTCGAATGGATTGACTCAGCCTGCAGAAGCCTCTGGCAAAGATCGCTTGGGACGAGTTGTCTCCGACGCGGCTCTCACCGACTATCGCGGCGCAAGCGTGTCGCTGACGGAGTTGAAGGACAAGCCGGTCATCGTGCTGGCGTTTCTCGGCACCGAATGCCCGCTGGCCAAGTTGGCGGTGACGAAGCTCAACACGCTGGCCAAAGAATTCGAGCCGCGCGGCGTCGCCGTACTCGGCATCAACTCGAACCGGCAAGACTCGCTCGCCGATCTTGCCGCGCAGGCGAAAGAGCAAGATGTCGCCTTCCAGTTGCTCAAAGATGCTGGCAACAAATTGGCAGATGCCGCCGGAGCGATCCGCACGCCGGAAGTCGTGGTGCTCGATCAGCAGCGAGCGATCCGGTACGTCGGCCGCATCGACGATCAAGACGGCATCGGCTATCGCCGCGAGACTGCGAAGCGGAGCGATCTGAAGATTGCGATCGAAGAACTGCTCGCCGGCAAGCCCGTCAGCGTCGCGACAACCGAGGTCGAAGGTTGCTTCATCGGCAAAGTCCGCGAGCCGAAGCGGGGGGCCGAGGTGACGTACTCGAAGCACGTTGCTCCGATTTTGCAGAACCGCTGCGTGAATTGTCATCGGCCGGGTCAGGTCGCTCCGTTCGCGATGACCAGCTACGACGAAGTCGCCGGTTGGGCCGAGACGATCGCTGAAGTGGTCGAAGACAACCGGATGCCACCTTGGCACGCGAGTCCCGATCACGGCAAGTTCGCGAACGCTCGCAACCTGCCAGATAACGAAAAGCGAATGCTGCTTGATTGGGTCAAAGCGGGTGCTCCCGAAGGGGACCGCAACGACTTGCCGACGCCGAAGTCGTTCACCGACGGCTGGCAGTTGCCGCGCGAGCCGGACCTGATCGTCGCCATGCGTGACAAGCCGTATGACGTGCCTGCCTCCGGGACAGTGCGGTATCAATACTTCTCCGTGGACCCGAAGTTGACCGAGGACAAATGGGTCACGGCCGCCGAGATTCAGCCGGGCGAACGCTCGGTCGTGCATCACGTTTTGGTCTTCGCGAAAACCGATTCCGAGCTGCGCAAGTTCGACGGCGAGGGAGCGTTTCTCGCCGCCTACGTCCCCGGATTTCTGCCGCAGCAATACCCAACCGGCATGGCCAAGCTGCTGCCGGCCGGAGCGAAGTTGATCTTCCAAGTCCACTACACGCCCAACGGAAAAGCGACGAAAGACACCAGTCGCATCGGTTTGCTGTTCGCCGATGAAGCTTCGGTCACTCACGCGGTGATGACCAGCGAGGCTCGCAAGACGGGGGGCTTGATCATTCCGCCGAACGCGAACAATTCACGCCACGAAGCGAGTTCGCCGAAATCCCCGGTCGATGTGCAACTGCTGAATTTGATGCCGCACATGCACGTCCGCGGCAGATCGTTCCGCTACGAGTTGCAAACAGCCGACGGCCGCAAAGAGAGGGTGCTCGATGTGCCGCGCTACGACTTCAATTGGCAGACGTCGTATCAGCTCGCCGAGCCGCTGAGCATCCCGGCTGGCAGTTCGATGCATGTCGTCGCCCACTACGACAACTCGGAGAACAACCTCAACAACCCGAACCCCAACGCAACCGTCCGCTGGGGCGAGCAGACATGGGATGAGATGCTGATCGGCTACTTCGACGTCGCGGTCCCGCGAGACGCTTTTGAGGCGAGTCGCAAGCCATCGGCGGAATCCAAACCAAAAGCCCTCGGCTCCAACTTGCCGCCGGCCATCCTCAAACAACTCGTGGAACAACTTCAGCAACTCGATGTGAACAAAGACGGCATCCTCACGCCGAGCGAAGTTCCGCCCAAGTTAATGCCGATCTTCAAGCGGCTTGATATCGACGGCGACGAAAAACTGACCGTCGAAGAAGTTCGCAAAGCCATCGAAAAGAAACGATGATCCCGCCGCCATGACGGACTCACCGGCACCCCTGCGTTTCGCGATCCTCGGCTGTGGCCGCATGGGGCGACTGCACATCGAACGTCTGATCGCCGACGGCCGAGGCCGAGTTGTTGCCCTGTTCGACACTCAAGCGGACGCGGCGGAGTCGCTGCGTCGCGAACTCGCGCCGGATGCTTGCGGTTTCACGAAGTTCGAGGATTTACTGACTCAGACCGAAGTGGACGCTGTGATCATCGGCACGCCGACGTCGCTGCACTTCGACCACATCCGCGCCTGCCGAGCACGCGGCTGGCATGTGCTCTGCGAAAAGCCGCTCGCTGATCGGCGCGAGCATCTACTGACACTGATCGACGAATGTCGTGGGGCAGGTTTTCAACCTGCCCGTTCTCCGGTGGCCGGGCAGGTTGAAAACCTGCCCCACTCGAACGGGCCGGTGCTGTCGGTTGCGTATCAACGGCGGACCTGGCCGGTCTATCGCGTGTTGCGAGACGAAATCCAATCCGGCCGCTGGGGAGCGGTGCGAGCCGTGACGTCGATCAACTCGGAACGCTGGCAACAAACGATCGGCGGGACGTGGCGAGATGATCCAGCGATCAATCTCGGCGGGTTCATCGGCGATGCCGGCAGCCACAAGATCGACCTCGCGTTTTTTCTCACCGGTCTGAATCCACTGGACGTATTCGCGCGAAATCAGACGTGCGGCAGCCGAGTCGAGATCGTCTCGTCCCTCTCCGCTCAGCTCGAACGGGACGTGCTGCTGACGATGCACTTCACCGGGCACGCCCAGACGTTTCGCGAGGACTTTCATTTTCACTGCGAGCACGCCGATCTGCTCGTGCGCGACTGGCAAATCTGGCTCGGCCGCAAAAACACGCTCGAGCCGCTGACGGTCGCCGATCAGCGAATGCAAGCCGCGATGGGAATCAGCCCGCTGACGCATCCCGAACTGGATCGCCTCGGCAATCCGGTCAGCGCGTTCCTCGACCAACTGCTGCTCGGCGCGCCGCCGGTTGCTCCGCCCGAATGTGCTCTGCCGGTGTTCGACTTCACGCAAGCGGCGCTGCGTTCGGGGCGAAGCGGTGCAGTGGAAGCCGTCTGATAAATCGAAAAACGGTATCACGGCAATCGGCCTTCGGCTGACGGCATTCGGCCGGGCAATCGCGTCACGCCGGTACGGCCGGCAGCGAACCGGTTTGCGGCGGAGTTGACGATCGACCGCCAGCGAGCACGGCAATCGCTTCAACGAGCATCAACGCAGCGAGCGCCAGCAGCACGACGCCAATCCACGGCACGACCTCACTGGGTGCCGTGAACGAGCCGGCCTTGTCGAAGAACTTCGGCCACGTCATCGAGATCAACGCCCAGGTGCTCATGACGTACATCAACACGGTCGGGATGCCAGTGACGAACCAGACCCACTTCTCGCCGCGAGTCCGCCACAGCCAGACCGTGACACCCAGCAGCGTCAACGCGGCCAGCAGTTGGTTGCTCGCACCGAACAAACTCCAGAAGACTTTCCAGACGGGTGGCAGTGCTTTTCCATCCGCATCGATACCAGGTTGCAGCAGGAAGTACAGCGGTGCTCCGCCGGTCAACACGGTTCCCAGCCAGCGGCCAAAGCGGTTTTGCAAGCCGGTGAGTTCTTGAACGATGTAACGTCCCAATCGCGTGCAGACGTCGAGCGTGTCGTAGATAAACGTCGTGAACGCCATCAACGCGAACGACACACCGAAATGCGGCGGAATGTGCAAGACCTTGAGAAAGCTGCCGATCCCGAGCGCATAAATCAGATTCGGTTGAGGATCACGGATGCCGTCTTTGTTGAACAGCACGGGAGCATCCACCGCCAGTTTCATCACGCAGCACAGCGACACAATGGCGACCATGCCTTCCAGCAACATTGCTCCGTAGCCGATGGGCTTAGCGTCGGTTTCCGTGGCCAGTTGCTTGGAGGTCGTCCCCGAACAGATCAGCGAGTGAAAGCCGCTGCACGCACCACAGGCAATGGTGATGAACAGCATCGGCACGAGTGATTGCGTTTGGCCGAGAATCGGCAAACTCTCAAAGCCCGTGAATGCGGGATACGCGACCGGATCACCTCCCAGAATCAATCCCAGCGCGCCGCCACCCAGCGCGACGTACAGGAAATAGCCTCCCAGATGCCCTCGCGGTTGCAGCAGCAACCACACCGGAAGGATCGCGGCCACGACGCAATAGACGAGCAACAGCACGTCCCAAATACGGCGAGCGTTGTCGCGTGACACTCCCAGCAGCGACTCCAAATCGAATGGCAGCAACTGCCCCGCCCAAATCGACAACCCGACCAGCGGCAGAAAGATCGCCGTCGCCCAGCCGATCGACAGTTTGGTGTATCGCAGCAACCAGCCCATGATGATCGGCAGCACAAGATACATCAGCGACGAGGTCGCGATGCCGCCCCCCGTGACCACTTCGCCGTTCTCCAACGTCTGTTGGCCGATGAAGGCGCGCGCCGTCAGGTCCGTGAACGCCACGATGATGTAAACCAGCGCGATCCAGACAAAGCTCAGAAAGAGAATGTAGGACCGCCGAGTCATGTGGTCGCGAACGACCTCGGCAATCGACCGAGCCTTGTGGCGGATCGACGCAGTCAGCGAGAACAAGTCATGCACGCCACCGATAAAGATGCTGCCGATCAGAATCCAAATCAGCGCGGGCACCCAGCCAAACGCGACTCCCGCCAGGATCGGCCCAACGATCGGCCCTGCCGCCGCAATGGCCGAGAAATGCTGGCTGAGCAGAAACTTCGACTCGATTGGCTCGAAGTCCACGCCGTCGTTGAGTTCGACCGCCGGCGTCGGCTTGTTCGGATCGAGCCGCAGCAGGCGTACGAGGAATCGGCCGTAGGTGACGTAGGCAATCGACAGCACGATGGCTGACAACAACACGACAGGCAGCAGACTCATGGCTCACCTTTCGGAGGGCGACGGGATCACGCGGCTATGATCCTGTCGTCGTCCGATGGTGTCGAGCCAGATTGATGTAGGTTGGGCACTCTTGCCCGACCCGTAACGGGCAAGAGTGCCCATCCTACGTCACAGCGTGTCGAGTGCCGACAGCACTGAGGCCGGGAACGTGAACGACTCGTTGATCTCGGCCTCGTCGGAAATCGTGTCGTCACCTTCGTTGCCGGCGAGCACATCGACTGAGCCTTGACCATTGAGTGTGTCGTCTCCGTCGCCGCCGAGCATCGAATCAATGCCCGCTCCACCGAACATCAAATCATCGCCGTCACCGCCAAGCATCGAGTCATTGCCGGCTCCGCCGTTGAGCGTGTCGTTGCCGTCCTCGCCGCCGAGCAGATCGTTGCCGAGACCGCCGATCACCGTGTCATCGCCGTTGCCGCCGTTTGCAGTGTCATCACCATCGCCGCCGTCGATGTAGTCGTTGCCGTCACGGCCGAAGAGCTTGTCGTTGCCGGCCAGTCCGATCAGCGTGTCGTCGCTCTCGCCGCCGTCGATCGAATCGTTGCCATTGCCGCCGTTGATCGAATCACCGCCGACTCCGCCGCGCAGCGAGTCGTTGCCGTTCGCTCCGGTGATCGTGTCGGCACCGTCGCTGCCGGAGATCGTGTCGTTGCCTTCGCCACCATCAAGGTTGTCGTTGGCGATGCCGCCGTCGATCGTGTCGTTGCCGGCTCCGCCTTGGACAACATCGTCGCCGTCGCCGCCGGTGATGTTGTCGTTGCCGGCCTCGCCCTTGAGAGTGTCGTTGCCGCCGTCTCCCAGCATGATGTCGTTGCCGCCACCGCCGAGGATCGAGTCATTCCCGTTGCCGCCAAACAGCGAATCGATCGCTCCCGTGCCGGTGAGAACGTCATTCCCCTCGCCGCCGTTGAGCAGCAGCCGCACACCACCGATCGCCGAGCCGCCGCCGTTGAGCACATCGTTGCCCAATTCGCCGTTGATCTCGATGAACACCGGACTGACGGAATCCAGAGCCCCAATCGTGATGGTGTCGTTGCCGTTGCCGCCGTTGATGATGACGTGCGAAACATTCGGAGCCACCGTGATCGAGTTCGCTCCGACCGCGACCTTGACGAAGCCGCCAGACTGCGTGATCGAAATCGAGTCGGCCGCGTTCGTGCCGGCCAGCACGAGCGTGTCCGATCCGCCGCCGCTGCCGTTACCGGCTGTGTCGGTCCCGTCGTTCGGATCGAAGACGATGGAGTTCGAACCAGTCCCGCCGTTGTTGCTGTCGTTGCCCCCCTGTCCGTTGAGCGTGTCGTCCCCACTGCCTCCTTCGAGCGTGTCGTTGCCGTTACCGCCGAAGAAGCTGTCGTTGCCGCCACCCCCGACGAGCGAATCATTGCCTGCCCCGCCGTTGATAAGGTCATCGCCGGTTGTCAGACCGAGTGAGTCATCGCCAAAAACCTTGTCGTTGCCGTCGCCGCCGAGCGTCGTGTCGTTTCCGTTGCCTCCCTGGATCGTATCGTTGCCCCCTTCGCCGGAGACTGAATCGTTGCCATCACCGCCGAGCAACGCATCGTTTCCGATGCCGCCGCCGATCGTGTCGTCCCCCGCCCCGCCATCGGCCATGTCGTTCCCGTCGCCGGCCGCGAGTGTGTCGGTGCCGTTTCCGGTTCCCGCGGAGTCATCGCCGAACATCTTGTCGTCCTGCGTGCCGCCATCGACCGAATCGTTGTCGGCTCCCCCTTCGAGTGTGTCGTTGCCCGCCTGGCCGTTGACGGTGTCGTTGCCCGCTTCGCCGAGACCGATGTCGTTGCCGGCTCCACCGAAGAGCGTGTCGCTGCCATCGCCGCCGCGCAGCGAATCGTTGTCGAGACCGCCATTCAAATTGTCGTTGCCATCGCCACCGTTGAGCGTGTCGTTGCCAGAACCGCCGTCGAGCACATCGTTGCCGGTGCCGCCATTCGAATCACCATTCAACACGTCGTTTCCATTGTTGCCGTAGACCGAGTCGTCTCCGTCCTCACCGTTGAGGCTGTCGGTTCCATCGCCGCCAAGCACCGAATCGTTGCCGAGTCCGGCGTTGACCGTGTCCGCTCCGTTGCCGCCATTGATCGTGTCGTTGCCTGCATCACCGTTGATGCGGTCGTTACCGTCACTGCCGAGCAGCGAATCGCCCGCCGTGCCACCGGTGATCGTGTCCGCTCCGTTGCCGCCATTCAGAATGCTCGCGATCGTCGCGCTGCCGAGGATTGTGTCGTTGCCATCGCCGCCGCTGACTTGAATCGACGTAAGATTCGAGAAGCTGCTGTCGACACCGCTCAGGTCGAGCGTGTTGTTCCCATCGCTGCCGGTGACGATCAGCGTCAGTACGAGGTCCGGAGTGATCGTCGGCATAGAAAGTAGCGGAGAACCATTCGCCAGCACTTGGACATTGCTGGTCGCGGGATCCACGCCGATCGTGACGTTGTCCGCAGAAGTCATCGAGATGTTCAATTCACCGGTCGTGTCGATGAACAGCGCGAAGGCCGACGGGACGGTCCGCTGCTCCAAAGATTCAATCGCGGAGCCGAGCGAATTGTTCGACTCCCGCATCATCGGCGAACCCGAAAACGCTGCTGTGCCATGTCCGCGACGAACTCGTCGGCGAGTTGAACGGCTTCGCACCGATTTCGTCTGCAATGCACCGACACCCAGAAAGCTCAACCACGATGCAACGCGCATGGCACACAGTCCTCGCAAGAGTTGGCCGACGTGGCCGAAAGAAGGAGGTCAAACGCTGTGGCCCGCGCTGTCCAAATTCCTCGAAGGTTCAATCCGAAAGCAATCGCGATTGTCCGGGTGGCTTGGCCCGCCAGCCCCGTGTCAGCCTTCCCTGGTTGACCTGTGGTTCGTGTATCCCATCGGGATCATCGCTCGCGTGGATTGAACGCGGCACATGCTGGAAGCCACTCGAAGCGCTGTCAACGGGGCTTGCAACAATCGTTGGCAAATCGCCGCGAAGTTTTTCGGAGACTTCTCGTTCGGCGATCTCATGTCCTCGTGACGTTCAATCTTGAAGTGTCAAATTGACGGCCGGAGTCTGACTGTCGGGAGTGACAGTAGCAGAGAGGTCGGTGGAATTGGCATCCGCGTATTTCTCAGGAAATGAGCTTTTCGGAGGGGGGTCTTTGGCATCCTCAAGCAACTTGATTGGATCGTATGCCGTGTCGGTCACATCGACTTCTTTAGTCGTGGATTTTGACGATGCCAACTTCGAGACAGTGATAACATGCTTCCCAGCCGGAGCTCCATCAAAAGCAGCATACGAAGTCAATTTGAATTTTCCTTGCGAGTCAGTCCGGGCAAACGAACTCATGTTTTTTTCTTTGCAGAGGAATGTCACGTCAGCATCGACCACTGGTTGGCCCTTGTAGGTGACGGTCCCGGAAACCGGATAAACCGGTTCGCGATTTGCCACTGGTCCGCCGCCGCCACAGCCGGTCAAGAATTGAGACGCCAACACTAACCCGATTGTGAAAATGCAATTTCGCACGATGTGCAACAATCCTTCCGAAATGGAACACAAAGAGGTCAGTGGGCTTTCAGTGAAAGAAAGCCGACGCGATGAACGGGCATGTTACCGATGAATGCGGTTTCGGGAAGTGAGTGTGATGTCGTTGCCACGATTGGTTTGCCTGACGGCCGACGAACCCAGTCCGGATTCAATCCGAGTTGCGGAGCAACTCGGCTACGTCGTTGGGTCGTTCCGTGATTCAGGCTCCGAGTCAACAAGAATCAGGCTCTGAAGCTCGATGAAGTCGGGCGATCTGGCAAATCAGCCAGCGGTGTTGAAGACCGTTGTTCGAACTCTGACAGGTTCCCAAGAATGATGAATCGAGAGTCTGCGTTGTAAGGCAAAATCCGAAGTCTCGGAGTATTTCGCGATGGACTTCACGCGGAGTCCAATTGCAGCGGCGGCTTCATGTTCTCTTCAGGTCAGTGACGCCAGAATTCTGTGGCATTCGATTCTCGACAAATTCTGACAAACACATCAGCACGACGTTTCATTTCCTTTCTTGGATCGGGCCTCGGGCGATATTTCGAATTGCCTGTTGTCTTGATGTTCTCACAACTCCTGTCAATTGGAGGCCGATATGAAGTCTAACGCTCGTGGTTTTACCTTGATCGAATTGCTGGTCGTGATTGCGATCATCGCAGTTCTGATCGCTCTGCTGTTGCCGGCTGTTCAGCAAGCTCGCGAGGCCGCTCGGCGTTCGCAGTGTCGCAATAATCTCAAACAGATTGGCCTTGCTTTACAAAACTATCACGACACGCAGAACACTTTCGTTTATCGAAAGGGGGGTACCGGTAATGCCTTGGCGTCGGGGACCGATACCGCTCGTTATTCAGGCAATTACCAGCGTCGTTCTGGGATCGTGTCGTTACTGCCCTACATGGACCAAACACCGGCTTACAAGAACTATCAAAGTGCAGTCGCTAACCCAGTCGGTGGAGGAACCCCGGTTTATCCAATCCCCGAGGGTGGACCCGCGCCGTGGGGCACCTATGCGTCGAACAACTATCGGCAACGAAGTCCCGGCTTGAGCTGTCCCAGCGATTCCGCGACTTTGAGGCCGCAGGGCAACGTCAACTATGCGTTTTGTTTGGGTGACTTTGTGAGTAACAATCGAGATTCTCTCGACACGAACGGGATGTTTGCCGCCATCAGAACGTTCGGCACGCGTGACTGCCGGGATGGCACTAGCAACACCATCGCTTTCAGCGAACGCGTGATTGCCAGCTTTGGCATCAACGGCAAAGCGGGTCCGGATATTCGGGAAGGCACTCTCACCAACATTGGAACGATCGTGGCGAATCCGGGATCCTGTTTGGGAGCGGTCGCAGCCGTATCAAGTAACGGAACCTACACCAATTGGAGTACCGTCAAAGGCAAATTCAGTTCGCTGTGTTACGACGGTCAGTCAGAAAATGTTGCCTTCCTGACGGTGTTGCCGCCGAATGCACCGTCCTGCACCAATGACACAAACGGCAATGCGGATGCCACAAGCCCGGTGTTGTCAGCGAGCAGTCATCACACCGGTGGTGTGCATTGCTTGTTCATCGATGGAGCCGTCCGGTTCATGAGCAACAACGTCAACACTGGCAATTTAGGTGTGGCAGCCACACTTGGCGGAAGGAGCCCCTATGGTGTGTGGGGTGCCTTAGGAACCCGGAAAGGAAATGAACCGGTTTCAGCCAATTGACCCACGCCAACTTTCGGTTTGGAAGAAATTCAATGCCCGCTCGAAATCGAGCGGGCATTTTTGTTGTCGAGCCGGTCCAATGGCGGGCTAATGCCGCGACACGACTTTCACCACATCAGCCGTAGGGCGCTCGCCCTCGGTTTGTGTGACGAGAACCGGGGCTAGCTTGGATTATTCACCACGGATCACACGAAGTTCACGGATTATTCGGGGATGAAAGAAGTTGCGCCGAGAATTCGCCATCAGTCGTTTCGACAGTCTGTTTTGCTGTCACGCAATCAAGATCCTGATGACTCCGTGACATCCGTGTGATCCGTGGTTCCTTCTTGAATAATTTGGGCTAGCGCCCTGCGGCTGATTTACGGGACAGAGGCAAGTCGCAAACCTGAGGCTGGACCTGTTGAGATGGCGATGGAGTTTGAATCTCTCGGATCGGTCCCGCTCGCCATTCTGAGCGTCGCGTTTTTGCTGACGGCGGCCTACGGGACAGGCGGAGTGCTGGTCTCTTTCGTGAGGCTTCGGAATGGCCGTGAGTTCGACTTGGCTCTATTGCGGATCGTGGTTGGACTGAATCTAGTGGCCTTCGCGGGCGTGGTCTTCGGACAGTTGGGATGGCTGAACGGGTGGAGGTCGCTGTGGCTGCTCGCGGGGCTGAGCTTTTTGCCGTTGATGGTCGAAAGAATTCGGCCCGCGCGTCCCGTCGGTGCCTTGTTGCGAGGTGACTGGCGTGCGATCGACCGAAGTCGCTGGCCGCGGAGTTTGTGGCTCGCGTTGCTTGCGGCCGGCGTCACCCTTGGTCCGGCGTTGGCTTACCCTTCTGGGTGGGATGAACTCGTCTATCACGGAGTCCTGCCTCGGCGTTGGCAGGCGGATGGGGGGCCGGAGTTCTACGCCGATCTTCCGTATTCCGCATTTCCGTCGCTGTGTGAAGTCTTGTTTTGGTTGATGGCAC
Source organism: Candidatus Kuenenia stuttgartensis (assembly GCA_945904015.1). Lineage (GTDB taxonomy): Bacteria > Planctomycetota > Planctomycetia > Planctomycetales > Planctomycetaceae > SXKJ01. Next base: position 12,844 of record CAMDPK010000057.1, on the reverse strand, counting down.
CGCTCGAAAGCGTGATTGCACCGCGGCTGTTGATTTGGGTCTGCTGGATACTCGGCCTGATGGTCCTCGACCGCTTGGTGAGAAGGCAAGTGGCGGGCGAGGCGAGCGTCATTGTGACATGCGCGTTCATGCTCAGCCCCGCGACGCTGATGATCAGCGCGAACTGCTACGTAGAATCGATCCAATTGCTGAACGTCGCCGCGATCCTGCTGGCCGTTAGTCTGAAGTCGAGTGACAGTGGCACTACCGCCGAGCGTGCTCCGCCTCTGCTTTTGGGAATCCTGGCCGGAGGGGCGGCGGCGGTGAAGTTGACGGGGCTGACAGTGCTTCTGTTGCCGTGCCTGTGGTACTTCGGCAGGGTGTGGCAGGATCGTTCAACGTGGCGTGTGATGGCGAGTCGGATGTCGGTTTACCTGGCGGTCGCCATCGGCATCTGTTTGCCGTTTTACTGGCGAGCCTGGTCGGCGACGGGGAATCCGTTTTATCCGTACTTCGGCGAGTGGTTCAGCAGCGACCTCGCTCGGCTGGAGATGAGTCGTTTTCACCACGACATCGGCGGTTCGTTCTTCGGCGTGCGCAGCGTGGAGACGTTCATCACTGGTCCGGTCCTGCTGGCGTTCAATGATCGACTCTTCGACGGTTCGTTCGGCTGGCAGGCTCTGGTGATCCTCGGTCTGGCGATCGTCGCCCTGGTGTCCATCTTTTGCAGACGAGTGGGTCGCTTAGCCCTTTGGCCAGCCATCGTCTCGGCGACGCTTTACGTCTTCTGGTATCTGACAGCTCAGCAAGCTCGTTTTGCGGTGCCGACGCTGGTTGCGGCCGTGGTGCTGGCGAGCTTTGGATTACGGTTGCTGCATCGGACTCTGCGTCGCTGGGTGTTGGTGCTGCTGCTCGCGACCACGTTTGCGAGCCTCCCCTGGAAGACGGTCGGATACTACTTGGGGTCATGGGAAACCGTGCTCGGTTTCTGGACGTGGAGCGATTATGTCGACGACGGCACAGATCAACGCTATCTGCCTCTCGTGAATGCGATCCGCGAGCACACTCCGCCGGAGGCTAAGCTGTTGCTGTTGATCGAACATCGTGTGTTGTACCTGCCGCGAGCCAATGTCATCGGCACCCCCTTTTTCCAAGAGGCGATCTTCACGCCTTCGGAAGAGTTCGCGACGCCCGACCGAGTGCTGGAAGTCCTCGAACGAAACCAGATCACGCATCTGGTTGTCGCGAAGTCCGCCGTCGGTCCCGATCGAGCACCGGAGTGGTGGGACCGAATGTCGCCACTTCTTCGCAGCATCGACGAATGCGAACGACAGGGCCGATTGCGAGTCGTTTGGGAATCCGAGCAGCATGTGCTTTTTGGTGTTCGATAGAGTCGGTCAGAGGTCGTGATCCCGTTTTTCTCCCTCTCCCCTTGGGAGAGGGTCGGGGTGAGGGAGCCAATTGTCATTGAGTTCCCTCAATGGAATCGCCACGTCCAATGAATCTCTCATCCGGCCTTCGGCCACCTTCTCCCAAGGGGAGAAGGCACGATACGGGGCCTCTTTCTCAGACGATGTCCATCCACTCCGGCTCACCGGGTGGTTCGTCCGAGTCGCTCTCCCATTTCAGGCTAGCGGTGATTTTTTCAAGCAGCGTCTGAAGCGTGTCGAGTTCCAAGTCCGCTCCCTGGTACAGCACCAGCACCGTGAAGTCCGGTGCGACAACCGCTCGCAGGAACGCGCTGCCGATCAGATCGTGGCAGACGAAGTCGAGTTCGCAGGCGATTGACGGCTGATCGTTCAGCGAGACGTCGCTGGGATAGACGTCGATCTCGGTGTACTCCTCGCGAAAGGTGTCGAGGACCGAGTCGATGACTCGCTGCGGATCGGGGCGGTCGAACAGCAGTGTCAGCGACCAGAACGAGGTGTCCGGGCTATGCACCGTCAGGGTGATTTCGTCCGGCGAGGACTGTTCGTGCAGAATCCAATCGTCGGGGTATTCAAAGCGAATTCCGTGGCCTTCAAAGACGCTATCCATGAGCATTCCGTGGGTCTTGATCCCTCGTGGGGGTTCGATTAAGTTCGACCCCGTTGGGTTCGGAATTGGATGGCGAACGCACATCAAACTCAAGGCCCTCGGTCGCGGAGGCACGACAGGCAAGTGAACCTGATCGGCGCGGTGACTCGGCAGGGCTTCTTTTGTTGGCTCATTGTGAAAGGGCGCAAGACATGGCATCGACTCGTGCGGAAGAAGTGGCGGAACTGTTGTGGGAATTGAAGCGAGCCGCAAAGGTCGCCAAGTACAGCGTGATCGCGAAGCGAGCAGGCTTCAGCGCGGGAGCCAACGGCAAGGCGATGGACACCTGCCTCAAGACCGTTCGCCGCGACTGGCCGCACCTGCAATGGTGGCGAGCGGTCTCGGACACGAGCCTGGTCGTGAAAGATTCTGAGCAGGCCAAGAAACTGGCCGAAGCCGGCATCGGCTTGAAGGCCGGTAAAGACGATACGATGACACTGGCCGCCCCGGAAGACGTCCTGATGGAATGGCCCGAAGTTCCGGCCACGGCTGTCGCGGCACCAGCACCCGTCGCTGCGGCGAAGTAGGTTGCGAGAATTGCAGTACGATGACGAAGAGGCCCGGCGAAAAGTCGGGCCTTTTTTGTCGCCTTTCGCTCCGCGAAAGGAGTTTCTTTCGCGGAGCGAAAGACGACACTCACGGCACCAACACGATCTTGCCCGTGAGAGTCCCCTGCTTCTGGAGCGTGTTTTCTTCCTGCAAGCGATGCGCGGCGGCAGCCTCGGCGAGCGGTAGTGTGCGACCGATCTGTGGCTTCCATCCGCCTCGCGTCGCCAGTGAGTTGATTGCCTCCGCGCACGCTCGCTGCTCTTCGGACGTCGCGTTGAACATTGCGAAGCCGAACAGCCGCAGGTCTTTGACGTAGAACGCCCCGTTCGGAAATTCCGGCCGAGCATTCCGTCCGGCCATGACGATGATCCTGCCGCGTGGGGACATCAGTCCGATCGTCCGATCAAAGTTCGTCGGCACCTGTGTCTCGTACCACACCTGCAAACCGCCGTTGGCCGAAGTGAACGTGGCGATCTGCTCGTCGAGCGTTGCCGAGTGGTAATCGAGGACACAGTCCGCTCCCCAACTTTCGCACAACGCCTTCTTGTCCGAGTTGCCCACCGTCGCGATGACTTTCGCTCCGGCCGCCTTCGCCAATTGAATGACCGCCGAGCCGACGCCGCCAGCTCCGCCGTTCACCAACACGACTTCGCCGGACTTGAGACCTGCGTTCAAATACAGACCAAGATGCGCGGTGATTCCGGTCAGTGCTCCGGCCGCCGCCTGCGCGTCGAGCATCTGAGCAGGGGTTGGATACAGCCATTTCTCGTCCACAGCGGCGTACTCGGCGAACGATCCGCGTCGGCCGAACAGACTTTGATTGCTGCCCCAGACTCGGTCGCCGGTCTTGAACCGAGTTGCCTGCGAGCCGACTCGCTCGACCGTCCCTGCCAGGTCGCAGCCGATGATGTACGGGAAAGAGGTCGCAACTTTGATCATCCCGCTGCGAATGTAGGTGTCGATCGGATTGACCGAGACCGCGCCGACTTTGACAAAAACCTCGGTCGGTCCCGGTTCCGGAGTCGGAAGATCGCCGTACTCGATGACGTCGGGAGTTCCTGTTTGACGAATGAACGCGGCTTTCATGGTGAGTCCTCAAGAGTTCGTAGAACGGACGCCGACGTCCGTTCGAAATTTCATGAATGATGTCGATCGCAGATCGAAAACAGAACGGATGTAGGCGTCCGTTCTACAACCGGTTGCGTTTCGAGCGTTGCGGGGGATAATCCGGCCTCGCGAACTTCTCAACCTGATCAGGAGAACTTCCATGTCGCTCGGACAACGTTGGCTGTTGGGTTTCGGACTGTTCCTCTCGCTGTGTGCGTTGCCATTCACGACGGCCGAGGACTCCAAGCCGGCGGCGAGCAAGCCCAAGGAATTGAAAAGCACGGCGCACTTCGACGGCTTTGACAACTGGGCGACCAGCGTGGCGTTCTCGCCCGACGGCAAAACGTTGGCGGTGGGGACTCACAACTCCGTGCAGTTGTGGAACGTCGCCGAGAAGAAGTCCACCGCCGTTTGGAAAACCGGCAGCGGCTATGCGAGGTCGCTGGCGTTCCTTCCCGGCGGCCAAAAGCTTGTGATCGGAGCCTATCAATCGGTCAGCGTCTGGGACGTCGCGAGCGGAATGAAGGAGCGCGATCTGCCAAAGCATCGCGGATTCGTCACCTCGTTGGCGATCTCGCCCGATGGGAAACTGCTGGCAACCGGCTGCGATGACGAGGCGGCTCGGTTGATTCGTCTCGAAGACGGTGCGTTGCTGAGGACGCTCGAACATGATCGAGATCCGGTGCAGTGCGTCGCGTTCTCAGCGGACGGCAAAACATTGGCGACAGCGGCTGGCGATGAGACGCGAGTCACTCGGCCGGGCATCGCGAAGTTGTGGGACGTCGAATCCGGCAAGCTGATCCGCGACTTCGAGGGGATGACGAAAGTTGCGACCTCGGTCGCGTTCGCAGCGAATGGCACGCGGCTCATCGTCGGTAGCGCAGACGAAAAGGCATACGTCTTTGAGGTCGAATCGGGCAAGCCGCTCGGCTTCTTCGGCGGACACTCGCGACCAGTGACGAGCATCGCGATGGGCCTCGACGGCCAAACGGCGATCACCAGCAGCGGCGGACGCGCGAAGGGGAAGAACGAACTCAAACTGTGGCGGATCGCTGACGGCGAAGTGCTCGGCACGGCCGAGGAGCATGAAGCGAAGATCGCGGCCCTCGCGCTCGCACCCGATGGCAAGACCGTCGCGACGGCCAGCTACGACAACAGCGTGCGGCTGTGGGATGTCTCGCTGTCGAGTGCGTCCGACTCGCAGCCACCCGCGAAATCCCTTGCGGCGAAACTGGTGGACGGGTTCGTGAATCTCGCGCAAGCCGAACAGGCCGCGACCGCGAAAGACGCCGAACCGAAGCCGCTCAAAGTCGGCATCATCGGCTTGGACACGTCACACGCGACGGCTTTCACCAACATCCTCAACGGTGAGAAGCAGCGTCCCGAAGCGTTCGGCAGTCGCATGGTCGCCGCGTATCCGAAGGGCAGCCCGGACATCCCATCGAGTGTCGAGCGAGTTCCGAGCTACACGGAAGCCGTGAAAAAACAGGGGGTCGAAATCGTCGACACCATCGAGGAGTTGGCGAAGCGAGTCGATGTCGTCTGCCTCGAAACCAACGACGGCCGGCCGCATTTCGAGCAATTGATTCCGGTCCTCAAAGCCGGCAAGCCCTGCTTCATCGACAAGCCGATCGCTGGGTCGCTGACCGACGCAGTCGCGATCTTCGAAGCGGCCAAGAAGTTCAAGGTGCCAGTTTTCTCGTCGTCGTCGCTGCGGTTCGGCAAGAATACGCTGGCTGTGCGAGGTGGTTCTCTCGGCAAGATTACTCGCTGTGAAACGTCTAGCCCCGCGAGCTTGGAGGCCACGCACCCCGACCTCTTTTGGTACGGCATTCACGGTGTCGAATCGCTGTTCACGGTGATGGGCACCGGCTGCGTTTCGGTCAAGCGTGGCAAGACTGCCGATGGCAAAATCGAGGTCACCGGCGATTGGGATGGCGGTCGAGTCGGCATCTACCGTGAGGGTAAAGGCTACGAAGGCAAAGCGGTTGGCGAAAAAGGTGAGGAACCGGTCGGCAGCTACGATGGCTACGAGCCGCTGCTCTTCGCGGTACTCAAGTTCGCTCGCTCCGGCCAGCCGCCGGTCAGCGAGGCCGAGACGCTTGAAATCTACGCCTTCATGGAAGCCGCCGACGAAAGCAAACGCCAGAACGGCGCGAGCGTCACGCTCGAAAGCGTCATGGCGAAGGCTCGCGCGGAAGCGGCGGAGAAATTGAAAGCTTTGAAATGATCAAGATCGTTGATTACGGCATGGGGAATCTTCGCAGTGTGCAGAAGGCGTTTGAGAAGCTCGGACACGCGGCGGAGATTTGCGATCAGCCGTCGAAGCTCGGCGACGTCGATAAGTTGGTGCTGCCGGGAGTCGGAGCGTTTCGCGATGCGATTCACGAAGTCCGTCGGCGAGAATTCGTCACACCGATTTTGGATCACCTCGCGAGCGGCAAACCGTTTTTGGGGATCTGTCTCGGACTGCAAATGCTGTTCGATGTCAGCTACGAGGACGGCGAATGGCCGGGGCTGGGCATCGTGCCCGGCAAGGTCGTGCGATTTCAGGATCAGCCGGACCTGAAGATTCCGCACATGGGCTGGAATCAGTTGCAGATCACCGGCGAGCCGGCGTTGTTGGCGAACATCCCGCGCGATGCGCACTTCTATTTCGTCCACAGCTACCACGTCGTGCCGACCGACCGCAGCGTCGTGATCGCAGAATCCGAACACGGCGAACGCTTCGTCGCCGCGATCGGACGCGGCAATCTCTGGGCGACTCAATTCCACCCGGAGAAAAGCCAGAAGCACGGTTTGCAACTATTGGCCAATTTCGCGGCGTTGTGATTCATGAGCAGCCACCAACCGTCAGCGATCACCTTCACCGAGCGAGCGCGACGAATCGATTTGGTTCGTCAATTGGCAGCAAAGGTGGGCTTCTGCGGACGTGTGGAATACCGACATCGCTACGATTCCTCGGGGCCGGCTCAAATTCGATTGGGTGCAAAAATCGGCGACGACGTGATGCTCGTATTCGCGGAAGCATTTGACTGGAAAGAAGATTCACGACACTTTTCGCTCGAGGCTGTGCTGGCCCACGAATGCGGGCATCAAGTATTTCACCACCATCCAATGTTGAGGCGATTGTTCGCTCGTGATTTGTCGATTCACCTTGAGGAGATTGCGGCGTCAATTATTGGGGCCTTGCTCGTCACCAACGTCGCTGACCATGATGCACTACTCGACAAGGCAGTCGGCGAGGCTTTGCAAGGCTGCTCTGATCCTGCCGACGCCGCTCAGACATTCAATGGCATCCGAAAAACTTTGGAGGTCGTGTTATGTTCGGAACAAAAACTTTGAGCGAGATTCGTAAAGAGATATCCGAGCGGCTCAAGGAAGCGGGAATTGATGAAAGGCAATTCCGTGAACAGCTTCGCAAACTGCGGCCCGCGAAACGCAAAAAACCGCTGACGGTCGCGAAGATGTTGGGGTTGCCTGAGACCCCAGCGTCCAAGAAACGCCGGCGAGTGATCTCGAAGTCTCGCTAACCGAGCTCAGTTGGGGCAGAGATTCCAAAACGGATGATGCCATGTCCTGGCAAGTTCAATGGGTCATCTTGAAGACCTGCGTTTCCGAGCGGTTCGTGTACCGGGGCGACTTCGCGTTCGCGACGTTGGTGCGGTTCCTGCCGATCGTCACGCAAGTATTTTTGTGGAGCGCGATCTTCGCGGCCGGGACGTCGTACGAGCGGAAAGAACTCAACGGCTACACCTACGCCAACATGGTGGCGTACTCCTTGCTGGTAATGATCGCACGAGCATTCTCGTCGATGCCGGGATTGGCCAGCGGGATCGCTCGCGAGATCCGCGACGGGACGATCAAGAAATATCTCACGCAGCCGATCGACATGCTGGGCTATCTGTTCTGGTATCGAGTGGCACACAAGCTGGTGTATTACGTCATCGCGATCGGGCCGTTCGCGTTGGTCTTCTGGCTCTGTCGCGACTACTTCACGGGCTGGCCGGACGCCTTCACGATCGTGGCGTTCGTGATTTCACTGGCCTTGAGCTTTCTGGTTGGCTTTCTGCTGGAAGCCTGGATTGGGCTGATCGCGTTCTGGTTTTTGGAGGTCAGTTCGTTGCTCTTCATCTACATGATGATCAACTATTTTTTGTCGGGGCACATGATCCCGCTGGATTGGCTGGGGCCGATTGGCGAGTGGGTGCGATACGCTCCGTTTCAATATCTGGCGTACTTTCCGGCGGCAATCATGCTCGGCAAGTACGATCACTCGCAGTTGCTCGTGGAGTTGGGCATCGAGGCTCTGTGGGTCGTCGTGCTGTTCGTGATGTGCCGAGTGACGCTGGCTCGCGGCGTGCGGCGGTACGGCGCGTTTGGTGGATAAAAAGCGAGGAATGAAAAGTGAGAAATGAAAAATGAAGAGTGCAAATTGAGATGTCTGGCATTTTTCATTTTTCATTTTTCATTTCCCACTTTTCATTGCGTCCACTCGCCGCTGGACGCTTCCCTGCCGCTCGCATGACTGCTGTAATTCCGCGTCAACGTTCCGATCTGGAAGGAGCCTCTCGATGCCGAAGACTTGGCGGTTTGCCCCGCATGATGCCGCCGCCGTGAGGGAACTGTCTCGGACGTTGCGCTTGCCGGCGTTGGTGGCGCAGGTGCTGTTCGCTCGCGGGCACACCAGCGATTCGGCGGCCAGCACGTTCTTGCAATCGAGCTTGATGGATCTGCACGATCCGGACTTGATGCCGAATCTGTCCGAGGCTGCTGACCGGATCGTCGCGGCGGTGAAGTCGGGGCGGCGGATCACGATCTACGGCGACTACGATGTCGATGGCGTCACCGCGACCAGCATCTTGTGGCATTGCTTGCGGCTCGCAAACGCGACCGTCGATTACTACATCCCGCACCGCATGGAGGAGGGCTACGGCCTGAACTGCGACGCGATTCGGCAGCTTCACGAAGAAGACCCACGGCGGTTGGTGGTCACTGTCGATTGCGGCATCTCCAGCGTTGCGGAAGCGGCGCTCGCCAAAGAACTCGGACTCGAATTGATCGTCACCGATCACCACGAGATGGCGGCGGAGTTGCCTCCGGCCACATGTCTCGTGCATCCGCGGTTGCCGGGTTCGCAGTATCCGTTCGGGCAACTTTGCGGAGCGGGAGTCGCGTTCAAGCTCGCTTGGGGAATCTGTCAGCGGCTCGGCGACGGCAAGAAGGCGTCGCCTTCGATGCGCGAGTTCCTGATGAGCGCGGTTGGACTCGCCGCGATCGGCACGGTGGCCGATTGCGTGCCGCTGGTCGACGAGAACCGCGCGATCGTGCGGTACGGATTGGGCAGTCTCGTCGAGCGATGCAGTCTGGGAATGAAAGCGTTGCTGCAAGTCAGCGGCTTGGGAGACAAAAAAGAACTCGGTGCGGACGACATCGGCTTCACGATCGGCCCGCGCATCAACGCGGTGGGGCGATTGGGGCAGGCGCGGCTCGCGGTTGAATTGTTGACGACCGACAACCCCGAACGAGCACTCGCACTGGCCAAGTATCTCGACGAACTCAATCAGCAACGGCAGGTGGTCGAACGCAAGATTCTCAAACAGGCGAAAGAGATGGTCGCCGAAAATCCCGCGTGGCAAGACAGCCCCGCGCTGGTGCTCGCTCACGAGGAGTGGCATCCGGGGGTCATCGGCATCGTGGCCAGCCGTGTCGCCGAGCAGTTCGAAAAGCCAACGATCTTAATTTCGCTGTCGCGGCAAGATCGAATGGGACAAGGATCAGGCCGCACGTTCGCGCGGTTTGATTTGCACGGTGGGTTGGCGGCGTGTGCTCATCACCTGAAGTCGTTCGGGGGACATCACGCGGCGGCGGGGCTCAAGATCGAGGCGGATCGGATCGAGGCCTTCCGCACCGACTTCTGTGAGCACTTTGCGAGGACTCACGAGGTCATCGCCAGCGATCGCGAAGTGTCGATCGACGCCGAAGTCCGGCTCGCCGATCTGACGCACACGGCGGTCATGATGCTTTCGAAGCTCGGCCCGTTCGGCCGCGAGAATCCGAAGCCGGTGTTCTCCGCCGCTCGCTGCGAGTTGGCCGAACCGCCGAGAAAAATGGGCGAAGGCGAACGGCATCTCTCGCTGCGTCTGAAGCACTACGGCACGGTGATGCGGGCCGTCTGTTTCGGAGCCGGCGATTGGGCCGACGAAATCGCGGCGGTCGGTGGCCCAATCTCGGTTTGCTTCGCGCCGACGATCAACAGTTTCAACGGCTACGAAAAAGTCGAACTGCGGCTGATCGACTGGCGAGCGGACAAGGTCGAACCGAGTCGCTTGGCCGAAACGGTGGCGGGCGGATAACTTTGAAACGACCAAGGTTACGAAGCACCGCCGTGTTGACCTTTGTGTCTTCGTGCCTTTGTGGTGAAACTTCTTCGCCGTACGTTTCCATCCATTTCCACTTACCCGCGAGGACACGAAATGCGTCTGCTTGCGTCAGCCTGCCTTTGCATGATTGGCACTCTCACTTTCGCCGACGATGCACCGTGGAATCAATTCCGTGGTCCGCGCGGCGACGGCACGTCAACCGAGAAAGGACTACCGGTCCAATTCGGTGAAGGCTCGAAGGAAATCGTCTGGAAGACGGCGATTCCGGGGCGAGCGTGGTCGTCACCGGTCGTCTGGGGAAAACAAATCTGGCTGACGAACGCGCCGGACATCCAGGGCAACACCAAGGAAAGGATCAAGCTCGAAAAGCCGATCGATCTGTCCGCCGTCTGTGTGGACCTGGAGAGCGGAAAGGTCATCCACAATCTCAAACTGTTCGCGGTGTCGGAACTGCAAATCACGCATCCGACAAACACGTTCGCCTCGCCCACGCCGTTCATCGAAGAGGGTCGCGTCTACATTCATTTCGGCAGCTACGGCACCGCGTGTCTCGACACCAAGACTGGCGAAAAGATTTGGGAGCGTCGTGATTTGGAGTGTGATCACTTCCGCGGGCCGGGTTCGTCGCCGATCGTGCATGGCGATTTGCTGTATCTGACGTTCGACGGTTACGACTTCCAATACATCGCGGCACTCGACAAGAAGACCGGAAAGACGGTTTGGAAAAAGGATCGCGACATCGACTACCACACGACGGACGGCGATGCCAAGAAAGGCTACTCGACGCCGTCGATCATCAAAGTCGGTGGCCGCGAGTTGCTCGTCAGCCCATTCGCTTATGCGACGATCGCCTATGAGCCGAAAACTGGCGAGCCGATTTGGACGGTCTACCACAAAGGCATGAATGCCGCTGGAAGACCCCTGTTCGGCAACGGATTGCTTTACATCAATACCGCCGACGGTCCGAACCCGCTCGTGGCCGTGAATCCCGAAGGCCAAGGGGACATCACCAAGAACATTGTCTGGACAAGTTCCAAACAGATTCCCAAGCGTCCCTCGCAGATTCTGGTCGGCGACTTGCTCTTCATGATGAACGACATCGGCGTCGCGTCGTGTCTCGACGCGAAGTCCGGCAAAGAAATCTGGTCCAAGCGAATCGCGGGAACGTATTGGTCCTCGCCGCTGCTGGCCAACGGTCTGATTTATTGCTGGTCACAAGAAGGGGACGTGCCGGTCTTCAAAGCCGGCCGCGAGTTTGAATTGATCTCCGAGAACAAGTTTGAGGACGGCTTCACCGCGTCTCCCGCCGTGGCCGGCAAGTCACTGATCGTGCGGACGAAGACGCATCTGTATCGCATCGAGAAGCGAGACTGAGATGATTGTGTCGCGACGAGTTTTTGCGGGTCGAACTGAGTTCTTCGCGGTGCTCATCGGTCTGATCGTCGTCACGACTGGCGGCTGCTCAAAACCAGGGTCCGATGTCATTGTCTGCGCCGAGGCTCCGAAGACCGCCGACGAAGCCGTTCGCAATGTGCTCGCGGGTTTGCAGCGACAAGAACTGCAGGCGTTGTGGGAATTCCTGCCGCCGTCGTACCAGGCCGACGTTCAAGAATTGTTGCATGACCTCGGAGAGCGTTTGGACGAAAAGTCTTGGGAGCCATTTGTCGCGACTTGCCGAAAAGCTCACACGGTCACATCGCAAATCGTCCGCAAGTTTAATGAGGCTAGTGAGGCGGCGAACGCATCGGATCGCGAGTTGGCCGCACATCTGCGCGCTGTCGAACAGCTTTTGAGTGCTCTGTGCGAGAGTGAACTCAACAATGTCGTACTACTGCGCAAATTGGATGCACTCAGATTTCTCGGCGGGACGGGCAATCGGCTGATCGCGGCACTGTCGCAGGGAGCACTCGGCGACACGGGACTGGGAGGCGACTTGTTCGCACAGTTCGGTGAGGTGAAAGTTGAGTTGTTGGAATCCACCACCGATTCCGCTGTGCTCGCAGTGCTCACCGTGCAATGGCCGGGGCAAGCAGCGACGCAGCACAAGTTTGTGCGAGTCGAGCAACATTGGATTCCGCAGACGTTGGCCGAGGCATGGCCGACTCAGTTCCCGCTGGTGCGCGAGCAATGTCTCGCCTGGGCCGACGAACTCCGCGCGCACCCCGAACCGTGGCACGCGCGTTTGCGAGAGATTGACCAGTTGCTCGACGAGTTGGCCGAGACGAAATCGTTTGCCGAAACGCGGCAAGTGTGGCAAACGGGTGCGTTGCGGCTCGCCGCGGCTTGGTTCGGAACGGCGATCCCCGACCAGCCGCAGTCGGTAGAAGTTCCGATCGTGACTCCGCCGTCCTCCAAGCCAATTCGCGTCAAACGGCCCGACACGGAAGTGCTGCTGCCCGATGAGCCGCAGAAATAGTTCCAGGGTCCAAGGCTACTGCTTCCGTGGCTGAGCCGTTAAAACACACGGCCATCACGATTGCGTTTGGATTGATGATCGCTGTCCTCTGGGAGCCGTCTGCTCATGGCTGTCTCGAATGGTTTGCAGTTTCTTCACGACCTTCAGCAGAAGCTGAAAGGGGTGCAGGAGGAGCTTGAGAAAGGCCCGCGACTCATCAAGGCCAAAGAGAATGTCCTGGCCAAGAGGCAGGCCGAATTGGATCAGGCCAAGGCGAAACACACGGAACAGCGAAAGCTCGCGGATCAGAAAAACCTGCAACTCAAGACCAATGAAGCGAAGCTGGCGGACCTGA
>CAMDPK010000056.1 GCA_945904015.1 Candidatus Kuenenia stuttgartensis | reverse complement strand
ATGTCGTACCGCATCAGGTAATTCGGCCGCGAGAGGGCCGACGTCTTCCCCTCGAAGTATTGCTTCTGCGAGTACCAGCACGGCCCCCAGCTCAGCACGCAGCCGACGTTGAGGTCTTCGCCCAGAATGTGCCGCAGCATGTCGGCCGGAGTGACTCCCTCGGTCGGGCTGTCGTAGTGAGCACACCCCGCCGCGTGAACGTGATGATCGCCGGAGAACCAGCCGCGCGTCGCCGGATGCGTCCAGCGCGTGAGTTTGTAATCGGCCTTCTGACTGACTCCCGGCTTCACGGTCAGCGAGTGCGTTTGCACGTTGTACTCCGGCCCGCGGCTGACCTCGACGGAGTACTCGCCGGGCGAGAGATTCACGGACTCGCCGTCCGCGCGGTAAATCTGATTGTGGAAGAAGAAGTCGGGCGAGAGCCGCCGCGCCGGATTCGGATAGACGTTGCCGCGCTTGTCGCGAATGACGAACGCCGCCGAGGTCGGCTCGCCATCGAAATCTTTCACACCGAGCACCACCTCCACCGACGGAGCCGCGTTGAACAGAATCGGCACGGTATTGCGAAAGCCGAGATCCTGCGTCCCCTGCCCAACATTGAATCCGAGCTTCGCCTCGCGCCGCCCGATCTCACGCGAGTAAAGCTGAATGATGCGATACTCCAGCGCCAGCCCCGACAACTGCGGCTTCAGCGGCTGCTTGTCGAACATGGCGATGTCCAAAAACCGATGCGGCACATCCTCCGGCTTGACGAGTTTTTCCTTCTCGTCGGTCAACGGCTTCTGCCGCCCATTCGCCGAGCCTCGCATATACAGCGGAGCCGAATTCGGACTCTCCGGCTTGAGCTGCGGCGTAATCCCCGCATCGTTCTGCACCTTGATCAAAAACGTCGCCCACCCCCCTTGAATGAGCCGCTTCGCCACCGGCCCCTCAACAACCGACACGCGACTCTCCGGATTGATCGTCACCCCCACGACGCAATGCGCATCGAGCACTTTCTGGATGGTCCGATTCGCGACCTTGGCGTCGGTCTCCTTCAACGCCCCCTGCAACACCTTCGTATCCTCTGCCGGCAACGGAGCACCCACAAACTCCAACGCTTCGAGCAACCGCTCCGTCGCCGCCACCAGCGGCTGATGCTCAACCTCCGTGACCAACGGCAACTCCGCCGCGAAACAAGTCGATGTCGCGAAGACCACAAACAGAGACGAGAGAATCGTTCGCATGGGGAGACTCCTCAAGGCAGGGGAAGAGTTGGTTCAGAACCGTTTGGCGGCTGAATTGAATTGGTCTGAGAACACGAACTGAAAGACTTTGCAATCCAGACAAAAATGGAAACGAACAGTCCGACGCAACAGCCGATCGAGAAGAAGGCCCCGATTGTGAACCACTGGGGATCACTCCAATCCTCCGTCGGCGCAACCATCAGCATGGAAACGACGGGGCCAACCACATTGATCAAAAGCAGCTTGTAGCGCCGAGCGATGATGAAGCCAATGCTCGCACCAAGCCATGTAACCAAGCCCAATGAGATCGGTGGTTTGATGAGTCCGTTCACAAGGTCGTACTGGTCGGCATGTCCTGTTGGGAAATGACGAATCAAGCAGGCTTCGAGATCAAATGGTGGCCACGGCAACCAACTCAATAACACTGTGATCGCGACCCAAAAGGCACCGTTGATTCCGAGTGCAATGTGGCGGCCACGACTAAGCGGCTGACTGTTTGTGTTCATGGCCGGCGTCTTTCGCCTTCGGGGTCGTGCTAATCTCTGGCCTACAACATTCGCGACAATTGCATCCCTTGCAGGTCGCGGTGGCAAGCAAGACGATCTGTTCGTCGTTCCGCCTTCCGGAGGTTTTTGTTTTCGACGCCGAACCCTGGAGTGCTGTGGCTCGACACAGCCCTCCATTCAATTGGAATGACGGCGTTGAATCGCCAACCGTCGGCCGTCAGTCATCCGGCTCTCGTGGCGACTCTTCTTGGATTTTGAGAGTCGCTATTTCAATTGGATGGAGGGCTACGTCAAGCCGCCGCACTCCAGGGAAACTTCGATGGACACGGCTGCTGATTTGCTCGATCCCGTTCCGACACCCGCCGCGCCGTTGGAGCGATTGCGGCGGCTGAGCGTGGCGAAGGTGACGCCTTCGGTCGGTTAGCCGTCGTTCAATGGAAAAGCCCGCTGCCACATCTCTTGTCGAGTTGCGACGGCGGGCATTGGAGCAGACGTGAGGCAGTCTCAATCGTTCGCCAGGATCTTCACGTTGTCGTAGAGAGCGCTGCCGAGTTTCGCTCCGGTCGCGTTGCTCAGGCTGAGGTAGAACGACTCGTCGGCCTCTTTGAAGACGTCGTCGATCAGTTGGATTTGGATCGTCTTCGTGGACTCGCCGTCGGCGAACGTCACGGTCGGAGAAGCTGGCTTAACGAAGTCGACACCGGCGATCGCGCTGCCGCTGCTGATGTTGAGATCGACAGTCGCGCTGCCGACTATGCTCCCTTTGCGGACGAGCGTGATCGTGATGTAACCGGCGCTCTCGTTGATGCTGTAGTTGCTCGTGCCGAACTCGATCGCGCTGTCGTCTTCAACGATCGTCACGACCGCTTTTGTGATCGTGCCGAGCGTTGCGCCGCCGGTCGGGGTGCGAAGTTCGACAGTGAAGAACTCGTTCTTCTCGACCCGCGTGTCGTTCGTGATCGGGATGCTGATGACTTTCGATGTCTCGCCCGGAGCGAACGTGATGGTGCCGCTCTTCGAGGAATAGTCGCTGCCGGCGTAGGCTTTCTGATCGGTCGGCATTCCGGTGGCTCCGTCGAGGGTGCGGTATTGGACCGTCGTCGTGCCGGCACTGCCGCCGACTCGATTGATCGTGACGTTCAACATCCCGCCGTTCTCGGCGACGGAGAACGCCGCGGCCGATAGTCCGAACTGGCCGCTGCCCGTGTCATTGTCCCGAATCGTCACGAAAGTCTTCGGTGTCGATCCGACCGTCGCGTCGTTCGTCGGGCTGTAGAGTTGCATCGAGAAGACTTCGTCGATCTCGGTGTTCGTGTCATCGACGATCGGAATGCTGATCGTCTTCGACAACTCGCCGGCAGCAAATGTCAGCATCTGAGGCACGCCGTTGTAGTCGGTCGGGCTCCAGGCCGAAGCGGTGGTCGAGCCGTTGCCGGCTCCCGTTTCGTACAGGCGGACGCTGGCCTCGACGTTGCCGCCGTTCAAGCGGTTGACGGTCACGTTGACGAACGGCGTCCCTTCGACGACCGAGTACGCCGCGTTGGCGAACACGAATGTGCCGGGGAGTTTCACATCTTCACTCTCGATTCGGACCTTGATCTCGCTTTGCGTGCCGAGCGTGCCGCCATTCGTCGGATCGCTGAGCTTCAGCACGAATGCTTCGCCTCCTTCGTACCAGTCATCGTTGACGAGCGGGATCGTGAGTGTCTTCGACATCTCGCCGTCGGCGAAGTTCAGGAGGCCGTGAGTCGATGAGTAATCGCTGCCAGCCGTTGCGGACGTGTCACGATCAGTCGGGTAGAGCAGGTCGGTGTGCTTCTTGATCCACGTCGCTTGCTTCGGAGCGGTGAAGAGATCGGTCGCGAAGTTCAGGCTGACATCGCCGCTGCTGCCGCCAACTCGATGGACGGTGACGGTCGCGGTTCCGTCGGACTCGTTGAACGTGACGCTCTTGGCATCGAACTGGAATGTGCCCGGCTTCCAGGCGTCGTCGCTGACGATGTGCAACGTGGCTTGATCGGTCGGCATCGCCGTAGGTTGGGACTCCGTCCCGACCCCTGTCCCATCCGATTCACTCGGGACAGAGTCCCAAGCTACGGGAATCAGCCCCGTCGGGTCGCCGACTTGATCGGTGGGGAAGAGGCCGGTTGGATCACCGACGACTCGCAAGTCGAGTTGGACGGTCTCGTGCTCTTCGATGGCCGAGTCGTCGTTCACGAAGACTCGGAAGGTCTTTCGCATCTCGCCCGGTTGGAACACGAGGTAGCCGCGAGTCGCTCGGTAATCGTCGCCGCTCGCGGTGCCTTGCGAATGATTGATTTCGACCGCGAGTGTCCCTTCGGTGTCGCCGGTGCGAGTGACCGCGACTTCGGCCATGCCGATGAATTCGTAGCCGATGATGTTGGACCACTCGAACTGCACTTTCACCGCAGGCACCAAGAAGCCGTGTTCGTAGGCTCCAATGTCCACGCCGGCTCCCGCTGGGCGAGCGTGACCGAAGATGTCGGTCGCCGGAGCATTGGTCGGATCGCCGACGTCGATCGCCGCGCTGCCAGCCCTCAGGTGGTAATCGTTCGCTGACGGATTCACGAACAGGCGTTCGAGCGACCCCGGCGGGTCGGCTTGGCCAAGCTCACCCGGTGGGTCGGCGAGATTGACGACGATCGAATGTGCGTCCATTCCGTCGGAGAACGCCTGCCACTGCGAGAAGTTGCCGTTGTTGCCGTCCATCTGGAACAGGTCTTGGACGATGTTGTTGTCGGATCTCGCCGGCAGGCTGTTGTGCTCAACGGTCATGCTGCCGCGGTTCGGGTTCTTGTTGAGCAGGATGTTGTTCGTCACGACGTTGCCGCTGCTGCCGTCGGTCATCAGCAGCGCCCAGCGAGCATCCTCGGCCATCACGACGGTGTTGTTCGTGACGAGATTGTTGGTCGAGGAATCGGCCGCGAAGCCGACGTACAGCACGATCCCGGTCGCGTGGTTGTTGTAGAGCAGGTTGTTCTGGATGACGCTGTCTTGCACACCGTCGAAGTTCAACGCCGCTCCGCCGCCGCGACCGTTCTCGAAGATGACGTTGCCTTCGACGAGGTTTCGCGAATGCACGCCGTCGCCAGGCAGGTAGCGGTCGGCGTTGAACTGAATGCCGCTGTCGTTGTTGCCCCAGACGATGTTGTTGCGAACGATCGCGCCGTCGGCCGAGTTGCTGATGTAGATGCCGTGCTCGACCTGCGACTGCGAAGCGACGTTGTTCTCGACGATGATGTTTTCCGACCAACCGGTGAGCACGCCCCACATCGTGTTGTGATCGGTGTGATTGCCTCGCAGGATGACGCCGTCGTTGTTGACCGAACGGAGGCCGGCTCGCGGCATGTCGTGGACGTAGAAGCCCTCGATCGTGACGAAGTCGGCCCCTTCGAGATTGATGCCGTCCTGCTGGCCAGGGAACGCCTCGTCGATCTCGACACCGGCGAGCGCGTGGAACGTGATCCGAGCATCCGGCTTGCCGTCAGTCGTCAGGTTGAACCCCCAGTACTTGCCCGGCTTGACGATGACGTAATCGCCGGGGCCGACGTTGTCCGCCGCGTATTGCAGCGAATGCCAAGGATTCGCTTCGCTGCCGTCGCCGTTCGCGTCGTTGCCATCACCGCTGACGAACTTGGTCGCGTAGTGCAGCGTGATCGGCGTGTCCTCGTCGTCGATCGTCATGCTCGCGGTCGATTGATGGCCGAGCCGCACCGGATAACTGCCGTCGCTCGTTGGGTTGCGGAGCGTGAAGAGGAAGTGCTCGTCCCCTTCGCTGACATCATCGCCGAGCAGTTGCACGGCGACGATCTTCTCGGTCTCGCCCGGAGCGAACGTCAACGTGCCGGCGACGTGCGTGAAGTCGTAGGTTGGGACTCCGTCCCGACCGTCTTCCGCGGCCGAAGAGGTCGGGACAGAGTCCCAACCTACGGCCGAACCATCCATCGTTGCGAACTGCACGGTGACGGTGTCGGTCGATGTGCCGTTGCGCACGACTTTCACGTTGATCGTGTTCGACTCGTAGTCGTGGTAACTGCGTTGAGCGATCTCCAGCGACGGTGCTCCGAACGGAGCAGGAGGCAAGGCGAGGTTCGCGCCCGCATTGAATTCGTCGGCACCAAGATCGGTCGCGCCGTCCGACCGTGAGTTTCCATCGAAATCATGCGTCAATCCCGCCAGCGCGATCGCTTTGCCGATGGCCGGGCTATTCGCCGTCAGATGCCAGTTCGCATCAAGCTGCGGGTCGGCGATGAAGCTGTGCGTGTCGTAGCCGTAGTTCGTTTGCCACTGCGACAGAGTTTGTTCGGGCGTGCCGTCGCCGGTGAGGTTGCGGTCGATGAACAGCACTCCGCGAGTGCTCGTGCCGTAATACTGGTTGTAGTCCAGCGTCAGCGGTCCGGTGATCGAGCCTTCGCGAATGTCGATCATCCGCGTGAGGTTCTCCGGGTTCGTGACGATGATGTTGTTGAGCACGGTCGGATTGACCGACGCGATGTGCTCGTAGGACGGGGTCGTGTTTGAGACCCACATCTCGTAGCCGCCGAACTGAATCGGGGCCTGAGCGTTATCCGCCGCGTTGACCAGCGTGTTGTTGTAGACCTGAGCGTTGAGTGCTCCGTAGATGCCGATTCCCGCCTGGCCCGCATCGACGACGATGTTGTTGCGGACGACGGTGTCGATGCTGGCGAAGTGACCGGGTTTGGCGTCCGGTTCGAGCCATTCCAGCTCGGTGTAGAAGCCGTTGACGATGCCGGCTCCGCCGGTGTCCTCGATGAAGTTCTGCTCGATCAGCGAATCCTCGGTCCCGCCTGACGTGAGGATGCCGATGCCCGGCACGTCGTGAATGTAGTTGCCACGAGCGATCATCCGATCGCCGTTGTTGTTGTCGATGCCGTCAGCGCTCGACTTGGTGCGGCGACCGGTGTTGAAGACTTCGCTGTTGAGGATCGTGATGTCGTTCGCGCCCGGAGTGATCTTGATGCCGTCCACTCCCGTGTCGTGAACCTTCACGCCGTCGAGCGTCACGCCGCTGGCTCCCATGTGGGTCGAACCGGCGTCGAAGTTGGAATCCCACCAATCCCAGAACATGACGCCGTAGTAGTAGCCGCCGGTGATTTCGAGATTCTCCAGCCGTCCCCCTTCGACATCGAAGCTGTAGCGGATGACCGAATTCTGATGCCCGTCGGTGAACTGCGTCAGCGGCGATTCGATGACGGCCCGCTCGCCCGGCATCGAGCGCATCGTCAGGTTGTCGATGTCGATCTGGAATCCACCCTCGTACACACCATTGCGGAGCGTGATCGTGTCGCCGGCCTCGGCCGCATCGAGTGCTCGGCGAACGGTGTGGAAGGGATCGCCGACCGCACCCGTTCCCCAATCGTCGCCGCTGTTCGCGACGAAGTATTCGGCCGACAGGAGCCGGCGCTCTTCGAGCGTCTCCGACCGAGCGACTCGCGTCCCGCGTACCTTGCGGCGAGTTCGCCCATTTCCCGAAAGTCCCAGCCAATCTGTCAGTTTCGTCGTCAGCAACATGATGTGTCCCCTTGTTTGATCCGTGGTGGCGAGCGGCCCAATGGACCGCCTTCAGCACCCTGGTCGAAGGGGATGCGGCGTTGTGACGCGCCGCTTGAGACAACTGCGGCGAGCCGCAGGGGTTCGTTGTAGGATGGCCGCCCCCGGCCGTCTTGCATTGTTGGGGTGAAACACGGACGGCCGAGGGCGGCCATCCTACGACAGGAATTCGCGGACGAACGGCATCAAATCGAGATCGATCAGTTCTTGTTCGATCGTCTCCGCCGATGGTTCTTGCAGAGTCTGCCGTACCTCGGCCACGATCAGTTTGGCGAAGTGCTTGCGTGCTCGGCGAAGTTGCTGGCGGAAGGCGTCGGCTCGAACGGGGCGGCCGAGCTGTTCCGACAACCGGGCGGCGTGTTCGTCGGAACTCGCGGTCGGGTTCTCCGCGTGCAGCCGCAAGACGGAATAGAACAGATTCTCGGCCTTCTGTTGCTGATGCAGTTCCAGCGATTGCCACACTCGTTCGAGCAGGCAGTCATGCCATTCGCTCGTCCAGGCACGATCCGCGTCCGAGTCAGGTTGCACGATCGAGGCCAGCATCTCTTCGCTGAGTTCGGCGGAGCGGCGCTTCCTCAGATGGCTGATCGCGACGTACCGCACAGCCGACTTCAAGTAGTCGCGGAATCGCCCGCGCGAGACGTTCTCAGGACAGAAGCCTTTGTCGAAGACTTGCACGAGGAAATCCTGTGCGACCTCCTCGGAGTCGTGCGGATCGCGGACGATGGCGGTGACGTATTTCTGAATCGCTCGCGCGTAGCGCATCACGAACTGCACCGGATTGTGAATCATCGGCCAACAGGTCGAGATTTGCTCGAGCACCGATTTCGGAGTCGCGTCCATCGGCTTGGGAGTCACGTTGCTCATCGGATCACTCCTTGTTCGCCGACACGAGATTCCAGACGTGAATGTAGCCGCGGGATTGACCGGGTTCACCACCGCACGTCGCGAGTCGTCGGCCATCCGGGGCAAGCAGCATGTTCGTCGCGCCCGTTCGAGTTTCCTGTCGGAATTTGCCCAGTGCCTTGTCGGCGTTGATGTCGTAGGCGAGGACCGGCCCGTCCCACTCGCCATTGACGAACGCGATGCCGTGCCGCGTGACGGCCACCGTGCGAATGTCCGTGCCGACGCCCGAAGTCAGCTTTTGAATCGTCGAATCCGGCTTCTGAAAATCCCACACGAACAGGCCGTCGTTGTTCTTGGCTCCGAAGACGACTCGGTCTTGTCCAGGAACGAACGCGACGCTCATCAAGTCGTGAGCCTGGTTCTTGCTGACGAACCGCAAGTCACCGCTGGCTCCGTCCCAGACCGCGACCGCCAGGGACCAACTGGTCGCGGCCAGCCAACGGCTATCCGACGAGAAGGTCACGCAATGCACCATGTAGCTGGGGAATTCTCGCGAATCGTTCGCGAGCGCCAAATTGGCGATGAGCCGGCCGCCGGTGGCATTCAATTCGTACAACTCAACCGAACTTGCGGTGCCGATCGCCAATCGCTCACCGTTTGGACTGATCGCCAGCGACATGATCGGATAGCCCAGCTTGGCTAATTCAATGGGCGGTTCCTGAACGTCAAGATTCCACAGCCACACGATCCGTTCGTCGCCACCGGCCGCGAGCCACCGCCGACTGGCCGCGACGGCGTGAACGTCTTGGCCCTGCGTCGCAAATTCGCGCGTGATCTTCCGGTCGGCGATGCTCCACTGCCGCACGCCGCCGCCACGCGAACCAGTGAAGATCGAGGCGTCGTCGTGAGCGAACGCGACGCTGCGAACCTCGTCGTTGAGTCCGTCGATCTTCGCGAACAGTTCGAGCGACGTCGCGCGCGGAAAAATTGCGGCGGGCAACTCTTCGCGAGTGGTCTCTGCGTCGCGATTCGCCGAACCTCGATTCTTCGACCAACTCCACAAGCTCACGCTTGCGACCAGCAGCAACAAACTGGCGACCGACATCACCGCGGCGCGGCGATTCTTCCCGATGTCCTGCCAGCGCGGCAGACTGGCCGTCGAAGCGAGTGCTCCAGTCGGCACGACGATGACAGTCCGCTCGCCGTCACCGGCGACCGAGGCGTCCGGAATGACGGGAATTGCGGTTGTTGCTTCTCGCGCGTTCTCGTTGACCGCTGTGAACGGCGGCGCTGACGCCAACTCCAGCTTGGGAGCATTCGCGAGCAACTCGGTCAGAGCTGCGAGCATGTCTTTCGCCGACGCGAATCGCTCAGAGCGATTCTTCGCCAGTGCTTTCATGACAACCGCCGAGCAGGCCACCGGCAGATCGTCGCGTAGTGTGCTCGGATCAGGCGTCGGCTTCGAGCAATGCGCGAACATCACCTGCAAGGGGTTGGGATCGGAGAACGGCGCATGACCCGTCAAGAGCGCGAAGTACGTCGCGCCCAGCGAATACAAATCGCTGCGCGGATCGATCGGCTCGCCACGGCACTGTTCGGGGCTCATGTAATGCGGCGTGCCGAGGATCGTGCCCGACTGCGTCAGCGGGTTCTTCACGTTGTTCGAGTCATCCGCCGCCTTGGCCAAACCGAAATCCGCCAGCTTCACCAGCCCGTCATTGGTCCGCATGATGTTCGACGGCTTGATATCCCGATGCACCAGCCCCGCCTCGTGAGCCGCCGCCAATCCACGGCACGCCTCCGCAATCAACCGCGTCGCCTCGGTCCACGACAGCGGTCCTTGAGCTAGCAAGTCCGACGCCGTGCAGCCGTTGACCAATTCCATCACGAGATAGCAGTAACCGCGCTGCTGATCGACATCGTAAACCGCGACGACGTTCGGATGATTCAGCCGCGCGGCCACGCGAGCCTCGCGCAAAAAACGCTTCACGGCCGCCTCGTCCGAAGCCATCTCCTTCGGCAAGACTTTGAGTGCGACGTCTCGCTTGAGCCGCGTGTCGGTCGCCAAATAAACGACGCCCATGCCGCCTTGTCCCAACTTGGACTTCAACAGGTACTTGCCCAGCCGTTTGTCGCCGTCGCTCGCCATGTGTTTGGTATAGCCGACCGCCAAAGGAGTTTGAATGGACTCCATTGGTCATTGGCTACAACCTCAGCACTGCAGCGCGGTACCGTCTCTTGCGACCAGTGATGACACCGAAGACCATCCGAACCTGCCACGATCATTGGCACATTCAGTCTCGACGATTCGTGGCTGACAGATGACAGAGAACGAAGGACTTTGCCCGATGGACACCGTTGCTGATTTGCTCGATCCCGTTCCGACGCCCGCTTCGCCGCCGGAGCGATTGCGGTGGCTGAGCGTGGCGGAATGGGAGCGGTTTCAGCGCGACGGGTTTCTGGTGTTTCGGCAGCTCATTCCGGCGGCGGTGCGCGAGCAGATGCTGGTCGTGACGCTGGACGGCGTCGAGCGAGAGATCGGGCCGATCGAGTACGAAGCGGAGCTGCACTATCCCGGCGCGCCGGCCTCGCTGGCGGCCGAGGGAGGCCGCACGATTCGGCGGCTCAAGCAGGCGCACTCGCGGCATTCCGTCTTCACGCAATGGCTGAGCGACCGCGAACTGACCGACCGGCTCGCCGATCTTTTGCTTGGTGCCGACGACGGGAGGGCGAGGCTCCCGCCGAGCCGCGAATTGGAATCAGGCGTCGATGGCGGAAGCGGCTCGGCGGGAGCCTCGCCCTCCCAATCACGCATCGTCATGCCGCTGGCGCATCACAACTGCATCATGACCAAGCAGCCGAAATTCAGCAGCGATACCGGCTGGCATCAAGACATCCGCTATTGGGCGTATCAGCGTCCAGACCTCATCAGCGTGTGGATTGCGCTCGTGCCGGAACGTGTCGAGAATGGCTGCCTGCGAGTCATCCCCGGTTCGCACCGCATGAACTTCGCCCGCTCGCGATTCGACGACTCGCTCTTCTTCCGCGGCGACTTGCCAGAGAACCAAGCGGTGATCGCCAACGCGGTCCCGGTGGAACTCGATCCGGGTGACGTGTTGTTCTTCCACGCGAAGACGCTGCACTCGGCGAGTCGCAATCACACGACGCAGACGAAGTACTCGGCCGTGTTCACGTTTCGAGCAGCCGACAACTTGCCGCTGCCGGGAACACGCTCGGCTGAGTTGCCTGAGTTGATGTTACCCGTTTCGTAGATTTGTCGATGATGGTGGGCCGGCGCTGTGCTGGTCCCACCCTACGGATCACTCGACGTGATACTGCCGTGCGAGTTGTCGCAGCGTTTCGATGGCGTGTTTGTCGAGTGCTCCGTCCCAGGCGATCTCGACGGCGGCGGAACCTCCGCCGGTGAGTTCTTTGGCGGCGACGGTGATATGGCCGCGGTGGTCGTAGCTGTAAACGACTTCGACCGGCGAGCCGGCTGGTAGCGCCTTCGGCAGTTGGCTGATGCGGACGTCGCCGATGTAGGTGCAGGCCGCAACGTCGCTGACTTCTCCTTGCAGCAGACGAATGACGATGTTTTCCGGAGTCTCGGTCGTCGTGACGAATTGTTTTTTGGTCCCGCAGGGGAGCCGCGAATTGCGCGGGATCATGACGTGGTGGTGTTTGAGATTCGGATCTCTCGAATCGGAGATCTCAACGCCCAGCGAATGCGAATTCACATCGGTGGTGGTGATGGCTCGCAGGCGTTTGAGCAGCGCTGGGGACAGCCGACCATGCCCATCAGTTGCTTTGGCTTCGAGAATCGCCGCGTGGATGGCGGCTCCCTGAGCGACCGCGAGCTGCGGGTTGAGCACCTTCGACGGTCGCTTGCCGGTCAATTGCTCCAGCATTTCAACGACCGCGGGGATCGATGTGCTGCCGCCCACCAGCAAAACCTCACTAAGTTCGTCGCGTGAGACGTGATTGTCGTCCAACACAAACTCAGTCGTGTCGCGAGTGCGTTGCAACAGATCGAGCGTCAGCTCTTCAAACTGTTGTCTGGAGAGTTCGACCGGCAGAGTTTGTCCTCGGAAGGTGACTTCAACCCTGGTCTTGGCCCAATGACTTAGCTCACGTTTCGCCGATTCACATTCGCGCATCAGCGTGAACTTGGCTTGAGCATCCTCGCGCGGGTCGATGCTGTATTTAGCGACGAATTTGTCGCAGGCGAAATCCAGGATCCGTTCGGTCCAGTCCAAACCGCCGAGCATCGTGTCGCCGTCAGTTGCCAGCACGGTGAATTCGGTCGGCGTGTATTTCACGACCGTGACATCGAACGTGCCGCCGCCGAGATCGTACACCAGGATCGTCTTCGTCTTGCCAGGAACATCCAGCCGGCCCAGTTCACCTTTCGTCCAAGCGTAGGCCAGCGTCGCAGCCGTTGGTTCATTGATGATGTCCACAACATTCAGCCCCGAAATCTTGCCGGCGTATTGCGTGGCGGCGCGTTTCGGTTCGTTGAAGTAGTACGGCACAGTGATGACCGCGTTGCCAATCGGGCCGATCTTTTTCTCTGCGTCTTGCTTGAGCTTCGTCAGGATCAGCGACGAGATCAGTTCCGGCGTCATGCGGCGCTCTTGATAGTGCAGTGCGAACCGCGGGTTGCCCATCTCGCGTTTGATCGCGATGACCACACGAGCCGGGTCTTGCATTGCCAACACATCCGCTGGCGGACCGACGAGAATCTTGCCGTTCTCACCGAGCACCACGATCGACGCCGTGATCGGACTGTCGTGCGAGTTGTTGATCACTTCGGGATTGCCGTCTTCCCCCAGCCGAGACAACGCGGAATACGACGTCCCCAAGTCAATCCCGACGGTCTGACCTTCCACAAATTTGACGGGCGGATCGCTCATGATTGGTTACTGCTCGTCTTGGACGGGGTTCGTCAACTGTCCGATCTTCTCGATCTCGATCGTCACGGTGTCGCCCTGTTTGAGAAACACTGGCGGCTTGCGTGCTCCGCCGACGCCGTGGGGCGTGCCCGTCAGGATCACCGTGCCGGGCAGCAGCAGCATGCTGCCACTGAGAAATTCGATCAGCGTGGGAACGTCGAAGATCATGTCGTTCGTGTTCCAGTCCTGCATGGCCTGACCGTTGAGAATCGTCTTAATGCTCAGCGTATTCGGATCGGGAATCTCGTCCGCCGTGACGAGACACGGTCCCAACGGACAGAATGTCGCGAACGTTTTGCCGCGGCACCACTGTCCGCCGCCGCGTTTGATCTGCCAGTCGCGAGCACTCACATCGTTCGCGCAGGTGTAGCCGAGCACGTATTTCAGTGCGCCCGCCTTCGAGACGTTTTTGCACGGCTTGCTGATCACGACCGCCAGTTCGCACTCGTAATCGACAGCGTCGCTCCGCAGGTGGCGCGGCAACAAGATCGGATCACCGGGATGATTGACCGCTCCGGAGTTCTTCATGAACAGGACCGGCCATTCGGGGATCGCTTGGTTCCCCTCTTCGGCGTGCCGACGATAGTTCAAGCCGATGCAGAGCACATCCACCGGCGCGATCGGCGTGAGCAACTTGGCAACGTCGGCCTTCTCGCCTGTGTCACGATGCTGAGCGAAAATGTCGCCGTCGATGCGTGTCGCCGAACCGTCGGCCGCTTGTCGTCCGTAGTGTGTGTTTCCCGCCGAATCGCGATAGCGAATGATCTTCATGAAGCAGGCTCCTGAGTGGTGGTGAGGTCGGTGAGCATTACGACAATTCGCCGCCAGCGTTGCAAGCGAGTGCGGCAACCGAGAATCTTCCGCCATGAACGCCGCCTCTGGATTCTCGACGACTCCCGCTACGGTCCCCTGCCCTGCTTTGCCGTTTCCCGATGAAGGCAATGTTTGGGACGCCCTGTGGACTCCGCCAGAGATCGATCCGACCGCGTGGGTCGCTCCCAGCGCGACGGTCTTCGGTCGGGTCAGGCTCAAGGCCCGCAGTTCGATCTGGTACGGCTGCGTGTTGCGCGGCGACGGCGACTTCATCGAGGTCGGCGAGGACACGAACGTCCAAGACGGCTCGATCCTGCACGTCGATCATGGCTTCCCCTGCATTCTGGGCAATCGAGTCACGCTCGGCCATCGGGCGTTGGTCCATGCGTCGGTGGTCGGTGACGAAGCGATGATCGCGATCGGCGCGACGATCCTCAGCCGCTGCGTGATCGGCGAACAAGCCCTGATCGCCGCAGGAGCCGTTGTGATGGAAGGGACGCACGTCCCACCAAGAACGCTGTGGGCAGGCTGTCCAGCGCGGAAAATCAAAAAACTGACGGACGAGCAACTCGCGCGAATCGCTCACGCCTGGAAGCATTACGTCAACAACGGCCAACTGGCTCTCGCGCGATTCGGCCGGCGGCACATTGACGAGTTGTTGAAGAGTTCTTGCTCATCCGTTGCCAAGACCAGCGACGTTCCCAATTCGCCGGACGCCGCGCTATAATCCCGCCCCTCACGACCGGCCGATGGCCCGGTGGAATTAGCCCCGTTTTGATTTGGTGACACTTCAGGAGTATTCGACCGACATGCCCACGCCGCGCGTTCTCATGCTGATCGTTTTGATTTTTGCCGCCGCCGCTGCTCGTCTGCTGCCGCACTTGCACAATTTGGCTCCGATGACGGCGGTCACGCTTTTCGCGGCCGCCTACTTGCCGAGCCGTCGCTGGAGCTTGCTCCTGCCGTTGGTCGCGATGTTTCTGAGTGACGTCGTGCTGTACGCGACCAAGGATGTGGCGTATCGCGACCAAGCCTTGAGCAACATGCTCTTCGTTTATTCCGCCTTCGCGGTCGTGGCGGGTCTTGGACAATGGTTGCGGGGCCGAGTGACGGTTGGACGAGCGATTGGAACGGCCCTGGCCTGTTCGGTGGTGTTCTTCCTGATCACGAACTTCGGAGCATGGCTGACGCTCAGTCGGATGACTCCGCCGTTTTACTCGCAAACGTTCGGCGGATTGATCGACTGCTACATCGCGGGCGTGCCGTTCTTTCGCGGGACGTTTGCCGGCGACTTGCTCTACACCGCCGCTCTGTTTGGCGGAATTGCGTGGCTTGAGCGGCGAGTTCCGCAAACGAGCCAGACACTCGTGCAACCGACTCGGTAACGCCGGGGCGCATGGCGTGGATCGACGGCTCGCGCAATTTACGACGGCAACAGAATTCGCCGGCCGCGAGAGGCTCGATAGCCGTACTCGATTGCGAACCAGTTCGCGTAGCGCTCACGGTCCTCGGTGCGTGTGTTGCGAGTGTCCAACACATGACCGATCTCATGGATCAAGACATTGTTCAGGTAGAAGTCCTTGAGCGACTCGCGCGTCCAAGTCAATGTCCACTCGCCACCCGCATCGGACCAGACGCCGCCGAACATGCGGGCTTCGATCTGCTGCTGAGGTGTCGGCGGGCGGACGTAGGTTTCCACCAGCGACTCTTCGATCGGGTACAAGTACACGCTGGCTCCCCACTGCATTCCGTAGCAGGGAAACAACTGCCGCTTGCGGGTCATCCGGCTGAGCTGCACGACTTCGACTTTTTCCACGATGGAACTCGGCAGCAATGTCAGGCGATCGCGAATCTCCTGGACCGTGACCGGATGCAGAAACGTCGGCCCCGCCGGCTGAACCACGAATTGAGGATGTTGCTGTCGTCGCGGCTCATTGGATCGCGGCTTGTGCCAATCTTCTTGGGCGAAGAACGCGGATTGCTCACCGCTGCCACCGCCCCCGCGTTTGCGAAAAGCCGCTACGGGACGAGACGCCGTGTTCCGCCGACCGTTGTGCAGTCCGGCGACCGTGCGATTTGTCGAGTTGTTCGCTGAGCGTTTCATGGCGTTCCCTTCGCGTGCTGCGATGGGGCTTTCGGGGGAGGCGAGTGGGCGGACTTGGAGGCGAATCCGCCGCGAAGTGCGGGCCATCGTCCGGCTCGGTCCAGCCCCTCGCTACCTGTACAAACTAAGAGACCGGCCAGCCGAGGGTTGCAGCGATTTCCGGTGCCTGGACAGTTTACCGGCGGTCAATTCGAGTGGAATTCTCGTTCTCCGCCGGGAGCCTCGAAAGACTCCGCCATCAAGCGCTTGGAGCAAGCCGGAGGGCTTGAGAGGGACTCGCGACGCAATTCCGAATCGTCCCGCACTGTTCACTACTCGGCCACGAGTTTTCCGACTGGCCCTGACGATTGTGCCGATTGCGCAACGGAAAATCGGCGATCCGGGAGGTTGGCAGAAGCGACGTCGTCGTGGCTATTTGGCTTTGATGCCCGCCGTCTTGTACGGCTCACCCGCTTTGGCGACTAAAAATAATTCGGCGGTCGCGGCAGTCGCCTCGAATTGAATCGCGGGAACACGCGCGCCGCCATTGCCGAGCAGGTCGCGTTCGCCGTTCACGACATTCTCCGTCTTGCGGTCAGTCCAGTTGTTCTCGATCGGTTTGTCCGCGCTCATCAGCGAGTTGAATTTGTTCGCGTCGTAGCCTTTCACGATGAGCAACTCCGCCTTCGCCGCGCCGGAAAACAAACAATTGCGCCACTTCAGATCGCCGGAACCTTCGCCGGGCATTGCGTCAAACAGCAAGCCGGCCTCGGCCTGATTGCGGAACGAGCAGTGATCGATCAGCACATTCTTCGCCACCACTCCTTCGACGAAGCGAATGCCGCTTGTTGATCCGGTCGCGCCGCAGTTTCGGATGGTCAACGACTCGACTGGGCCTTCAAGGAGCACGCCCGCCGACATCGACCCAAAAAACCGGCAGCGCTGCACAGTGACACGTTGAGTCGGTGCGCCAGTGCCAGACTTGCCAATGTGCACGCCGGCCGACGTGGGAAAGGCTTTCTGAATCGTGATCGATTCCAGGACGATGCCGTCCGCACCTGCACCCCCCACCGCACTGCTCAATTCGATGCCAGACTTCCCAGGGTCCGAGATGACACAGTTCTGGATTCGACAGCGTTCGACCGAACCTGTGATGACAATGCCCTTTTCCTTTTGCGGAAATCCCGACAGATCAATGTTCATGTTCTCGATCGTCACGTCGCTGCGGTTTTTGATCGTGATCGCAGGCTCGGAGAGGCTGGGTGATGTCAGCGTCACTGGCTTCCCGGCGGTGTCCGAAGTCAGATGGACTTCGCCGGGAAATGACTCATCGAAGACGATCGCCTCCTCGAACGTTTGTCCGGGCTTCACGTGGATGAGGAATCTCAGCGGCTTTCCGTTGGCGGCCTTCTCGTGCTCCGCACGGCTTTCAACCGCCGAGTGAACCGCTCGTCCAATCGATTTGAAATCGCCGCCAGGTCCGACCAACAGCGTCACTTCGTAAGCGTCTGACTTTTTCACACCGCCCGCCGCGCTGTTCCCAACCGATTTTCCGCCTTTCCCCTTCTTGGTGGACTTCGCGACTGTCTTGCCGGATTCGCCCGACCCACGAGTGCTCCACCAGGCAAAGCCCCCGATGACCACTACGGCCGCCACGGCCAACGCAACGTATCGAGCAACGGGCTTCTTGAGCAGGTCGCCGACTGAGTTCGCGGACTTCTTGCGAGGTGGTGCCGCCACTTCGGTACGGCTGGCCTCGAAGGACAAATCGGAGACATCGGATTCTGGCTGCGGAGATTCAAGGACCATCGTTTCCGCAAGCGGAGGCTCCGGCGGAGTCAGTTCGGTCGGAGTCGGCTCGACCGGAACATCCCGTGGACCTGGCTCGGCTGCCTCTGTGGGTGTCTCTTCGCTTTGAGCACCGAAGAGCGCGAAAAGGTTTTCATCCTCTGTGGTTTCTGCGGGGGACTCCGCAGGAGTGATGATGGTGGCTTCGTTCGCGGCTTCAATGTCAAACTGAAAGTCGGTCGCGGCCTCTGTCGTTTCCGAAGCGGTTTCTTCAAAAAAGTTGATTGGCACTGGCTCTGATTCAGCAAGAGTCGCCACGGGAACGGCAGCCATCACGGGTTGCGCAATTGGCGTTGCGACAACTGGGACTGCGATCGGCACGACCGGCTTCGCGACTGGAGGAAGCGGAGCTGCAACCGGTTTAGCAATCGGAACGGCAATCGGTGGTGCCGCGACCGGAGCGACGACCGGTACGGCAATCGGAGGCGCGACAGGCAACGCCGTCACAGCAATCGGTGCAGTCACCGAGTTCGTGACCACCGGCTGAAGCGTCGGGGTTGGAGCTGGAGCGGCTGGCACTGTTCCTGGTCGCGAAATCTTGGTGGCTGATGAGCCATCGGCGTCTCGTGGCAGCAATGAGGAACCCAAGACGTCGGAAGTCGGCTTCAGAATCGCCGGATCACTTTGCAAGTCGCGCAACAGTGGAGCCGATCGTCCACTCGGTGAACTGCCGCGCGCGAGCGGAATATGGGACTGCTTCCAATCGGCCCCGGCATTGTCGGCCAACCACTGACGACAGGCCTCGGCGACTTCGGCCGCAGTTTGATGGCGGTCCTCCGGCTTCTTCTCAACCATCTTGTTGAGCAGCGCGGACAACGAGACCGGGCAATCGATCCGAGAATCGGTCAGCGGCGGAAACGGCTTTGTCTGATGCCACATCAGTCGCTGCGTCAGTGTTCCTTCCGTGTACGGCGGATTGCCGGTCAGCAAAAAATGCAGCGAGCAACCCAGGCTGTAAATGTCGGCTCGCGTATCGACCGAGTGGCTGTCGAGCGCCTGCTCCGGCGCCAGATAATCGGCGGTACCGAGCACCTTTTCGTCGTGCGCCACCGTCAGCGGATTCTCGGACTGGTCATCGAAGAATCGAGCCAAGCCCATGTCCAAGAGTTTGATGGTGCCATTGGTGTCGATCAGCAAGTTCGCCGGCTTGATGTCCCGATGCACGAGACCCGCTCGGTGCGCGTGTTCGAGTCCCTCGGCCGCTTGCCGAATGTATTCCACCGCGTCCGCGAAATCGGCCGGCCCGTTGCGGACAATCAGCTCCTGCAAACTCTGGCCGTTGACGTACTCCATCACCAAGAAGTGAATTTCTGAGTCGCGGTCTTGAGCGCAATCGACGTCGTACGCTCGCACGATGTTCGGGTGATCGACCGACGCGACCGCCTGAGCCTCGCGATGAAATCTCGCGAGGTAGGACGAATCGTGGACTCGCTTTGAGGGCAGCACTTTGATCGCGCACCGCCGCTTCATCAACACATGCTCGGCCAGATAGACGGAACTCATCCCGCCTTTACCCAGCAAGTCCAGCAGCTTGTACTTGCCGAGTGAAAAGCCCTTGTGCTTTCCGGCCAGCAATTTTTCAGCCTGCCACCGCGTGATGACTTCGCCGCCGACCAGCGCATCCGCAATCGACTGTGCCTTCGTGACGTCCACTCCGCGAGCTTCGTAATCCTGCAACAGTTTTTGAAGCTGATCCTTGTCGATCAAGCCGCTCTGTCGAACGACCTGCAAAAACGATTCGACAGTCAGCTTGAGGGCCATGCGAGATCAACCCAAACGTGCGACGCGATACACGAGTACGGATTTCGGTGGTCGTAAAAAACGAGCGAGTATTAGACCAGTCGTTCCCTGCCCTTTCCAGCAGGAGGCGGGCGTCCTCGCTACAAATCGGACGGCAGCCACTACAATCCGCCTCCACTTTGAGGAGCCTGAACTTGTCCGACGTCCTGCACAACTGTCGTTTCTTGAAAGCCGTTCGCCGAGAACCAACCGACACGACTCCAATTTGGATCATGCGCCAAGCGGGGCGATATTTGCCGGAATACATGGCCGTTCGCCGCCGCGTGACGTTCATGGAACTCTGCAAACGCCCCGATCTCGCGGCCGAAGTCACGCTCACTGCTCAGCGAGTGCTTGGCGTCGATGCCGCGATTCTCTTCGCCGACTTGCTGCCGATTCTGGAACCGATCGGCTTGCAGCTTGAGTACGCCGAGGGCGAAGGACCGGTGATTCACAATCCCGTGCGAGACGCTGCCGGAATTGCCTCGCTGAAACGTCTCGACGACGTTGATTCCTTGCAATTCGTCTTCGACGCCGTCCGCCTCATTCGCCGTGACTTGCCAGCCAACATCCCGCTGCTCGGCTTCGCCGGAGCGCCGTTCACGCTCGCGTCGTATGCCATCGAAGGGGGCGGCTCGAAGAATTACGCCCACGTCAAACGGCTGATGTATTCCGACAGCGGAGCATGGACCGCACTGATGAATTGCCTGACGCACAGCCTCGTGAAATACATTCTCGCGCAGGTTGAGGCCGGCTGTCAGGCGATTCAACTCTTCGACAGTTGGGCCGGATGTCTCTCGCCCAGTGACTATCGCGAATACGTCCTGCCGCACACGAAGGCCGTCATCGACGGTGTGAAACATGCCACTCCGGTCATCAACTTCGCAACTGGCAACCCCGCGCTCCTGCCGCTGCTCCGCGAGGGAGGAGGCGACGTGATCGGCCTGGATTGGCGAGTCGATCTGCGCGACGGGTGGAAAACTGTGGGCCACGATGTCGCCGTCCAAGGCAACCTCGATCCCATCACACTGTTGACCGATATCCCCACGATCCGTCGCCGAGCCTTGGAAGTCCTGGCCGCCGCCGAGCACCGCCCCGGCCACATCTTCAACCTCGGCCACGGCATCACCCCTGATGTCCCACCAGAGCACGCGAAGGCACTTGTCGAGATTGTGCATGAACTCGGATCGAAGTAGCCCTGTCGCTCCGCGACAGGAAGGCCGACCGCAAGAACGACGTCGATTGGCTCTTGAACGTCGTTCGCGTGAATCGACACGGTGCAACGTCCGGCTGTCCTGTCGCGGAGCGACAGGGCTACGTTTCGCCACACATCCGCAGCAAATCCGCCGGCATCCGCTGGAGTTTGCCGTTGCGATCCACACAGGCCAGCGTGCTGTGTCCGGTGCAGAGCAGCGTGCTGTCCCGGAAGAGTTGGTAGTCGTGTTCGAGCTTCGCCTCGGTCGCAGCGGTGATCGTCGTTCGTAGCGTCAGCAGATCGTCGTATCGAGCCGGTGCGCGATAACGGCAATCGAGCTTCGCCACGACGAGGAACAAGCCACCCTCTTCCATTGCTCGGTAGTCGCCACCTTGAGCGCGAAACAACTCCGTCCGTCCGACCTCGAAGTAGCTGAAATAATTCGCGTGATGCAGAAACCCCATCGCGTCGGTTTCCGAGTATCGCACCCGAATTTGAATCTCGTGCTGTCGCATCCAACGGCCTCAGCCTGGAGTTTTTCCGTGGCTGGCCTTTCAGTAGTGGTAACGACAGGCCAGCAGTCGAATTTTGTCGTCGAAGACTTGATAGACCAAGCGATGTTCATTGTCGATGCGCTTCGACCAGCAACTCGCCAGTTCTTGTTTGAGCGGTTCTGGCTTGCCGATACCACCGAAAGGATCTCGCTGTGTTTCTTGGATCAGGCGCAGAATCCGCAGGGCTTTCTTGCGATCTTGCTGGACCCACCACGCCAAGTCTTCCAGTGCGGCGGCGTCAAATTCCAAGTTTCTCACGGGCGTCCTCGATCGAGATGCCTTCGGAGCGTTCCTTGGCGTCCAACAGACGCCGTTTCATCGCGTCGCTTTGGAGCAGATAGGCCGTCTCGCGAGCCGATTCAATTTCGTGCCAAAGATCAATCGGCACGATCACCGCGACTGGCTCGCCTTCTCGATTGGAGACATATTGAAGATCAGTTTGAGTTGGCATCGGTTCCTCGCTTTCTTCGGCGTGATTATGCCACCAAATTCCGCCGCCGTCATGGTCAATTCGTCCATCCGCTGTTGGTCATCCTCGGCGAGCTTTCGTTGGGATCGACTAACGCCAGAGCCGTATCAGGAGTCAGCTTCCCTGGACTGGATCAGCCGCTCATTGAACCGTTCGTACCGCAGTTTCAATGCGTCTTTCGATGGCCGTTGTTTTGCAGGACAACGGAGTGCTTTACCGGCGAGGTTTTTGTACGCGGCGCTGTCTGTGAGGCTCGGATGCAATTTGGTTCGCAATGACTGCGGTTCGATTCCGAGCAAGTCCAAGTCGAAAAGCGTGTGGATGTCGGCTCGCAGGAGCAGCCCGTTTTCGGGATGGTTGTCCTTTTCGCCTTGATACGGCTTGATGTGAGCCGCTTCCAACACGGCGAGAACCTTGCAGCCCGTGACAAGGCAGCTATCGCCGTAACGCTTTCGCAAATCGTTTCGGAAATCCTGCTGCCCCCGCCGCTCGCAGATTTGTCGCACAATGCGTTTCCGCTCGTCACCGTCTTGCGGGACAAATTCAGACGAATCATCCGGAACAGCGACTTCATCAGGTAAGTGGCCCGACCGTTGTTGCGCACGTCCGACTGCTTCGCTCAGCGTGATTTTGTCGCGCCGAAGTCTCGTGATTTCACCGTCAAAGTTTTGCCAAAGTTCTTTGTTCTTTGGTCCGTAGGGCCGTGCCGAATTCGTATTGCGCCATGCCCCGAATTCCTGTGTGTACAGCCAATTTCCCACGGCCTTCAGCAGATTATCGTCCGCGTTCCGAGCGCGCCGCCCGAACGGCTTCGTTCTCACGACCAATGCCAGTGCCCGAAAATGCTCGAACGGCAGCTTGATGTTGCGTAATTGGTTGCCAGCCAATTCGACGAAACCGTCGTACAGAAATTGGATGATCCGCCAATTGGATACGGTCAAATCTGTTGCTGGCGGATCGTTCGTGGTTCGGTCATGAATTCTGTCTGTTTTGTCTTCCGAGACACCGGGCTGCCCATCATTCTCGAAAACGAACGCCATAAGACGACGAGCGTCCGCAACGTGTTTTACGCGAACCGTCAATTCGCCCTTGGGAGTTTTATTTGCTTCAGGAAAAACGTGCTTCAGCCGCAAAATGTTGAACTGGCGGTCGCCATCGTCAGGGCGGCGAAAATAGAAGAGCAGCCACTTCTTGTTTGTGATGAACGAGAATCTGTGTTGGCTACGCGGTTGTGGCTTGCTGTCTGCATATCGGAACGACTGGATTACCCCGTTCATATCGGGATAACAGTGATACTCAGGAAGTCGAGCCGCATATTCGACCAAGTAGCGATATGCCTCGCGCACTGGCTCGCTCGTGATGAACTTCAACCTCTCCGCGTGCATCTTTGCGGCAGTGCTCATAGTCAATTCCGACGAAGAAATATCAGTGGCTCGGTGGCTGCGTGTTCTGGAACGCTCTCGCGCGGAACAGGAAGTCGATGATGTTGCCTTCGTGGGGCTGCATCCAGTGGAGTTGGATTGTCTTGACCTCGCCGATGTTCAGCCGGTCGATGTTGGTCGCGTCGAGTAACTCTTGCGACCACTTGGGGTCTTTCGTCAGGCACGAGGCGACCAGCGTTCCGCCGATCTTAGAGAGCATGTCTTTCTGCTCGCACTTCACGACCGAGACGAATGGGAACATGTACTCGGTGTTGGCGATCGCCGGTTCGGTGCTGGTGCAATGCACGACGGTCGGACGCAGGAAGTCGTAACGCTCGTGAGCGACGTGGCGATCGCCGTTACGGTACTTCGCGGAGACTTCGGTGACTCCGGGAGCTTTCACCAGTTCTTCGATCTGCGCGTTGACCGCCTTCGCCGCTCCGGGCACGGTGAAGGCTGCCAGTGGCGACTTCGGATCGGTCATCGGCAATGGTGCAACCGGGCCGAGCCGTTTGGCGAGCGCTTCGGCGATCTCTTCCGTGTGTCTCGAGGCCCAGATGCCGGAACAACTGATGCAGCTTCGGCCACTGTTGGCGAACACGCTTTCGGCCATGAGGTCGATGTACTTCTCCCACTGATCGACCATGTCGTCGCCGAACAAAATCTTCGAGAACCCCGGCCCGTGAGCCTGCACGCGCGGATTGCCGTGGTAGCGTTCGACCGTCGGAATCCCGCCGAAGATCATCGCGCGGTTGCAGGTCTCCAGAACAGCGGCTCCGCATTCGGGACCGCCGGGATAAACGCAGAAGACTTCGCGCGGCACACCAGCTTGAGCGAATGCTTCATACATCCGGTACGGCGTCCACGGCTCTTGCGGGCCGGGCTTGAGCACCAGACCGATCTGCAACGGAATGACCGGCATCCAGAGCGTATGCACGCCGGGCGAATTCGACGGCAGCACCATGCCCAGCACGTTCGTCTGCGCCTGATAGCTGACCATCACACCGCGGCTTTCCATGCCATAGCCCTTGGTCAGAATCTCCAGCGGCAGCCCGCGCGTCAGAGCCTCCAATGTGTGCCGCATGTTGCGGAGCACATAGGCATTCTTCTTCATGTTGCCGGCACACATGTGCTCGGGCAGGCCGGTCGTCGCCGACTGCATCCGGCAGAACTCGGCCGGGTTCTGCGTCCCATTTCCGAGCGGCAGCGTCGCGTTCTGATAGAGGTCGGCAGCTTTCTCGGCCATGCTGCAAAGCTGCTCGACGCTGAACTGGCGCAGGATGTCGCGAGCCTTGCCCTGCTTCCGCATGTCCATCTTGATGAGGCCAGCATTCGCGTTATTGACGGTCGCGAGGGCCTCCCCTGTTTCAAAGTGAACGATCTTGTCTTTTTCCATTGACTCGTAAGGTTGGCCCCAGCGGATGACGGGAATTTCAAGCATTTAATGATTCCTAAATTCTGGTTTCGGAAAGCAATAAGGTAAGAACGTCACCGATGCACCTGCCAAGCCACCAAGCAGCATTTTCAGCGGACGCATTTGCATCCAACGCCGCGCGGCGAGTTGCTTCATCAAAAACACATCGAGCCATTTCCTTGGGACTTGTTCGTAAAGAAGCGTCAATTGGCACTCCGGAGCGGTCGAGGTGATCGGCCAGGATTGAAGGATCGAGAGCGTTGAGCTTTTGAATCGTTTCAGCACTCAGGCATGGCACACCACTTCCAGCTCGACGAATAAGTTCATCACCAAATTGGTTTCCAATCGAATCAATGGCATCGGGCATGGTTGATCGAGTTTGTTTGGCAGTTTCGGAGATTAGCACCACGAGTTTCCGAGAAGCTGCCGAACAGTCATTCCTTAATAGACACCCACCGTCGTCGTAGCCGCGAACTCGTGGAAAGGTCGCGTGCCGCTGATGCCGTCCCACGGGTATTTGTCGTGCGGCTTTTCGCGTTCACCTTCGTCTCGTTCCATGAAGCCGGGGACGAAGAGTTCTTTCGTCATTGTGTAGAGCTTCACTCGGCCGGTGCTGCCGTAGGGGACGACTTGGTTGTAGTCGTTGAACTCGACGGTCTCGATGACGGCTCGCGGTTGCGGAGCGTAGTAGGTGATTTTGAAATTGTCGGCCGGGTCGAAGGGCTTGCCGCAGGCGAGGCCCATCAGCGTGTTGCCGTAGGTCGGCGTGATGTACACGTTCGGGCCGAGCAGTTCTTCGCGGCAGAAGCGATACCACTGCGGGGTGAACTCGGTGCCGCCGGCGAAGATCCCCTTGATGCCGGACTCTTCGATGCTGCTCCCCTTGTCCATCAGCTTGAGGGCGAGAGCTTCGAGCAGTTTCGGTGTCGCGAAGGCGCACTTGATGTCGTGGCCGGCGGAGAGA
This sequence comes from Candidatus Kuenenia stuttgartensis, assembly GCA_945904015.1. Taxonomy (GTDB): domain Bacteria; phylum Planctomycetota; class Planctomycetia; order Planctomycetales; family Planctomycetaceae; genus SXKJ01. Next base: position 15,164 of record CAMDPK010000056.1, on the reverse strand, counting down.
ATCGTCACGGCTTGGTCAATGACGTGATCGGCATACGCCTTCACGCCAGAGATGTCACCCTTCTTGAGCAGTTTCACGACCCAGCGTGGGTCGAGGTCCACGCAGAAGCAGATGCCGCCACGATGCTGTGCGAGGTGCTCGACCGCGAGCCGCAATCGGCGCGGGCCGGACGGGCCGAGCATCAGCCAGTTCGAGCCGCGCGGGAAATACTCGTCCGGCAACGTGTCGCTGAAATTCTCGTAGTCGGTCCAGTGATCCTCGATGACCATGCGGCTCTTCGGGATGCCGGTCGTGCCACCGGTCTCGAAGACGTACACCGGCTTGTCGGCGAGCCCCTTTGGAACCCAGCGACGAATCGGGCCGCCGCGGAGCCATTCGTCCTCGAAGTTCGGGAACTTCTTCAAATCGTCGAAGCAGTTGACCTCTTTGAGCGGGTCGAACTTGAATTCCTTCTTCTTTTCCAGCCAGAACGGGCAGCCGGTCTCATCGCTGAAGTGCCAGCGGACGGTTTGGCGGGTGTGTTCGTCGAGCAATTCCTTGGATTTAGCCAGTTTGGCGGCGAGGGCAGTGTCACTCACGGTGAGTCAATCTCCTAGGAGGGAAGTCAGAAGACCGGGGCCGCAATCGGCCTCGAACGGTTTCCACGGTGGGAGGGGCGACAGAGTAGGTGGCTCCCGCGACCATTTCAACTCGCCCGCTGCAAGGAGACGCGGCGGCAAACCGTCGCGATTCTCGGCCGAGACTTCCGACTCGTTCAATCCGGTCGTGACGGTTGGACTGCTGGGAACGCTGAACTCCGCAGTTTGACAACCTTGGCTCGTGACGTAGCTTTAGCCGCTGGATTTCCCGCGAGCGACTGAGATTGCGCGCGGAGACGAAAGACCTGTGCTGAGAGTGCGTCGCCATGAATACGTCGTTTGCAAATACTCGCGAGTCATTGTCGGAAGGCGACAGCCTGGACGATCAAGCCAGCGCGAGCGTGCCAACGACCTCTGGCGAGGACAAGCCCGACGTGTGCTCCAGCGACTCGGAGGCCGATGGACTTCCCGAACGGACCGATTCGGCTCCGGTTGCCTGGGTGGATCGTCGGCTGACCGACTTGTTTGAGCGCGTCCACAAGTTGCTCGGAGATTCCGAACAGGAAGAAGGGGTCTATCGGCCGAAATGTCCTGAGACGATCGAGCAAGCGGGACTGACTCGCGAAGAGGTCGAGGGGCTGGCGCTCAAATACCTGGCGGCTCGTGGCGTGGCATCGGGGCGGCAGATTTGTAACCAACTCAAACTGCCGTTCAACATCATCGAACCGATCGTGCGCGAACTGAAGTTTGACCACATGCTGTCGCTGTCCGGCACGGCCGAGGCAGGCGATTTTCAATACAGCATCACGGACACTGGCCGCGCGGGCTCGCTCGTTTTCGGCGGAGTGCTCGTATTTCGGCGCTGCTCCGGTCCCACTGAAAGACTACCTCGAAGCGATGGCGGCTCAGAGCATCGCCAAGCAGACGGTCAACGTCGAAGAACTGCACGAGGCGTTCAAAGACCTGATCATCAACAAGCAGATGCTCGACACGCTTGGCCCAGCGATCAACTCCGGCCGCGGTATGTTCCTGTACGGCGAGCCGGGCAACGGCAAAACCAGCATCGCCGAACGGATCACACGCTGTTTCGGCTCGACCATCTGGATTCCGCGAGCGCTCGGCATCGAAGGGGAAATCATCCGAGTTTTCGATCCCGGCCAGCACGAAGAAGTTCCCCTCGATCCGAAGAGCGAACTCTTCAATCTTTCTGGAGTTGATCCGCGTTGGGCGCGTGTGGTGCGGCCGACGATCGTCGTCGGCGGCGAATTGACGCTCGACCAACTGGAGGTCACCCAGAACCCGCACACGAAGGTCTGCGAAGCCCCTCTGCAACTGAAAAGCAACTGCGGCACGTTCGTGATCGACGACTTCGGACGCCAACGCTGTCCCGTCGCCGATCTGCTCAACCGCTGGATCGTGCCGCTCGAAAAACGCTACGACTTCCTGAACATGCCCAGCGGTAAGAAGGTCCAGGTTCCGTTCGATCAGCTCATCATCTTCTCGACAAACCTCGAACCGAGGCAGCTTGTGGACGGAGCCTTCACACGCCGGATTCCGTACAAAATCCAAGTCATCGACCCAACCGAGGAGGAGTTTCATCGCATCGTGCAACTCGTCTGCCCGCACTTCGGCTTCGAGTACGACCGCGACACGATCGAATACCTGCTGGCGACGCATTACCGCGCGGTCAACCGCCCGATGCGCTCGTGCCAACCGCGTGATCTCGTGCTGCAAGTCCGCAACTATTGCACATACCACCGAATCCCGAAGCGGCTGACTCCCGAAGCTTTCGACTTCGCGGTCGCCAACTATTTCTCGGTGATGTGATTTGAAGTCGCGTAGCCCGGACGCCTACGTCCGGGTGATTGGGCGTAGGCGTCCGATCTACGAACGTCAGAACGCGTACTGCAATCGCACGGCGAAGATGTCGGCGTTGCTGTTGACCGAATCGCGGTCCAAGAACGAATGGATGTAGTTCAACATCACGCGCGATCGAACGGCGTAGTTCCAGTTGAGTCCACAGGTCAGGTTGGTCAACCGGCCGCCATGCAGTGATGCGTGATCGAGGTCGAACCACGACACTCGGCCGGTCAATTCCCAGGCCCCTCCGAAGCACCCACAGCCGTCACATTGGTCGTCGCAACGAAACGTCTGCTTGGGCGTGACTGATCCGTATCTGCCTTGCGTGCGGTTGAAATTGCGATGCTCACCCGTCAGCCAATACATCGCTTCGAGATAGCCGCCTTGTAGGAACAAACTATTTCCATCGGTTTGCACTCCCGTCAGAGCGACGTACTCGCCCTGTATCGACAGTGGGCCGAGCACGCTGCTCATTTCGATGCCGGCGATGTGAAAGTCATTCACCTGTAGCAGTCCTGTGTCCACAAAGTTCGGCGTGGACAAGGCTCCTTCTTTCAAAACGAACTCCGGCCGGGACGCAAACTTGCGTTCGGCCTTTCCAAGCTTGCGGTAGCTGTAGCTGGCTCCGACCTGAATCAACCTGCTGCCGTCGTCATTGACGAACGGCAGCCAAGTGACACGGCCGGTCCCGGCGAGTCCCGTCCGATCCCGATTGTCCTCGCCGAATTCGTTGGTCGCCTCGTCGAAGACGCCGTAGGACCAAGTCATGGTCTCGTCGGCATTCCAATCGAACGCCATCAGGCCGACATTGCGGAACGGGGCGAGCGTATTGATGGCCGGACTGCGTTCCAGAAACGGCTGGTCGTTCGAACTGTCGAGCCGTTCGAGGCTGAATGGCTCGCGAAAGTGGCCGACGCGCAGATTGCCGAGCACCGGAAGGTTTTGCACGTCGACGTATGCGTCGAAGATCACCGGCCGCGCGGCGGTCGATTGGTCGAACGTCACGAAATCAACGTCGAAGCGGTAGAAGAATCTGTCGAAGCCCTCGCCTTCAACCCCCAGCCGAGCGCGTCGAATACTGACGCCGTTGTGGGCGTCGGCTCCGACGCTGGCCTTGTTCGCGTCGTCTTGGTTGAACGTGCCGGCGTCGATGTGAACTCGCCCGAACGGACGCACCACAAACTTTTGTCTGGCCTTGTCAGCAGTCTGGAGGTCAACGGCCTCGCGTTGTTGTAGCTTCATCTCGACTTCGGCCAACCGATCGGTCAATTGAGCGATCACGTCGTCGTGATTACTGGTCGGTGACGGAAACAACCGCGAAGTGGCCGATTCGACTTCCGGCACCGTCGGTTGAGCGGTGACTGGGTTGGTCACAAACACCACCAGCCAGCCCACGACAACCCACGCCAACTGGCTCGCGCGGCGCGGCCGGAGTGCTGTGATCGTCGTGTAACCGACTCCGTGAAACATTCTGTCCTCCCTGACGGACACTCGGCGCGCAGCGGGTTCGCAGATGCCGCGACGCGACCTCGCTTCTTTTGTCGGTTATTCCGGTCACGAAGAATTTGACAATTGCGAAGACAGTCCGGCTTGGCGACCAAGCGAGTCGGGCCACACTCACGCAACCGGCAAAAGATGCCAGTTGATGGCGACGTGAGCGATTGCGGCATCCTTCAGCGAGGCCTGTCCACGAATTGGCCAGCGCGCGGGGAAGTTTCGAGGTCGAGCGTTTGCAGCAATTCGTCGAGGTTCTCGAAGCCTTCCACAACCGACTTTTCGGCCGCATTTTCATTGGGGAATTGGAACGAGTACATCGACAGCGACGGATCGTTCTCGCGAATGCGATCCGAGACGTCCGCGAAGCGACGCTCGATGCTCAGAAAGACTTTGACCAACTCTGGGTCGAATTGCGTGCCGGCCCCTTCGCGGATCATGGCCACGCATTGCTCGTGCGGGAACGCCGGCTTGTAGACCCGCTCGGAGACCAAGGCGTCGTACACGTCGGCGATCGCCACGATCCGAGCCGTCAGCGGAATGGCTTCGCCGCGCCGGCCGAACGGATATCCCAGCCCGTCCCAGCGCTCGTGGTGATACAGCGCGATCTCGTGAGCCATCTCCAAGAAGTTCGCGGAGCCGAGCTTCTCTTCGATTCTGCGGAGGCACTGGCTGCTGATCAGCGGATGCTGTTGAATTTCGAGTCGCTCGTCCGGCGTCAGCTTGCCAGGTTTGAGCAGAATCGCGTCCGAAATGCCGACCTTTCCGATGTCGTGCAGCATCGCACTGATTTCGATCTGCTTGACAAACTCCGGCGTGACGACCGAGCGGTAATTCGGATGCGATTGCAGAGCCTCCGCCAACACGCGAGCCAGGTGCTTTATCCGCCGTAGATGCTCACCGGTCGCGGGATCACGCGATTCCGACAAGTGAGCCAGGCCATACATCACCGCTCGTTGAGTACGTTGCAAATCCTCGTGATGGCCTTTCGCACGAGCGTCCGCATCGGCGTGCCGTTTCTGTGCGATCTCTTGCAGACGTCGCAAGCCGATCCAAGATGTGCTGCCTTGAATGGCCAACGCAACGATCACACCCAACCCCAGCACCCATCCCGACCAATTCGAGGACAGCCAGATCGCACCCATTCCAAATCCGACAGCCAAACACAACGCCTGACCGGCCAGAAGCCCGGCAACCGCTCGTCCGTGTTCGTCGTTCAAATAGGCGCGTGGACCAATCACGATACAAAAACCTCTCCACCTGCAAACAATTGTCCTTCATTCCGCGAGCAACGGGAAACACAACATCTCTCCTTAGTTCGGCGAATCCAGGCAGTCAAAAGAAGTTGTTTCCTCGTCCAGCGACGATTGGATTGGACTGCGAATTGTGCCGGTTACGCCGGTCGCTCTGGTTTCAATCACCGGCAATACCGTTCGGAAACCGCCGCGACTCGAAGTGTCGGGACAAGGCTTCACGGCGGCGAATTGCCAGAGATTGATGCTCAACAATTGCAGGCCAATCCGTACAATCCCCGCCTGTCTGCGCCAGCAATTTCCTCCAGGATGCGAACCTTGCCAAGCAAACTGATTATTGACGCCGATCCGGGGATCGGCGATGCCCTCGCGGTGGCGCTCGCGCTGCTCGATCCCGAAGTCGATTTGTTGGCGGTCACCGCCACGGCCGGATGCGTCTCCGGCCCAACCGCCACGAAGAATCTGCAAGCGGTGATCGAACTGATCGATCCCGCCAAGTGGCCACGTCTGGGAGCCTCCGAGGCCGAAGTCCCTCTGCCGGGAGGCGAGCTGATGCCGGGGTTCGTTGATCCGGCGCTGCTCAACGGCCGTCACGGTTTGGGTGAGTCCGCTGTCGCCGTGGCCGAACTGCACAAGCCGCACGATGCGGTCAAATTGCTCACCGAATTGGTACGTCTGCATCCCCAGGAGATCACCCTGCTGACGCTCGGCCCACTGACCAACGTGTTGGCCGCTCAAGAGCGTGACCCCGAATTCCTGTCACTGCTCCGTGAGTTAGTGTGCTTCGGAGGCTCGGTCGCCGTCGGCGGCAACGCGACGGCCGCCGCCGAGTTCAACATCTTCGCCGATCCGGAAGCGGCTCGTCAGGTGTTGAAATCGCCGGCCACCAAAACACTCGTGCCGTTGGATGCCGCACAGCAACTCGTGCTCAATTACGACCAGTTCGCGCGACTGTCGGACGTCGGCATCGGCCGAGCCGGCAAGGCAATCCTGGAATGGCTGCAATTCGGCCTGCGAGCGTCGCACGAACATCTGGGTAACGAAGGCTTCGCGCTGTGCGAGGTCGTCGCGCTCACGGCGGTTTCGCAAGACCGGCTCGTTCACACTGCTTCGATGGCGGTCGATGTCGAAACGCAAACCGGGCTGTGTCGCGGAGCTACCATCTTTGACCGCCGAGCCTCACGCCGTTGGCGCGACAACATCGAAGTCGTCGATGAAATCAATCTACAAGGACTGCTCGACTACTTCGGCAGAATGCTGCGGCGGATCGAGATTTGAGTCGCTCACTATGGCGTGCGGCGGATCGTCATCTGAAATTTCAGATTTGAGATTTCAAATTTCAGATCGAAGGAATTCGACTCCGACCGTTCCGCCGAAAAACTCATCTGCTCAGCCGGCGTGTCCGCTTTGCTTTGTTGAGGCACCGTTGGAATCGAATCGTCTTCGGCGACGGAACGGTCGCTGAGGTCGACTTGCACGGGAAATTTCTCGCCGCGCCGCAGGACCATCAGCCGCACCTTCTTGCCGACCGGCGACAGGCTGACGACGTTGATGAGATGGTTCTCATCAACAATGTCGATGCCGTCGAAACTCAGAATGACATCGTCCTTCTGCAACTTCGCCCGCGCCGCTGGCGTGTTGGGATAGATCGCCATCACTCGCGCGCCGCGAGCACGGTCCAGCTTCAACGCCCGCGCTTTGGTGATGTCAAATTCCGGATCGAGCTTCACTCCGAGATACGCTCGATAAACCTTGCCGTATTCCAGCAGTTGATCGACGACGCGGCTGACCAGATTGCTGGGAATGCTGAAGCCAATCCCCTCGTTGCCGCCGCTGTTGGACGCGATCGCGGTGTTGATGCCGACCACTCGGCCGTTCAGGTCGATCAACGGGCCACCGCTGTTGCCGGGGTTGATCGCCGCATCGGTCTGAATGAAATCCTGATTCAGCACTCCCTTGTCGCCGAGCTTCAACGACCGGCGGCTTTTGGCGCTGATGATCCCGAAAGTCACCGATTGGCTCAGTCCAAACGGACTGCCGACCGCCAGCACCGGATGCCCGATCTCGGCCACGTCGCTGTCAGCCCACGCCGCCGCGGTGAGACCCTCGACAGGTACTTTCATCACCGCAATGTCCGAGGCCGCATCATCCCAAACACGCTCAGGATTCACTTGGCGGCCATCGGGCAGCGTGACTTTGATCTCCTTCAGCTCCGAACCCGCGATGACGTGCCGGTTCGTGACGACGAACTCGCCAGGCAAGTGCGTGCTCCGCACGATGACTCCCGATCCCGTTTCTTCGACTTCGCCCCGCAGCACCGTGCGATGCGAGGCTTCGATGTGGACGACGCTCGGCGAAATCTGCTTGGAGATCTTGGCCATCACTCGGCCGGCATCCCGCAGCGCGTTCGCACCGGTGTCGAGATCCAACTCCGCCCCGCGACGTGGATCGGCGTGCAGCCGCTCGAACGCGACCCAGCCGCCGACAAATGCCAACACTCCGCACAGCACGATCGTGGATCGAACTCGCATGGTCGCTGCTCCGGTCGAAAAACGGTTCTCCTCGGTTGATCGTCGGAAGCCGCGATCGAAGCGAATGGAAACGCCATGACGGTCACTCGCAAGACGCAAGTCGTGCCCGCGATGCCGAACGTGCAAGTCCCGAAAGCCGGGCAGAGTTTTCCGGTCAGAAAGGCGAGCGGAGGGTGTCAACCCTCCGAGTTCAAGATTTCGTGCGACTCCAAATGACTCGGAGGACTCACGTCCACCGCTCGCCTGGTTTCTCACCCCCGCGGATGACACCGCGCATGCACCGCCTTCAGCCGCGAATGCTCAACGTGCGTGTAAATCTGCGTCGTCGCGATATTCGCGTGACCGAGCAGTTCTTGCAGAGCACGAATCTCCGCTCCACCAGCGAGCATGTGCGTCGCGAAGCTGTGCCGAAACGTGTGCGGGCTGACCAGCTTGCTGCACCCCGTCCGAGCCGCGTACTTCTTCACCAGATGCCAAATCATGATCCGAGTCAGCCCCGTCCCGCGTCGCGTGACAAACAGCCAATCGGCGTCTCGCCGGCTGACAAGCTGCGGCCGTTCGTGTTCGAGGTACGCTTCCAACGCCAACCGTGCGACCGGATTGAGTCCGACGATTCGCTCTTTGTTTCCCTTGCCCAGGCAGCGGCAGAAATTCTCGTCGAGCCGCACATCCTTCACTTTCATATTCGAGATTTCCGAAGCTCGACAGCCTGTCGCGTACAGCATGCAGAGCAACGCCTGATCGCGCAGCGGCTGCCGATCGTCCGCAGACGGAGCCGCGATCAACCGATTGATCGCTTCCGGCGAGAGCACCTTCGGCAGATTCTGCCACATCTTCGGCGAGCTCATCAGGTCCGCCACGCTCTCGGCCAGAATGCCTTCCAGCACGAGATACCGAAAGAACATTTTGATCGCGACCAAATGTCGCCCGATCGTGCTGGCTGCGAGCTTCCGTTCGTGCAGCCACTGCAAGTGCCCGGTCAGAGTGCCGAGATCGACTTGATGGACCGTCGCCGGGCCGTGCTCGCGAAACCATCCGGAGAATTGCAACAAATCCGTGCGATACGCCGCGAGCGTGTTCTTCGACAGCCCGCACTCCGCCTGCAAGTACGTCACGAACGCCGCGACCTGAGCCGACAAATCGGCCGGCTTCGCGGTCGCGGCTACGGCAGAGGAAACAGGACGTCGGCGTTCGGGCATGAGGCATCTCCCGCCGTCTTTATCGTCATCCGGAAGATGGGCACTCTTGCCTGTCTCTGCTCCCGAATCCCTCACTTGATTCGATCGCCGTTCAACGAGGCCGTCTGAGACGAAGCGTCGTTAGAACTCGCCGATCCTCTCTCCGCCGTCCTTTGTGAACAGAGCTTTGAGAATGTCGGCGTTGATGGTTTCGCTGATGGACCGCGCCGAGCCGTCAGCGAGGAGAGCATTGAAGACGTTGTTCTGGTTGCCTTTCAGATTCTTCAAGGGGTTCTTGAAGTCGATGACCAAGTCGTCCGGTTTCGTCCAGATGACGGCGGCATCGGGATGTGCCTCGACGGCCAAGAGAGTATTGCTCGCACCGTCTCGAATCTGGCGGAACGTTGTGCCGAGCGGCGTGGTCCCTTCGGTCTTGCCGTCCCCGTCAAACATCGTCCCTTTGCCGCGTGGCACGACGAAGCGTGTCTTCCCTTGCTTCGCCAAAGCGGGATTCTCCAGCGAGACGAACGGCGAGGGAATATGGTCGATCAGCGGTTTGTTGTGCTCGCTATCCCATGGTTCGTCGAGATGAAACTGGCGATACAACTGGTCCTGACCCAAATATGGCAGCAGATGCACGCGCCAGCTCAACAGCGGCTTGCCATCCTTGTCGACGTTGGCGGTGGCGGGCAACGCTTTGTGAACGGCGGCGTAGTTGTGCATGGCTAAGCCGATCTGCTTGAGGTTGTTGATCGATCCCTGTTGCCGAACCGCCCCGCTCCTCAGCCCGAACGTCGGCAGCGCCAGTGCCGCACCAAGACCGATGACCACTGGAGCTGTTTCGATTCCGCTGGGCAAGACGCCGTGACTCTCCATGCGCCATCCATTGGGCGTGCGGCCGAGCGTCGTCACCGTCGGCGCGAGGTGTTGTTCGAGGTCCGACAACAGCGGCAGGGGCGGCACGTTGAACTCAATTCCTTGTTGCCGCAACTGGCCGGTGACGACCGGGGTGAATGTGTTGATGAGCGCGTAAACCATCCGCAAGTTCGCCTTCGGGTCGGCAAAGCTGACCAACGACGGCTTTAGATTCCATAAGAACCCGGCTTTCAGTTCGGCGTTGTCGGCCAACGACGCCTTGCCGGCCGAGGCCAAGTGCCCGGTGACCAACTGCGGCGTGAGGCCGACGATGAATTCGTCTTTCGTCAGTACCCATGTCGGTGCGACCGGCACCGGAATTCCGTTGAACTGGATCCGATATCCCTTCTCGCCGCGTGCCGTGAAGTCTTGAATGCTGAACGGGGCCAGCGGTCCCGTTTGAGCGATCGCGGCTTTGGCGGCCGTAACCAGCGTCTCGTGAGCCTTGCTGAGTTTCGCGTGATCACGAACGCTAGCCGTAAGCACGATTCCCGGAATGAACGCCACGCCGCCCTCGCTGCCTGACGAGTACAGCGTCCACTCGTCCCCCAGCGCCGCGAGCAAATCGGTCTTCACCGAGAAGCCAAGCTGCGGTTCCATCTGAGCCAACCGCGCCTCGATTTGTTGTTTCTCGTCGCGATGGACCTGCTCGATCATCTTCAAGCCTTGCTCAAACGCATGCGCCAGATCGAACCTCACGACCATCGCGTTCGACGCATTGGCCGGGACTCGCCGGAACGAGTCGAGTGTCAGCGGCTTGTCGGGACACAGATTGAACACTCCGGTCGGAGCGCCCTCGGTCACGAGCACCGTGTTGAACTGCATTCCCGTTTTGTCCAACCCGGCGAGGCTCGACAGATGCTTGAGCTTGGAAAGGCCCGTCGCCTCCAACACCTTGTTGGCCATCGGATCGCTGATGACTGGCTGCAACATCTTCAACAGCGACTGCGCATGGAAATGGATGAGCATCGACGGCCGATCCACGGCCAATTCCTTGGTCAGATCGGTCAGCCACTGCGGCGGTGCTCCGGGCTTGGCCAATTTGGCGACCACGGTCTTGGCGGTCTCATCGCCGAGCGTGACCACGATCTGCGAGCCGCGATAGCCGAACCGATAGTGCGGCTCGCCCCGGCGGTACTCGGCGGGGCGAAAGAACGTGGCGTCGCCGATCTTCTCTTCGATCGCTCGCTGCGGGCCTTCTTGTGGAGCCTTCGCAATCAATTGCTTGATGATCTCGACGACTTTCTCGCCGTCGGACTGAGCATCGACGACCAGCGCGGCTTCGATTTGCGAGGGATCCTCAGGGTTGAAGCTCGAAAGAAAGACGGCTCCCGGATGAGTCAGCGCCGCCTTGACGAGCACCGGCACCATTTGAGCTTCGTTGCCCGCCATAGCCGCCAGCTTGTCGATTTCGGCATTCAGTTGATCGGCAAACTCCTTCAGCGACTCCTCGGCCAAGAGCCGTTCCGTGCGGTTGGTGCTCTTCGGGTCCGGAGTTTTCCAGCCATTCCAAGTGAGCCAGAAGACGCACTGCTCGGGCGCGACATACGCCATCTCCAGCTTGTCCGACGACGCCCCAGCCGGCGACAGCCCCACGGTCGCCACCAACAACACGAAAAGCTCTATGAATGCCGCACCCATTGACATGATGTGTTCTCCTCAGAGGATCGGACTCGTCGCTGACCGTGACGATCCACGCCCGCCCGTTTTTGTCTGACAGAATTGAGTCCCGAAGGGCCACCAGAATGGTCGCGCGCATTCGAACAAATCCCCCGCCCCGGTCAAGCCACAGCCACTTCGCTGCCTCTCTAATCCTTGATCCCTAACCCCAAACCGCTGACCACCCGCCACCGAGTGGCCGAGGGACGCATCGAGGCGGTGCTCTTCTTTCGCGATCCGCTGACCGCTCAGCCGCACGAGCCGGACATCTCGGCCTTGATGCGCGTCTGCGACGTGCATTCGATTCCGCTGGCAACCAATCAGGCGACGGCCGAGGCGGTTGTCCGAATGTTTTCGGAGCGCACCAGTTCTTGATCGCGAACGATCATGGACTCGCTGGGCACCGACTTCGACAAGCTCGCGACGATGCCAATCGACACGAGGCTGATGACGAGGTTGCTGCCGCCGTAACTGAGCAGCGGGTGCGAGATCCCTTTCGTGGGCATCATCGAAGTCACGACGGCGACGTTCATCACCGCTTGCAAAACCATCTGGCCGAGCAACGTGACACCGACGAGGTACTCGAACCCGCGCCGGTCGTGCTGCCGAAACAGGGTCATGCCCGTGATGAAGAAGCCTGCCCACAGCAGCACGAGCCCCAGCGAGCCGACCAACCCCAGCTCTTCGCCGACGACTGCGAAGACGAAGTCGGTGTTCGCCTCCGGAAGATAGCTCAGCTTCTGCCAGCCCTTGCCGATGCCGACCCCCATCAAGCCACCGGAGCCGAACGACAGCAGCGACTGTTTGACTTGGTACGAGGCTTGATCGATGTCAGACCACGCGGCCGCGAAGTCCGTGATGCGTTTCCACTGGTACGGCTTGAGCGTCATCGCCACGAGCGCGGCCGGAATCATTCCCAATGCGAAGTTCCGGATCGGCCAACCTCCAAGGAAGAGCAGCAGACCGCTCGACACCGCGAGAAATGCGGCGGTGCCCAGGTCGGGCTCTTTCAGCACCAGCGGCAGCACGATCGCGACCGGCAGAACGAACGGGATCGTTCCGGCGATCACCCGTCGCAAATTCTCTTGCCGCCTGACGAGCATCGCTCCCAGCAACAGCGGCAGCGTGATCTTCGCCAGCTCCGACGGCTGCATCTGAAACAGCCCGAACCGAATCCAGCGCTGCGAGTCGTTGATCCGCGTGCCGATCCCCGGAATCAGCACCGCGACAAGCAGCACCACTGTTCCCGCGAACAGCCACGGCGCGGACTCTTTCCAGAACCGCGACGGCAGCAGCGAACAGAGGCTGGCGGCGATCACCCCCACGATCAAATGGGTCGCGTGGCGAGACAGGTACACCTGCTCGAACTCCGTCGGACGCGAGGTGATGCTGGCGCTGTGGACCATCAGCACGCCGAAGCCCAGCAGCACGCACACCAGCGTCAGAAACAGATTGCGATCGGAATTCACACACACCTCGCGACAAAAATGGCCAACGACCAGATGAATCGGCCCGGTCGATCGAATGCCTCAACACCTTATCCCGTGCGTCGGACTGTGACGGCGAGAATTTCGTTTGAGCGCGACACAGCCACGAAGAGTGCCGAGCCGTGTCCACTGAGCTTGCCTGATCGGCACATGACAATTCGCCGGCGCGGTCGGCGCAAACCGACTTTTGAATTTCTTCGCTGCCGGGCTCAGAGAAGTAAGTCAGACTCAGGGACTCACGCTCCGCTCGCAACTCCAGAGAAGAATGCACGAACGCCTCCGGGCTTGTCCCGGTGGTTCCCGCGCTCTGAAACTACGGCGCGGAATGGCAGAAGGACTCCGCGATTGAAGCGTTGTTGAGCGTTCGCGGCCCGTAGCGACTGAGCGCGGGAACCACCCTCGCGAGGAGGGTGGCGTTATTTCCATTCGCGAGCGAACTGGAACGCCCGTTGCCGAACTGCCTCGCTGATCGTCTGGTCGGAGGAGATGGCGTTGAGCCATTCGGACTGCGGTTGGTCGTGGGCTCGCAGGAAGTGAAGCAGACTCAGGGCCTCACGCTCCGCTCGCAACGTAGGTGTCCAAGACGGCATGTGCGCGCTTCCTGAGTTGGGGCGATCCCGCTAACGTCCTGCGCGATCTTCAAAAGAAAAACATTGGGAGTCGATTTCGCACTGGTAGGGCAGGTTTATGTGGAATGTTGAATCTATCTCGGATTCCTTCACCTTGTCGGTGCCGATCAACGCCGACAGCGTCTTTCACAACGACGCCATTGCCGCGCTAATTCAACAGATGCTTGATGACTTCAAGGCCAAAGGAGTACCAGCAAACGGATCATCTCGACTTTGCCAGTATGCGGCGTTGTTCAATTCCAGTCTAAACCACGCCCCCAGTGAATCGATTCAAGAAAAGTTGGACGTCGCTTTGCTTGAAACTTTGCAGTTCGAGACAATCCGTCGCATGCTGCATGTGGGACCGGAATGCCAGTCGTTCCGTCGCGATGTTGCGATCGCACTGAGCGGTGGTTTCGACGCGTCGGAAGATAAGCCCGATTGCAAATCTCGTAGTACCCAATTTGAGCTTTATCTTTGGGCATGGTTACGTCTCGCCGGATTTACGACGACATTTGGTGAGCCAGATTTACTTGTCCAAATGGAGCGCGAGAATGCGTTAGCAATTGCGGCGAAGCGTCCCCGTTCGATCAAAAAGCTCGTCAAGAATCTCCGATCTGGTTGTAAGCAGATTGCTAATTCAAATCGGGATGGCTTTGTTGCTTTGGACCTATCCTTCATCAAATCGCTACGCAAACCGGTCTACGTCCGACAGGCCGAGCAGCATCAAGTCGTCTCGAAAATCGTTCTGGATGGATTCGTTCACGAACACCAACAGGAGATTTGCCGATCAGTCCAGTCACCTCAAGTAATCGGAGTGCTGTTTCACTACAGCAGTGTTGTTCGAGCGCTCGAGGTTCCTGCGCGACTTGTTTCTCGTCGTTGGCTGTTCTTGCAAACACGAGGGTCACTATTAGACGAGAATTGCGCGAGGATTTTGCGGTCTCTACAGGCTGTCGGGCGAACCCATTCGTCGGTTGAATCACAGTCAGCCGGCAATCGAACCTAATCGTCTGCTACAGATTCTTGGGCGACTTGTCGTCCTTCACCGACGAGGCGTGACGTCCCACAACTTCACCGTCTTATCGCTGCTGGCCGAGGCGAGCCATTTCCCGTCCCGGCTAAACGACACGCTCTGGACCGCGGCAGTGTGCCCTTTCAACGTGAGCATCTCCCGACCACTCATGGCATCCCACACCTTCACCGTCTTGTCCTTGCTTGCTGAGGCGATCCGTTTGCCATCCGCGCTAAACGCCACACTATGGACCCAACCAGTGTGGCCATTCAATGTCAGCACTTCCTGGCCGCTCGTGGCATCCCATACCTTTACCGACTGATCGCCGTTTGCCGACGCCAGTCGTTTTCCATCTGCGCTAAATGCCACGGCATATTCTCTGCGGGGGACGCTGCCGGTGTCTCCCTTCAAGGTGAGTATTTCCTGACCGGTTGTGACGAGTTATTGTCAAATGTTGTGGATGAGGTGAGTTGAAGAAGGCGGTGTGCTTGGGGAGAAATTGGAGTTGAACGACATCCCATTTCTTTTCCAGGAGCACACCACCGTGTCGAAAGTTATCGAGCCGTCGGATGTTTTACCCGTGTCC
>CAMDPK010000055.1 GCA_945904015.1 Candidatus Kuenenia stuttgartensis | reverse complement strand
TGAGATTCAAACCGCGCGATTTCCTCTTTGAGTTGGTTGATCATTCGCTTGAGCGACCGGAGCGAAAGCTCCTGCACATGCGCGTTTTCAGAAGGTTCCAAGCGTGAGGCTTCGAGCCGTTCTTCGAGCACTTTGAGCTTCGAGCGGGTCACTTCGAGTTCGTATTCGTCTTTCAGTTCCATGGCACAACCTCCAGCATCCCCTTCCGACGGAAACGCCGATCCGTGGCGAAGATCGTCTCGACCATCACATCGAAGTCGGTTTGTTTCACGATGTCAATTT
This sequence comes from Candidatus Kuenenia stuttgartensis, assembly GCA_945904015.1. GTDB lineage: Bacteria > Planctomycetota > Planctomycetia > Planctomycetales > Planctomycetaceae > SXKJ01. The sequence continues at coordinate 40,618 of CAMDPK010000055.1, read as the reverse complement.
GAAGGAACGGCATGCCCGCAATCAACTCCGCTTCCGCCTCGGTGTCCCGCGGAAAGTCGGGACTGGCCAAAAGCACGCAATCCACGTCGTTGGGTTCAAACTCGTCGGTCACAAAACTGCCGTTCACGACGAGCCGCTCCACTCCCGCTCGCTGAGCGATCTCAACCAACCACCGTAACGATTCCATCTGGACTCGCCGCAACTCCGGTTCTTTGCCGAATCGAGCTTCGATTTCATCCAGAGTGGCTGGGTGGATTCCCGGCGGTAAATAGCCATGTTCGTCGAATGCGGGGATCACTTGGTAGGTTCCTTCGAGGGTACTTCTGGCTTCCACTCGCGAGCGAACTGTAACGCGCGTTGCCGAACTGCCTCGCTGATCGTCTGGTCGGAGGAGAGGGCGTTGAGCCATTCGGACTGCGGTTGGCCTTGGTCTCGCAGGAAGTGAATCAGACTCAGTGCCTCACGCTCCGCTCGCAACTCCGGTGTTCACGGTCGAGGCATAACGTCCCATAACTTCACCGTCCCGTCCCCGCTCGCCGAAGCTAGCCGCTGCCCGTCTGGGCTAAACGCCACACTCCGGACCCAACTGGTGTGACCTTTAAGGGTGAGTAACTCCTGGCCCGTGGCCGCGTCCCACACCTTTACCGTCCGGTCTCCACTGGCCGAGGCGAGCCTCTTCCCGTCCGGGCTAAACGCCACACCCATTAAGGCGATGGCATGTCCTTTCAGCGTGAGCGATTCCTTTCCAGTGGTCGTGTCCCAAATCTTGACGGTCTGGTCATAACTCGCCGAGACAAGCCGCTGACCATCCGGGCTAAACGCCACGCCCTCGACAAAATGTGTGTGTCCTTTCAAGGTACGCAACTCCTGGCCCGTGGCTGCGTCCCACGTCTTGACCGTGTGGTCATAGCCCGCCGAGGCAAGTCGCTTCCCGTCCGGGCTAAACGCCACTGTCAGGACGAAGTTGGTGTGTCCTTTGAGCGTCAGCAACTCCCGACCGCTCGTGGCGTCCCACACCTTCACGGTCTGATCCGAGCTGGCCGACGCCAGCCGTTGACCGTCCGCGCTAAACGCCACGCTGTTGACCCCACCGGTGTGCCCTTTCAACGTGAGCAATTTCTGTCCTGTAACCGCGTCCCATACCTTCACTTCGCCTGGTCTGTTTGGTTCGAGAGCATACCCACTCGCCGAGACCAACCGTTTCCCATCCGGGCTGAATGACACGCTCGAGGCAACCTCGATGTGTCCTTTCAACGTCAGCGACTGCTGGCCCGTTGCTGCGTTCCATACTTTGACCGTTTGGTCCCTACTCGCCGATGCCAGCCACTTCCCGTCTGGGCTAAACGCCACGCTATGGACTTGGTCTGTGTGTCCAATCAACGTTAGCGTCTCCTGACCTCCCATCAGAGGGCGAACGAGCGCCACGGAGACCACGATCCAACCCCCAATGGCGAATCCTGTACCCAACGAACGGGCACCAAGCCAACGTGTGAACCGTTTGGTGATATTCTGCATGGTGGCATATTTCCTTTTGCTCGTGTCCCAATAGGGGCGGTTACGCTGTGCGGACCTCAATCAATGGAATGGTCCACCCAGCGTATCTGACATCTCTCAACTCTCAAGCAACATGAGGACCACGGCGGCACTCAAGGACGCGACCGTTGGATTGCGTTGGCACCACTTCCTGGCTCGTTCCCAGTGGGTGATGGGGCGGGAGTGGATTGACTCGCCGTGGAGGAAGCGGTGGAGTTCTTGGGCGAGGGCGGCGGCGGTGGGGAAGCGGCGGGACGGGTCTTTCTCCAGGCACTTCAGGCAGAGCGTGTCGAGGTCGGCGGGGACTTGGCTGTTGAGCTTAGACGGCGGCGGCGGGTCGTCGTTTTTGATTTGTTCGCGCAGCAGTTTCTGGTCGCGCTCGGCACGGAACGGACGCTCGCCGGTGAGGAGCTCGAACAGGATGACTCCCAAGGCCCAGAGGTCGGTGCGGCCATCGACGTGTTGACCTTGCCATTGTTCCGGAGAACTGTACGCGGGCGTGCCGCCCATCGGACCTTGCGCGGTCAGCTTGAAACCGGGTTCCGCGTCACGCCTGGCCAAGCCGAAGTCCATCACATGCGGCTCGCCGTGGTCGTCGATCAGAATGTTCAACGGCTTCAAATCGCAGTGGACCACGCCCGCCTTGTGAGCGGTGTCGAGCGCCTCGGCCACTTTGGCACACAACTCGGCCACACGCTTCGGAGCCAACGCCCGGCCTTGTTCGAGTTCCGACTTCAGCACCTTGGCCAAGTCTGTGCTGTGAATGTATTCGCTGGCAATGAACGGCCACTTTTCATGGCCGTTGTACGGAGCGTCGCCGACCTCGAACACGGTGACGATATTGGGATGCTTCAACTGCGCCGCCGCTTGAGCCTCCCAAATAAAATTCTTCTGCTTGCCCGGTTTCGGAAACTTGAGTGCGACGTCGCGCTGCAACTTTGGATCGTAGGCCAGCCAGACTACGCCGAAGCTTCCGTTGCCGAGCAGCTTCTTCAACTGAAAGCGTCCGAATCGTTTCTCGTCCGGCGCTTCGGCGGGAGGCGCGTCCTGCGGGAGACCTGCGGTCGGAAGGGGCGGCTCGGCCGGAGACCGGTTGCCACCATCGGGTGGTTCTGCGGCCACTGGATTGAGGAATGTCGCGTCCGCGCTGCTGACAACGCTACCGCACTTCGGACAGATCACTTCGCTGCCCGCCACCGCGTCGATCAACTCAATGGCAACTTGGCAATGAGGACAGCGGATTTGCATGATGCCCGCCACGCTACGAGTTGGACGGCGGCCGTGCAATCGTGTGGACTCAGCACGACGGTCAAGAGTCGTTGCTTAGACGTCCGACTTGAGAGGACGTTCGCGTGACAGTTGCTCGCATGGCGATTTCGCAGTTCAATCCCGGCGCAAAACCAGCCACGCCATAAGCCATCAACGGAAAGTGCGGGTGACTCTGATGCCTCGTGTCTCCGAGTTTTATGGCATCGCGATCTACATGTACTACAACGATCACGCTCCGCCGCATTTTCATGCCGAGTACGGCGACGACGAGGGACAATTCACCATCGAGAGTTTGGAGCTTTTGGTCGGCGATCTGCCACGGCGTTCCAAATCCCTCGTTTTGGAATGGGCGTCAATGTATCGTGATGACCTGCGGGAGAATTGGGAGTTGGCTCGCGACGGCTTGCCACTCAAATGGATTCCGCCGCTGGATTGAATGGGTTGAGGAGCCTCGCCAATGCGTTCGATGATTCGAGTCAAACAGGTCATGCCGCTGGACGGATTCGTCGTGCGTTTGTCGTTCACCGACGGCACGCAGCGTGACGTGGACCTCGAACCGTTCCTGCATGGCCCGATCTTCGAGCCGATGCGGCGCGAACGGGACGAGTTTCTCAAAGTGACCGTGGACTCACGAGCGGGCACGATCGTCTGGCCCAACGGAGCGGACATCGATCCCGACGTTTTGTATCTCGGTCTGCAACCGGCGTGGCGTGAATCACCGCACATGGTCAGTCAGACAACTGCGTGATGCCATCGTGGCACACCATTCGCCAACAACATTTTTCAGCATCACCTCAAGGAACGACAGCAAATGGCAAAGTCTCTCAACATCGGCATGATCGGCTACGGCTTCATGGGCCGAGCACACTCGAACGGCTACAACCGCGTCGCGAACTTTTTTCCAGAATTGGAATACAAGCCGGTCCTGAAGGCCGCGTGTGCTCGCAATGCCGACGCGATCAAATCGTTTGCCGACACTTGGGGCTATCAATCTACGGAGACCGACTGGCGGAAGCTCGTCGAGCGGAAAGACATCGACGCTGTCGATATCTGCGTCCCGAACAATTTGCACAAGGAGATTTCTCTGGCCTGCGCGGCCGCCGGCAAGATGATCCTCTGCGAGAAGCCGCTGGCGATGAACACGGCGGAAGGCGAAGAAATGTGCCAAGCCGTCGAGAAGGCCAAGGTCGCGAACACCGTCTGGTACAACTACCGCCGCATCCCCGCCGTCAGCTTCGCGAAGCAGTTGATCGACGAAGGGAAGCTCGGACGCATCTTCCACTACCGCGCGAACTTCTTGCAGGACTGGACGATCTCCGCCGACTTGCCGCAAGGTGGCAATGGTCTCTGGCGATTGGACGTCGCAGCGGCCGGCAGCGGAGTGACTGGCGACTTGCTGGCGCACTGCATCGACACCGCGATCTGGCTCAACGGCGGAGTCACGAACGTCACGGCCATGACCGAGACGTTCATCAAAGAGCGAACGCACACTGCGACGGGCAAGGTCGAGAAGGTTGGGATCGACGACGCCTGCGCGTTCCTGTGCCACTTCCAGAATGGATCGCTCGGTCTGTTTGAATCGACACGCTACGCCCGCGGCCACAAGGCGCTGTACACGTTCGAGATCAACGGCGAGCACGCTTCGATCAAGTGGGACTTGCACGACCTGCATCGCCTGCAATGGTTTGATCACCGCGATGCCGGCAACCTGCGCGGCTGGCGTTCGATCCACGTCACCGACGGCGATCATCCCTACATGAGCAAGTGGTGGGTGCCCGGCTTGCAGATCGGTTATGAGCACAGCTTCGTGCATCAAGTCGCCGACTTCTGCGACTCGCTGGCGAAGGGGACTCCGTGCAGCCCGACCTTCCGCGACGCCTTGGAAACGCAGAAGATTTGCGACGCGGTGCTCAGCAGCGCAAAGAACGGTCAGTGGACCAACGTCTGAAACACTCGGAGCCTGATGATGAAACGAACCCTTGTGCAATGCGTTCTCGTGGCGATGTTGTTTTTTCCGAGTCTGTTGCCGGCTCAAGAGATTCTGCGCGGCACGCTGAAGAAGTTGGATATCCCCGGCAAGAAGGTCACGGTGGAGATCGACGGCAAGCAGCGTGAGTTCACGCTGACGGACGACACACGCGTGCTCAACAGCTCCGGCAAGGACTTGGCGGAGAAGCTGAAGGACTTTCGCGAGGGCAGCGCCATCATGGTGCAGCCGGTCACTCGTGACGGCAAAGAAGTACTGCGAGGCATCGCGCGGGGCGACCAGCGCGGCGGCAATGAGCCAGCCCGCAAGAACGACGGTAAACCTGTCTCGCCCGACACGAAGTCGCTCAAGCCGCTGAACGAACTGGGGGCGGCCAAGTATCAAAGCTTCGAGGGGGGCTTCTATCCCGGCGGCAAGAACGAACGGCCGAAGGATCACGAAGCGGCGGGACTCAAAATGGCAAAGCAAGTGCAACCGCTGAATGCTCAAGGTCAGCCCGATCCGAAGGGCAAGATCGTGCTGATGTCCGTCGGGATGAGCAACACGTCGCAGTCGTCGGAGGGCTTTCAGCGAGAGTTGCGTGAGGCGTCGAACCTGAATCCGCAAGTTCAATTCGTCAACGGAGCACAAGGGGGCATGACCGCCGCCGCAATTCAAAATCCCGACGATGGCGGACGCGGCAAACAGTATTGGGACACCGTCGATCAACGGCTGAAGCAAGCGGGAGTCTCGCGCGAGCAAGTCCAAGTCATCTGGATCAAGCAAGCCGACGCCGGGCCGAATCAAGGTTTTCCGAAATACGCTCAGACCTTGCAGAGCGAGTTGGCTCGCATCGTGCAAATCTTTCCCGCTCGGTTCCCGAACGTGAAGCTGGCGTATCTGTCGAGCCGCACCTACGGCGGCTACGCCACGACGGGACTCAATCCCGAACCCTACGCCTACGAATCGGCGTTCTCCGTGAAGTGGCTGGTCGAGCAACAAATCAGCGGTGACAAGTCGCTCAACTTCGATCCCGCTCGCGGCGAGGTCAAAGCTCCGTGGCTCAGTTGGGGACCGTACCTCTGGGCCAACGGCTCGACGAAACGCGAAGACGGCTTCTCGTACGAGACGTCCGACTTCACTCCCAACGACGGCACGCATCAATCGCCGTCCGGCCAGCGGAAGGTTGGCCAGTTGCTGCTGAAGTTCTTTGAGTCCGACTCCACGACGAAGCCCTGGTTCATCAAACCCTAAGCCACCGGCCTCCGGTTCTGATTGACGCGATGCGATGAACGAATCTCATGTGTTGCCAGTTCAAAGCGAAAACCCGCCGTACCTGACTTGGCTAGGACGTGCTTGTTATGCGACTGCATTGGTCGTTGGCATCATCGCTGTGGTTTCCGTGGATCTACCTGATCGAACTTATCAAACCGTGCAACGCCTGGTGATTGTTTTGTGGGGACTACCGATTGCAGTCTGGACATTCCTCGATGCGAAGCATCGTCATCGGCGTCTCAGTTGGCTCTACCGCCTGTGCATCACGCTTGGGGCGTTTTGGGGGCTGCCAATGATTTGCGTACCGTGGCACCTTTTCCGAACGCGTGGCATTCGCCGTACTGTCGTGCTCGTTGGACTGTATCCGTTAGCGATGTATCTACCGGTGGTCGTAGCGATTGGTATGGATCTGGCGGGCAAAGGCGAGCCGTAAAGTCGGATGCGTGTTAGGCGAAGAGAGTGGGCAGCGGGCGGCGAGCTTGGATATCATCTCGCTCCCGCCGCTCGCGAGCGCGAGCGATTCCTGCCTTCTGGATTCGTCGATTCGGAGACTTCCGATGCGCTGCTGGTTCTCCCTGAATGTGCGACGGCTCGCGTTTGTGTTTTCGGTGGTTGTGATCGGAGCGACCGCTCACGCGGCCGACTCGCCCATCGACTTCAATCGCGACATTCGCCCGATCCTGTCGAATCGCTGCTGGAAGTGTCACGGGCCGGATGAGAAGGAACGGCAAGCCGGACTGCGGTTTGACTCCCGGGACGGAGTGCTTGCGAAGCTCGAATCGGGGAAGGTGGCCGCCGTTGCCGGCAAGCCGGACGAGAGCGAGTTGATTCGGCGTGTCACCTCTGACAACGCGGACGAGCGGATGCCGCCGGCGGGACATGGAAAGCCGCTGGATGCTCGCGAAGTCGAGTTGCTGCGAGCGTGGATTCGGCAAGGGGCCAAGTTTGCGAAACATTGGTCGTACGAAAAACCAGGCCGGCCCAATGTGCCGGAAATCCGAAACTCGAAATCCGAAATCCGAAATCCGATCGACAATTTCATTCTGGCTCGGCTGGAACGCGAAGGGCTGACGACTTCGCCGGAAGCAGATCGGAACGCGTTGGGACGTCGTGTCGCACTGGATCTGACAGGGTTGCCGCCGACCGTCGCCGAGATCGAAGACTTCGTGAAGGACTCGGACCCGCAGGCTTACGAAAAGTTCGTGGATCGGATGCTGGCGAAGGAGAGCTACGGCGAGCACTGGGCGCGGCAGTGGTTGGATCTCGCTCGGTATGCGGACTCGGCGGGGTACGCGGACGATCCGGCGCGGACGATCTGGGGTTATCGCGATTGGGTCATCAAGGCGTTCAACAAGAACATGCCGTTCGATCAGTTCACGATCGAACAAATCGCTGGCGACTTGCTGCCGAATCCGACCGAGGATCAGCTCATCGCGACGGCGTTTCATCGCAACACGCTGACGAACAACGAAGGGGGCACGAACGACGAGGAGTTCCGCAGCGTCGCCATCGTGGACCGCGTCAACACGACGATGGCCACTTGGATGGGGACCACGATCGCGTGTGCTCAGTGTCACACGCACAAGTACGACCCGATCACGCAGGAGGAATTCTTCAAACTGTTCGCGATCCTGAATCAGACCGAAGACGCCGACCGATCGGATGAATCGCCTCGTTTGGAGTTGTTCACATCGGAGCAACTCAAGCAAAAGGAGACGTGGCTGGCGGACGTCGCTCGGCTGGAAAAAGAAGCCGTCACCCCGACTCCCGCCGTCTTGGAATCATTCGCCAAATGGGACGCGGCATTTCCCAGGTCGCTGGCTTGGAAGCCGCTCAAGCCGACGAGTGGCAAGTCGGATGGCGGTGTGACGCTCAGCGTGGCTGACGACGGAGCGGTTCGCGCCGACAAAGCGGCGAACAAGGCGACGTACTCAATCGAGATTCCGTTGTCAGCCGGCAAGCTGAATGCCGTGCGACTCGACTCTCTGCCGGATGACGCGCTGCCCGGCAAAGGAGCGGGCTTCGGCGGCGGGAACTTCGTGCTGTCGAAGGTCTCGGCCACGATCACTCCGCCAAACGGGACGCGACTCAACGGCCGCTTCGTGCGAGTGGAATTGCCGGGCAAGGCTCGGTTCCTGCATCTCGCCGAAGTGCAGGTCTTCGCCGGCAACGACAATCACGCTCCGCAGGGAGACGCCAAGCAGAGCACGACCAATTACGGCGGCGAAGCGAAACGCGCGAACGACGGCAACACGTCGGGCGACTACGCGAAGAACTCCGTCTCGCACACGGCTCAAGAAGACAATCCGTGGTGGGAAGTCGATCTGAAATCCGAGCAGCCGATTGACCGCGTCGTCCTGTGGAACCGCACCGACGCAGGGACCGAAGAGCGGATTCGCAACTTCCGAGTCCTCGTCTTGAACGACAAGCACGAGCCGGTTTGGCAGAAAGATTACGTCGATCCGCCGAAGCCGTCGTCCGAGTTCGTGCTCAGCGGGGTGCGGGGCGTGCCGTTCGCGACCGCGTTTGCCGATCACGAACAAGGTGCTGGGTTCGAGGCGAAGGTTGTGCTCGCGCCGCAAGCCAACAAGGGCTGGGCGGTCGGCGGGAAGCTCGATCAGCCGCACTCGCTGACGTTGGTCACGTCCACTTCGGTCGAGGTCGCGGAGGGTTCGACGCTGACGATCACGCTCGAACAAACGTCATCGTTTGAGAATCATGTGCTCGGCAAATTCCGGTTGTCGCTGACAGACGATCCCCGTGCGGCCGAGTCGGCTCGCGTTCCGGCTGCGATCCTGGCGATCCTCAACACGCCGGCCGAGCAACGCAATGAGGCTCAACGCGCCGAATTGACAAAGTTCTATTTGACGATCGCTCCCGAATTGGCCTCCGCTCGCGACCAGTTGGTGGCGACTCGCAAGAGCCTTGCGGAACTCAAGGCCGCAACGACTGTGCCAGTTCTGCGTGAACTCGCCGCCGACAAACGCCGCAAGACGAATATCCAACTGCGCGGCAACTTCATGGACCTCGGCCAAGAAGTCACGCCGGGAGTCCCCGCCGCGTTTCATCCGCTGCCGGAAGGTTCACCGCCCGATCGGCTGGCACTGGCCAAGTGGCTGATCGACGACAACAACCCGCTGACCGCGCGCGTGCTGGCCAATCGGTACTGGGACACGATCTTCGGCAATGGCCTCGTGCGAACGAGCGAAGAGTTCGGTTCGCAAGGCGACCTGCCGACACATCCGGAGTTGCTCGACTGGCTGGCCACGGAGGTCGAGCGGTTGAAGTGGGATACGAAAGCGTTGTTGAAGTTGATCGTGACCTCGGCGACGTACCGGCAATCCTCGAAGGTCACGCCGGAGTTGTTGGATCGCGATCCCGAAAATTATCTGCTGGCTCGCGGCCCGCGTTTCCGATTGTCGGCCGAGATGATTCGCGATCAGGCGTTGGCGATCAGCGGGTTGCTCAGCCCGAAGATGTTTGGTCCGCCCGTGAAACCGTTTCAGCCGAATCTCGGCGTGAGCGCCGCGTTCGGCAGCGGCATCGACTGGCAGGCGAGTGCCGGAGAGGACAAATTCCGCCGCGGCCTGTACACGACTTGGCGACGTTCGAATCCGTACCCGTCGATGTCGGCGTTCGACGCTCCGAACCGCGAGGTCTGCACGATCCGCCGAGCACGGACCAACACGCCGCTGCAAGCGCTCGTGACGCTCAACGACCCAGTTTACATCGAAGCAGCTCAAGCGTTGGCTCGCACGATGGCCAAGAGCGGCACGTCGCCCGCCGACCACATCCGAGCCGGCTTCCTCCAATGCGTGTCCCGGCAACCAACCGAGTCAGAACTGGCGGACCTCACGAAGTTGTTCAACAGCGCTCGCGAACGATTCGCGAAGGACATCGAGAAGGCCCGCAAGCTCGCCACGAATCCGCTCGGCCCGCTGCCGGAAGGGGCAGACCCGGTCGAACTCGCGGCCTGGACCGTCGTCGGCAACGTGCTGCTGAATTTGGATGAGATGTTCATGCGGAGATGATTTCAATGGATAACATCAAAGAACTCGCTGACGCGATCTACCGGGACAAAGTGCGTGTGGCGCGAACCATTGATCCGGCCGAACGAATCAAGACCGGCTTGGACTTGTATGAGTACGCCCGCAGCATTTGTATGGCGGGAATTCAGCACCAATTTCCCGATTACACCGAAGAACAGCGACGGCACGAGTTCACTCGGCGGATCGAACTCAGACGTCGCTTCGATGAATCTGACCTGAAGAAAATCGTCGAGGCTCGGAAATGACACCTCATCCCGCCGTGGAACAAATGATCGACGCCTTGAATGCCGAAGGACTGCCGTACATGTTGGTCGGCTCTCTCTCGAGCATGTTTTATGGCATTCCGCGATCGACGGTGGACGCTGACTTCGTGATTCAAGTGGGAGACAAGCCGTTGCGTGCGGTCGTGTCACGTTTATCACCGGATTTTCGCCTCAATCCACAGATGCAGTTTGAAACGGCGACTGGGACGGTGAAAAACGTCCTCACCATCCAAAACACGGACTTCATCGTCGAACTGTTCCGATTGAGTTCGGACGCACACGATTTGTCTCGATTTCAGCGACGGCTGAAGGTGAACTACTTCGGCCGAGAGGTTTGGCTGCCAACCGCCGAAGATGTGATCCTGACGAAAGCTCGCTGGATGCGGAACAAGGATCACGATGACATCCGCGATGTGATTTCCGTCCAAGGAAAACGGTTGGATTGGAATTACATCGATCATTGGGCCGCTCAGCACGGCACGATCGAGACGTTGCACAAAATTCGAGAATCAGCACCCCATCTCGACGATGAATGACTTTCTGTTTTTCCAGCGAGGACTCTTTCATGCACCCACAGCTTGAACAAATTCAAAATCAAACCAGACGGCACTTCTTCCAAGAGACCGGAGCCGGACTCGGTGGGATCGCGTTGGCGTCGATGTTGGCCAAGGACGCAACCGCGGCTCCGGCCAGCAAGGTGGTTGATCCGCTGGCTCCGAAGAAGTCGCACTTCGATGGCAAAGCGAAGCGAGTGATTTATCTGCACATGACCGGCTCGCCTCCGCATCTCGACTTGTTCGATTACAAGCCGGAACTCGTCAAGCACGACGGTGAGAATTGTCCGGATGCGTATCTCAAGGGGAAGCGGTTCGCGTTCACGTCGGGAGTTCCAAAGTTGCTGGGGACTCGGCGGACGTTCTCGCAGCATGGCAAAGAAGGGGTCTGGATGTCGGATGCGATTCCGCATCTGCACAGCGTCGCCGATGAGATGTGCGTCATCCGCTCGATGAACACTGACCAGTTCAATCACGCTCCGGCTGAGCTATTACTGTACACCGGCTCGCCGCGATCGGGTCGGCCGTCGATGGGGTCGTGGGCGACGTACGGGCTTGGCACGGAGAACGAAAATCTGCCGGGGTTCGTCGTCCTCATCAGCAGCGGCGTGCAGCCGAATGGGGGAAAGAATTCGTTCGGGACCGGCTTCTTGCCGTCGGTCTTTCAGGGAGTGCAATGCCGGTCGCAGGGTGACCCGGTGCTGTATGCCTCGGACCCGGAAGGCATGGACCGCGAGATGCGGCGGCTGAGCCTCGATGCCTTGCGCGATCTCAACGAGCAACAGGCGAAGGAACTGGGACATCCCGAAACGGCGACGCGGATCGCTCAGTACGAGCTGGCGTTTCGAATGCAGACCTCCGTGCCGGAAGTCATGGATATCGCGAAGGAGCCGCAAGCGGTGCTCGACGATTATGGCGCGAAGCCGGGGATGTCGAGCCTCGCCAACAATTGTTTGCTCGCACGGCGGCTGATCGAAGCGGGCGTGCGATATGTGCAGCTCTTCGACTGGGGCTGGGACTTCCACGGCACCGGGCCGGGCGAAGGGATCACTGAAGGGCTCACGAAAAAATGTGCGACGATGGACAAGCCGGTCGCCGCGCTGATCAAGGATTTGAAGCAACGCGGATTGCTCGAAGACACGCTGATCGTTTGGGGCGGCGAGTTCGGCCGGACTCCGTTCCGCGAAGGCCGCACCGCCGCCAGTGCGGTCCTCGGACGCGATCATTATCCGGATTGCTACAGCATGTGGCTGGCCGGTGCCGGTGTGAAAGGGGGCACGATGCACGGCGAATCCGATGACCTCGGCTTCTCGGTGGCGAAGGACAAAGTCCACGTCCACGACCTGCAAGCCACGATCATGCACCTGCTCGGCTTCAATCACGAACGCCTGACCTACCGCTTCCAAGGCCGCGACTACCGCCTGACCGACGTGCATGGAAAAGTGGTCCAAGGCGTTTTGGCGTAGGTCAGCCTTCCCAGGCTGACCCGATCAACGACTGACTTGGTTTTTCCAATTCGAGTCAGGCTGGAAAGCCTGACCTACTTCTTCAGGAGTCCCGACATGAAACTGCATCCGTCGTTCAAGGCTGTCACATGTGCTCTCGTTTTAGGAGTCGGCTTGTTCGCGCTGACCGGTGCGAAGGAAAAGCAAAAGGTGGCCGCCAAGCCGGGGGACTTCACGAGTACGACGATCGACTTCGGCATCGTTTGCTCGGATGCCGAACGCTCGGTGGACTTCTACACCCAGGCAGTCGGCATGACGGAACTGGACGGCTTCGATGTCCCCGCTGACATGGCTCAAAACGTCGGGCTGACCGACAACCAGCCGTTTCGAGTGCATGTGCTGGTGCTCGGTAAGGGAGACAACGTCACAAAATTGAAGCTGATGGAGTTCAAGAAGGCTCCCGGCAAGAAGGCCAATCAGGATTTCATCCACTCAACTCTGGGGATGCGGTACACGACGATCGCCGTCAAGGACATCGCCATCGCGAACATGCGGATGATCGCCTACGGTTCCATGCCGCTCAGCAAAGGCTTGCAAGAGATTTCGGACGGTCGATTTCTCGGCGTGTATCGCGATCCCGACGGCAATTTCGTCGAACTGGTTGGCCCGAAAGCGAAGAAATAGGGCGGCGGTGTCCCGTTCCTCAGAACGACTGTTCGATCCGGCGCTCGATGCAATTCGCACGAGGCAATCTGCGACATAAGCCTCGCGAGAGGACGAAGACGTCCGTAACATCCTGCCGCCATGCCTGAATTCCGCTACATCGCTCGCGATCTTTCCGGCCGTGAGTTTGCCGATCTGCTGACCGCCAACAGCGAGTTGGATGTCGTCTCGCAGTTGTCGGCGAAGCAGCTCTTCCCGGTGAAGATTCAGGCGGCCGAAGCGTCCAAAAGTCCCGCGCTGGCGTGGGTCCGCAGGCCGCGAGCGGCACACTTGGCGACGTTCTTTTCGCAACTGGCCGATCTGCTGCGAGCGGGCGTGCCGCTGCTGCGGTCCCTGGAATTGCTCGAACGTCAGACATCCCATGCCGGCTTGAAGACCGTGCTGCGCGACCTGCGCGACAAGGTCGCCGACGGCACGCGGCTCGCCGAATCCATGCGGCTGCACGAAGACATCTTCTCCGATCTGGCCGTCAGCATGGTCCGAGCCGGTGAAGAAGGCTCGTTCCTGGAAGACGTGCTCAAACAGATCGCGGACTTCACCGAGCACCAGCAAGAACTCAAAGGCCGAGTCTTCGGAGCGATGGCCTATCCCGTTTTCCTGTTGGCGACGGGCGTCGGTGTGGTCTGGGCGATGCTCGTGTGGTTCGTGCCGAAGTTCGCGGGAGTCTTCGAACGCATGGCCGAACGGGACGAGCTTCCGTGGGCGACCACGGCGTTGATGTCGCTCAGCAAGTACGCCGGTACCTATTGGTTCGTCACGATCTTGGCGATCATCGCCGCAACTTGGTTCATTCGCCAACGCCTGAAGACTGAGCAGGGTTTGCGACAGTGGCATCGAATCGCGATCTCGGTGCCCGCGTTGGGGCCGGTGATTCGCAGCTTGGCCGTCGCGCGCTTCTGCCGCATTCTGGGGACGTTGCTCAAAAACGGCGTGCCGATTCTGCAATCGCTGCGGATCGCCAAAGACGCGACCGGCAATCGTGTGCTCTCAGACGCGATCTCGACCGCCGCCGATAGCGTCTCGACCGGCAAGTCACTCGCGGCTCCGCTGGGTCAGAGCAAACAGTTCCCCGCCGAAGTGATCGAGATGATTTCCGTCGGCGAGGAAGCCAACAATCTCGAACACGTCCTCATCAACATCGCCGACACGATGGAACGCCGCACTCATCGTTTGTTAGACCTCGCCGTCCGACTGCTCGAACCGCTGATGCTGATCGTGATGGCCGCGATGATCCTGTTCGTCGTCATCGGCCTGCTGCTGCCGGTCATGAAGAGCTCGGGAACGCTGTGACGCGGTACCGTGAATCCAGGTGAGCAATGAAACGCCGCGCGACGTTGAACTCACCGGGTAAAATGCTGGACTTCTCGAAGCTTCGGGTTCGACCGTTGCAACTCAGCGATTCCGGCCGCCGTGACTTTTGTGTTTTGAACAGCCAAGAATTCCAACGTCGTGCATTTCTTCAATTCGCGGAGTCCGTCATCGGTAATGGGTTGATCCATCAGTACAAGCCTCTGCAATGCCGGGAGGCTAGCGATGTCTGGTAAGACCGCATCTGTGAGATTGTTTCCACTGATAGTCAATATCGTCAGATCACGGCATGAGTTCACTAAGGTTCTCGCGCCATGATCCGTGAGAACAGTTCGATGGAGTCCCAGAATCCGCAGTTTCGGCAGTCGCGCGAGGAGAGGCACGTCCGCGTCCGTGATTCGGGCTTGGTCAAGGTTCAGGCCTTCCAATTCGGAACATCGAGCGACGTGCTCCAAGCCTGCCGAGCCCGTTTGAAAGAGATTCAAACCGGTCAAACGACCAAAATCGGGCAGGTGGGTTAATTCGTCGTCACTCAACGAAGTATGCGTCAGACTCAGATGCCTCAACGAGGGGCAAGCTGAAAGAGTTCGCAACGCGCCGCCATCGAGTTCAACTTGCTGTAAAAACAACTCCTCGAACTGATGAAGCCGACTGATCTCGGCAAGGACATCGTTGGAGATGGGGTAAAAAGGCTGTTGAATCCACAACCGCTTCAAATTCGGTAGATGTCGCATCAAAGCGATGTCGCTCTTTGTGACAGGTCCATTTCCTTGCACGCGTTTCACGTTCTCGACGGACGCCCGAGAAGGGTGTGCAAATTCAGGCTTCCAGTTTGGCTTTGGTGGAACGACGTAAAAGCCGTTGGTCAGCTTCCAGTCGTTTTGCTGAAGCTTCCAAGGCACATAAAGGGAGTGGCCAATCACCACGAGAAACGAGGCGATAGCGAGGAGGCCACCGGTCCAGCAAACGCGGCGCAGCCAACGGCGATGGCGTTCGGCGGTGTCAACGACGGACTCCGGCACGGCGTCTGGCGGTGTTTGTGCGTTGGCGCGGCTCATGGCCAGGAATGCTACCAAGTTCGTAGTCCCGCCTTCAGGCGGAACTCAGCAGGATGCCGCCTGAAGGCGGGACTACGAACGGAACGGCCACGTCTCGCCCAGTGTTTCGCGTTGAAGTTGCGTCAGCCGAGCGATGCTTTTTTCGGCGAGCGCCAGTTGAGCGTCGAGCAGTTGACGGTTGAACGGCGTCCCTTCTGCGGTCCCTTGGACTTCGACGAATTCGCCGAGGCCGGTCATCACGACGTTCATGTCGACTTCGGCGTCTTTGTCTTCGACGTAGTCCAGGTCCGCGACGACTTGGCCTTCGACGATGCCGACGCTGATCGCGGCGATGCTGCTCTTGAGCACGGGCCGGTCGGTCGGTAGCAGCGATTTGATCGCGGCGAGCGAATCGACCAGCGCGATGAAGCCGCCGGTGATGCTCAGCGTGCGCGTGCCGCCGTCCGCTTCGAGCACATCGCAATCGACCGTGACCATGCGTGGGCCGAGCGCGGCAAGATCGACAACGGCTCGCAGACTGCGGCCGATGAGGCGTTGAATCTCGTTCGTGCGGCCGTCGATTTTCGTGCGTTCGCGTTGCTTGCGCGGCGCGGTGCTGGCCGGGAGCATGTTGTATTCGGCGGTGACCCAGCCGTTCGGATTCGCTTCGCGTTTCATCCACGGCGGCAGGTCGTTGTCGATGCTGGCCGTGCAGAGGACCGTCGTGCGGCCAGCCTTGATGAGCACACTGCCGGGGACTGCTCCCGTGAAATGTCGCTGAATCGTGATGGGTCGCAGATCGTCGTGCTGTCGTCCGTCATGCCGCATGGAAGGCTCCACAAGATTGAAAGGCTGGGTTGCCGACAAAGAGTAGTGGGCGACTCCACCAACCCGAAGCGTCAGCGAGGGCGAACGTTCCAAGTGACTGCGGATTCGGAGTGAACTTGAGCGTTCGCCCTCGCTGACGCTTCGGGTTACTTTGGACTGCAACGCCGTGTCAGACGCGGATTGACTCGCCGCCCGGCAGAAGTGACCATTCGCCGCCAAGCCGATCGGCTCGGAGAAGCGGGGCGGTATTCGATCCGCCCCACGAGGTGATGCCATGAATTTTTCAATCTCGTTACTGGCTGCGGCGGAATTCGTCGAACGGTTGGCGTCGATACTCGGCCAGCCGGTCGAGATCGTTGAGACCGTGTTGTGGAGCGCACTCGCCACGGCGTTGGCGCTGGCGATGCTGCACCTGATCACGATGCTGGTGACGAAGTGGGGCGACAAGTCGCTCGGCTGGAAGTCGCTGGTGTTCTCGTTACTGATCCACCTGTCGTGCATGTTCGGCCTGGTGGCCGTGAATCCCCCGGAGTCCCTCACGACCGCTAAGGCCGACGACTCGGTGCCACTGCCGCGAGAGCGAGTCATTCAAATCCAGCCGCAGTTCGATCCCTCCGGCGCGGACGAGCCTGTCAATCTGCCAACAACCGCGAAAGGCAACACGCGAGTTTGGGAAAAGCTGCCGGACGCTCCCGGACAAGAATTGGTGCGCACAACGCGCTCACCCACAGAATTGAAACCGTCCGAGGGACCGGAGCGCCGGCCAGGGCCACTGACTGCTCCCGATATTCCGAACGACGTCGCGGATCGCTCGGCGCTGCCCGATCAGCAGGAGGTGAAACCGGAACTGAAACTCTCCGGCGAGAAAGGTCCGACGCGCGTCGAAGCGGCGGCTCCGTTGCGAATCGATGATCCGACGGCCGAAGCTCGGCCAGACAGCCGCTTGCCGTCGTTTGCGCCGACGAAGCGCGGCGGAGCGAGCGGCGCAGGACCACAGAGCACAACGGTCGCTCGGCAACCGACGGTGGGTGGTTCGGAGCGTGCCGCGCAGTCCTTCGATTCTGTTGGGCCGTTGAGTCTGCCCGACACAACGCCTCCCGGCCCGATCACAAATGTGTCCCCGTCACTGGGCGGCACATCGACGGCTGGCACCGGCACGCGACGCACTGGCCCCGCCCCGTCGGTGGGTCCGTCGGACGACGGCGGCTCAGTGGCAGGCAAGTCCACGGGCGGCTCCGGGACAGGAGGATCGGGAACCGGCAGCGGCTCGCCTGGCTTCTCGCCCTTCTCGCGCACGAAGACTCGCAACGTCCGAGGCCAAGCCAATGGCGGCGCGGAGTCGTTCCATCCCGAACGCAAAGCGCAAGACCCGAATGCCGTGCCGGGTGATTCTGTCGCGGTGCGCGATGGAGTCCGCACCGAGTTGCCGAATGAAGGTCTCGTGCCTCGACTCGTGCAACCGAACTTCGAGGCATCGAAGATCGGCAAGCGGACGACTGTTCCACCGATCTACGAGGGCCGCAATCTCGGCAAGCGTCGCGAGACGGCTCGCCGTTACGGCGGCACCGATGCCTCCGAGAAGGCGGTCGAGATGAGCCTGCGATGGCTCGCCGCGCATCAAGACCCTGAAGGTTTTTGGGATGCCGACGGTTTCGACGCGAACTGCCCCGACGGAGAAAAATGCACCGGCCACGCCGGCCTCGTGAAAATCGACGAAGAAGGAGTCGATCGACTCAACGCCGGCAAGCAAGCCGACGCGGGTGTGACGGCTCTTTCACTGCTGGCGTTTCTCGGAGCCGGTTACACGCACGAAGAAGGTCAATACGCCGATCAAATCGACCGGACGCTCAGTTGGCTGATTCGCCAGCAACGAGCCGATGGATACCTCGGCGGCAAAGCGACGCACTTCGAGCAGATGTATTGCCACGCGATGACGACGTATGCCCTCGCCGAGGCTTATGGCATGCAGAGCGACCTCTCGTCCGATCGACGCCTGCGCGAGCCGCTGATGCGCGCGGTCAACTACATCGTCGAGAATCAGAATCCCGACGGCGGCTGGCGGTACGTCAAAGGCCAGTCCAGCGACATGAGCATCTTCGGCTGGCAACTGATGGCTCTGAAAAGCGCCGAGATCGCCGGCCTCACGATCCCCGACAGTACGAAAGCCAAGATGGTGCAGTTTCTGAAGGAACGCAGCCAAGGTCCGAACAAAGGCTTGGCCGGTTATCGCTTGATCGGTGGCCAGCCGACGCCACCGACTGACTCGATGACCGCCGAGGCGCTGTTCTGCAAACAGATGCTCGGCATCTCGCGCACCAACCCGACAAGTACGGAAGGGGTCAACTTCATCATGCAGCGGTTGCCGCGCGGTTCGACGCACAACCTTTATTTCTGGTACTACGGCACGCTGGCGATGTATCAGTATGGCGGTGCTCCGTGGCGGCAGTGGAATGAGGCTTTGCGCGAAACGCTGATCGCCGAGCAACGGACTCGCGGCCACATGGCCGGAAGCTGGGATCCGAAAGCTCCGTGGGGCGAATACGGAGGCCGCATTTTCTCGACCGCCGTCAGCACGCTCTGCCTGGAAGTTTATTATCGCTTCCTGCCGCTGTACCAAATGGGCGGCCAGTACGACGACGAGAAGTAAGCGACCATGCGCGGGCTGTTCATCACGGGAACTGACACCGGCGTCGGCAAGACGCACATCGCCTGCGAGATCGTGCGTGACCTCCGAGCGGCCGGGCATCGAGTCGGTGCCTTCAAGCCCGCGTGCAGCGGAGCTTCGATCAAGGCAGACGGTCGCCCACACTGGGACGATGTCGAACGGCTGCGCAACGCTCTCTGCCGAGACGTCTCCGACGATCAGCTTTGTCCGCAGCGGTTTCTCGCGCCGCTGGCTCCGCCGGTCGCGGCTCGACAAGCGGGGCGGACGGTCGATCTCGATGCGATTCAGCGCGGACTCGACGCTTGTCGATCCGAGTGCGACATCGTCATTGTCGAAGGAGCCGGCGGACTGCTGTGTCCGTTGACCGACGAATGGACGATGGCCGACTTAGCCGCTCAATTCGAGTTTCCGCTGTTGATTGTAGCGCGGCTGGGACTCGGCACGATTAACCACACGTTGCTGACTGTCGAAGTCGCTCGGCAGCGAGGCTTGCCGTTGGCGGGAATTATCTTCAATGAACCGCTGCCGACGATGACTGACGTTTCGTCCGCGACGAACGCGGCTGAAGTCGCCGCTCGCTGTGATGTGCCCGTCGTGGCGATTCGCCCGCACGACTCCACTGGCTGGCTGAGTCGCTTCGGCCAAGCGACCCAGCTAGATTGGTGGACCCTCGCGGGGGTTCCGTAGGACGGTTTTCCAAACCGTCCTTGCTTTTCTTGGCCGGTTGAAGCGGCCGGCTCACGGTTTCGTGGCTGAGGTTCTTATGGCTTTCGAGATGATCTGCGGCCAATGCCGCGGCAATTTGCTGGTCGAGCACTTCGGTGTCGTGGTCGCGTGTCCGCATTGCGGAGCACATCTGCACATTCCAGCGGCCCCGGCCGATTCGACGCCGACCGCGCCAACGCCCGCGCCCCCGCAAGAAATCCAGCCAACACCAGAGCCGGTGACACCGTCAGAACCTGAGCCTGTGGCCGTCGTCGAGCCTCCCTCCCCGTTCTCGATGAATGACGACCGCGTTTTCGAACCGGCACCACCTACCGAAGAGATGATCGCGTTCACCGGTGACGAGTCTGAACCTCCACCGTCGGTCGAAATCTCCGTGATGTCGCCCGTCGCCATCAGCGAGTCGGCGACCGAGAATGTCTCCGAAGAAACTCCTGTCCCCACCACAAGCGACGGTGCGTTCTCGCTCTCAGCGTTGATGTCTGCTTCCGAGACCGCTGCGCCTGAGCCACAACCAGAGACCGTTGAACCAACCGTCTTGTCAACCGAGTCGGCCGTGCCAACTTCGGAGATCCCCGCACCGCTGGTCGCAGCCGAACCAACACATGAACCGGTTGTCGATACGGTGACGCCAACCGAAATGGCTCCAACCGGCTTGTCTGGCTTGTTCGGTTCCGAGACGTCCTCGCCTCCACCAGAAGAGACGGCCATCTCTGAAGAACCTCCTGTCGCGGTTGCAGAAACTTCCGCTATCGCGTCAGCCGAGACACCACTCGAAATGGAATCGTCGCCGCACGAGGAGCACTTGTCGGCGCTCGCATCCGACAGCGCGGTGCTTTCATCGCCGACCGTCACCCAGCCGGCCGACAAGGATCACGTCACGGTCTCGAAATCAGCGTTTCTACTGCTGCTCAGCTACAGCAGCGCGATCACGCTGGGGTTCGTGTACCTGTTGTACTACGGCTCGGCGAACAAGGCGGATTACGGCTTGGAAAGCCTGCCAGACGTGGTGCCGTTGAAGAAGAAAACCGCCAGCATCTCGGTCTACAAAGAAACTGCCGAGATGCCTACCGGACACGACTTGCAGGTTGGCGACAGTCAGCGGTTTGGAAACATCGAAGTCACCGTCTTAAAGGTGACTCGCGGGCCAATCCAGTTTCGACATTTCTCCGATGCAAAAAAATCGCGTTTGCCATCGGCACCCGTGCTGAAACTTTGGTTGCGATTCAAAAATGTCTCCCAAGACCAGGAGATCGCACCGCTCGACGATCAATTGCTGTTCACGCGCGCCGGCAAGGACCGTTTCACCTACCGCAGCAATCAATTCGTCGTGCGTGCCGAGCAAAAGACCAATCGAGACGCGAAGCGGATCATCGCCTTTGACCACATCATCGGCAGCGGTTGGGATTTAGCCAACTTGCCGCTCGACAAACCGCTGCAGCCCGGCGAATCGCACGACTACTACGTCCCCACTTGCGAAAACGATCTCGACATCCTCACCGGCGAACTCGTGTGGCGCGTCCACATCCGCAAAGGCTACAGCTCGCGAGGCAACGGCGTGACAACGCTCTTCGAGGTCCGTTTCAACAGCGACGTCATCAGCGACGAGTCGGCTTGATCGTTACGCGGCGATGAGTGAGACGTTTAACCGCAACGCCATCGGCGTGCGCGGGGTCGTCTGACCATCTCTCCCACGCCGATGGCGTTGGGGTTAAACATCTTTCACGGCAACGCGCGGTCGGTCCAAAAGCGCCGTGCGGCTTCGTGAGCCGGCAAGACTTCGCGGCGTTCCTCGTCAGTCGTCAGTTTCGTGCGCAGGAAGTCGATCCGTTCTTCGGTCCATTGCCGGAAGAACTCGCACGACTCGCGGTTGGGCTTTTGCTTTTGACCGCCGATCTCGACGTACCACGGAGCGGTCGAGGCGAAGCGAAACGTCTGCGGCACGTCGGCAAACGCTCGCACCAAAAACCAACCGCTCTCTTTGAGCATGACCTTCGCCGGGAATTTCTCGATCCGCTGCACGCGACCGTCCTGGACGAGTTCGATGGCGGCAATCGGATCGCGCGAATCGAGTAGGCCGTCGATCGTCAGCACCGTCGCGCCGTCGAACTTGAAGACGTGACCGGAAAGCTGACCATCAGCCTTCAGCCGCAGCAGCGGGCCATTCGTGATCAACACGCGGCCCGCGCGGACTGCCGACCACCACTTGTCCCACGACAACTCTCCTTCAACGTGCGCGTACATGCGGTTGTAGCCGACCGGATTCGGCAGCACGCCCGACGCGCTGCCCGCCGACGGAGGCAACCGGAATCCGGCATTGAGCGCGTGGTAATAAATCGTCTGCGTCCACAATCCGTTGCCGTGCGGTTCGGGAAACCGTTCGCGATCACGCGGCCGGCCCCAGGCTTCACCGTTCGGATAAACGCCGCCGCGGTGCATGTGGTTGTTCGCCATGCCGACGGAATCGAGCTTCCCGGTGCTCAGCCACAACGCGAAATCCCACCAGAACGGTTTCTCCGCATCGACCCACGCGCCGGCCATTTTGGCTTCGGCCAGCCATTTGCTCGACGGCGGCGATTCGCGCTTCGATCCTGCAATCGGTAGCGGTGCCTTCAGCCCCGAAAACAACAACGCTCCGCCGCCCCGTTCGTCCTCGCCGCCGAGCACGTCGTACATCCGCGTCTTGTCGAACACCGTCACCGCTCGTTCCGGCAGAGCACGGTCGGTCCACAGATTGCGATCGTTCCACCACGTCTCGACGACCGCGACATGCAAATCCTCCGCCCGCATCAGCAACTCGACATCGCTCAACGGCCGATGCACATGAGTCTCGCCCGACCACCAACCTTCGCGAGCCAAGTCCGCAATCCGTTTGAGCGACTCCGCGACCGTCACCGTCTCGCCCACCTTGACGACGATCTGTTGCCGAGCCGCCGCGTACTCCGGCCCGCGTTCAATCTCGTACCGATACTCCCCCGCCGGCACTTGGACCTTAGCCGCACCGTCGCACACGAAATGATCTCTCCAAAACGGCAGCGTGATCCCTTCCGGCTTCACCGGCTTACCCGCCGAGTCGATCAAATGAATCCGACACGGCACCGCCTCCTTCATCACCGCATCCTTCACCGCGAACTCAATCGTCCCCGGCGAGTCCGCTCCCAACAGCAACGGCAGCACGATCAAACCTATCCATTGGAGATGACTCATCATCGACTCGCCTATTTTTCTTGGGACGGCTCGATGCGCGACGTGTTCGTTTCTTTCAACGACGTTGCTTTCGGTTTGCTCTGCGTGCGAGCGGACTTCCAGGACAGTCGAGCGAACCCCAGCTTGGGATCAACATGAAAAATGAATGTGGCCGGATCGGATCGCGAGCCGTCGTTGGGGTCATAGCCGCTCGTGCTGCTGATCAGTACCAGTTGCTCGTCGAGCGGCAGCAGTTGCACTCCGCCGCCTTGATGCCGGCCACCGAACATCCCCTCGACGAATGGACCGATCAGACGTTGACGCGACGTGACTGCTCCCGTCGTGTCTAAACGAATCAGCGTCGGAATCGTGTGCGCGTTGCCGTCGTAATCCAGCATCATGCTGAAGTACGCATCGTGGTGCGTCGAGTAGCAGAGGTTGTTCAAGTCGAGACTGTCGAGGCTGGCGAGGACCGACCACTTCTGATCCCCGACCGAGTACGCATACAAAAAACCTTCACCCCCGTGCGTGGCCACAACCACTCGCTTGCGCTTCGAGTCGAACGCCAAGCCGCACGGATGACTGAATTCCGGAACGTCCATATCCAGCGGCAACTCGGTCGCAGTTTGCTGTTTGAGATCCAAGGCGAAGACACTGCGATTCATGCCGTACCACTGTCTCGCGTCGGGATCGAAGGCGAAATGCGCGTACCGCCCCTTGACCGTCTTGAGCGTGTCGAGCTGTGGCCCCTGCAACGTGTATTCGCCCACGGCTGCAGCCATCTCATGTGGATGTCGTCCGGGGACGAAATGCACGGCACGGAAACTCGTTTCCGGAAACTTCTCTTTGAGGTCCACCTGTGGGAAATCCGGATCGAGCTTCGGATCATTCCGCACGTCCGTGATATGAATCGTCCCCTTGGGCTGGTAGACGCCGAAGTAGCTCGACACCGGCAGTTCCATGCGATCGACCAATTGCCGGATCAACCGGCGCGTCTGCAAGGCGGTCAGCTTGTAGTCGCCCATCAGCGCGTTCTGATCGCGTCCGAATGCCTCGACCAGTTTTGCTCCGTCCGGCAGTTCCTTGACGGCTTGTTTCTTCTGCCCGCCGAGAATTATGGATTCGATCTTCGTGTCTTTGCCGACAAGCACTTCCCAGGTGACGGAATGTTCGCTGCACGCTCCCAGAAACAGCACGACCGACTTGCCCGGCCGCTCGACCGAGACCGTTGCCCGTTCGCCGTGAATCGCCGCTCCCGTCCGCGTGCTTCCTTCGTAGATGCAGACGACATGCAGCTCTCGCGAGGGAGTTTGGTCATCCGCCGTTGCACATCTGCTGCCGTGACTCAGCGAGGAACACAGCACGAACAATCCCAGCACTACGAATCGTAATTGCCCTGTGAGCATGATGGCCTCCCGAAAAGCACCACCTGATTCCGTCTTCACCGAACAGGATAAGCTGACGCTCCGAGAAGCCAAGCTGCAATCACGAGTCTTCGCGCGTCATTGGTGGGTATCTGGTCCTTCGACCGTGACGGCCATGATGACCGGCGAGGTGACGTCGCGGCCTGAGCCTTTGACGAGTTCGATGGTGGCAATCTTGTCGGAACGCTGCGGATGGACCGCGAAATAGCGAGCTTGTTGGCCTCGGAGTGCAAAGGCGAACTTGCTGCCGGGGACGTCCACTCGACGGATGTAATCCGCGAAATGTTCCCCGTTTTTCAAAGCATGATCTTCCGTCTGGCCGTCCGCGTATTTCAGCCGGACGATCAGGCACGTCGTGCCCTTTTCGCTCTCGGGCCAGCCCCAGCCGCTGATTCCGCCCAGAAAGTGAATCGCCTTCGCGGTCGAGTTGCAGGGCAACGTCACTGACTTGGGCATCTTCGGCGGAATGTTGCCGGCCGAGCCGTTGAGCATGATGACGTTCGGTGTCTTGTCACCTTGTGGATCGACCAGCACGAACGGGACGCCCTCGAAGATCTTCGGCTTCCAGTCGGGGAAGATCAGCCGTTCGACGTTCGCGTCTTCGCTGTTGAACATCCCCTTGGTGCTGACGATCGTCGCGACCTTATCGAGCGGGATCGGCAGGTATTTGCCGCGTGCGGTCAGGAACTCCAGCAGGTCGCGGAGTTCCGACGGCGTGTGCAGCTTCTCGACTCCTTCGGGCATCAACGACTTCTTGGACGAGATCAACTCGTCGATATTCTCGCGCAGGATCGTGTGTTTCTTGGCTTCGACGTCGATCAACTCAATCGCCGTTTTTGACTCCGACGCCAGTAAGCCGTTGAAGACTTTGCCTTCGTCGGTCTGCACGGTGTAGATGCGGAAGTTCCCCTCGACGCTGCGGCTGGGATCGAGGATGTGGATAATCAACTCATGCTTCGGATGGACCGCCATACCGGTCAGGTCGGGGCCGATTTTGGTTCCTTCTCCGGAATGCGTGTGACACTTCGCGCAGGTCTTCTTGAAGACCGCTTTGCCGTTGGCGACATCGCCTGTCTTCTCAATCGTCGGCATCAATTCGTCGATGACCTTCTGCCGATCGGGATTCGGCAGCCCGCCTCCTTTGGCCAGCAGCGGCTTCACGCGAGCGGCCAATTCCTTGTCCGGATGACCTGCGAGAGCCTGCTTTTGTTCGAGCGACAAATCCGAGAGTTCAATCGTTCCCGCCTCGAACGCCGCGATGAGCGACTTCGTCCAATCGCCACGAGCAAGCAATCCTCGCAGTGCCGTCTGCCGCACGGTCGGAGTCAACGTCGGCCAACTGGCAATCAACGTGTCGCCCGCAGCCGGCGACTCGCTGAGTCCAATGGCTTCGACCAGCCCGGTGGCCAGTTCGGCCGACGTGCGGGGCGTGATGAGTTTTGCGAGCGACGCCGCGGTCTCGGCATCCGATTTGAGGAAGCCGACGAGCTGTCTGGCAGCATTGATGCGATCTGCATCTTTGGCTTTTTCATCGGCGACAACATCTCGAAAGCCCTTCGTGATTTCACCAATATGAGCGTCGAGCACCTTGGTGCCCCAGCGGCCGGCCAGAGTGACGAGTGCTCCGCGAGCATTGGGCGGCGCGGTCGTGACGAGCTTCACGAGCGCTTGCTCGGACGACGCCGACAGTGTCGCGGGTTTGTCCTTTGGCCAGCCTTTCGACAGTCCGGCGAGGATCGCTTCCGTCGCGGGAGCGGCCGCCTGTTTCGGCTCGGCGGAGGCCAACAGTTCGATGATTGATCCGACGGACTCGGCCGGAGCTGACCGCGCGAAATGCTCGCTGACGATCATCAGTGCGTGGCCCGGCGGACTCGCCAGTTTCGCTCCACTGTTCTTCGCGACAAGTTGCAAGAACTGTGCATCGTGCCGAGCCGCCGCCGCGATCAACGCATCGCTCAGCCAACGATCCTCGACGGCATTCGACGCGAACGCGACACGAACCGCCTCGGCCACTTCCGCAGATGGCGGCATCTCGGCCAGAGCCAACAGCGCCGCGAGCCGCACTTGCGGATCACGGACTCGCAACGCTCCGGATTTCAAAATCGCCTTCGCGAACTGCTCATTGCGCGGCACGACCGCCAGCACGTTGCGACGGACTCCGGGTGACGGATGATCGAGCGCGATCAACAACGCCTTGTTCGCATCCGGGTTCGATCCATTCAACGCGCCGCGACCGTGCAGTGTCCACAACGCATGAACCACTTCGGCGTTCTGACCGATCTCATCCTGCGCGTGATCCTGAATTGTGACGATCAACTGCTGGAGCACGTCCGCGTTGTTTTCGACCATCAGCCGCTGAGCGTGTTTGCGCCAGAGCAGGTTGCCGGTCCTCAGCGCGTCGAGTTGTCCTTCGGCCGTCGAGAGATCGGGATTCGGCGGGATGATCGGCTGAGCGTCTTCGCCCTTCCAAACGACGCGATAGATGCGGCCGTGTTTCTTGTCTCGCAGATCAATCTCGTAGGCGTTCCCCTTGCCGGTCTTGTAGCCGGCCGGCGTCGGGTTGTGCTGCACGATGATGTTGTACCAGTCGATCACCCAAAGCTGACCGTCGGGGCCGACCTCGGCCATGATCGGAGCGGACCACTCGTCATCGCTGGCGAGAATGTTCCACGGATTGTTCGAGCGGAAGCCGGCTCCATCCGGCCGCAGAACGAACGTTGAGACCAGCTTGCCGGTCGGCTCGCAGACAAACGCGGTGCGATTCCAATACTCCTTCGGCCAGCTTCGCGCCGTGTACAGCGCATGCCCCGCCGCCGCCGTGAAACCGCCGTGCCAATCGACCTGCCGCACCTTGTCGCTGAACGGCTCAATCTTGTTCCGATCCGCGATGCCGCCGAGCACACTGCTCGACCAGCCGCGCACCTTCTCGTAGTAGCGATTCGGAATCGGCAGGAACTCGCTCGGATTGCCGTTCGCCGTCGAGCCGAAGATCAAACCTTCTTCACTGAGGCCCAGCCCCCAAGTGTTGTTGTTGGTCGAGCGCAAGAACTCGACGTCGGTGACGCGAACGTCCGTAGGGTGGGACAAGCTCGCTTCGAGCGCCGGCCCACCATTGGTGTTGGATTCATTCTTGGTGGGCCGGCGCTCCGCTTGTCCCACCCTACCTTCGCCTTCCACTTTGAACCGAAAGAAGCCCATGCGGAACGACTCGCCGGTTTTCTTGCCGTCGTCAAACACCGGCTTCGAGTTGTTGTAGCCCTGCATCCCGTAGTACCAGTTGTCGAGTCCGTATTGAAAATTGCTCACGCCGCCGTGCGTATCGCCGAGCGCCCAGCCAGAGATGATCACCCTGCGGAGGTCGGCCTTGTCGTCGCCGTTCGTGTCCTTGAGATAAACGGTCTCCGTGCCGTCCTGCACAATCGCTCCGCCGCGATAAAACGCGATCGCGGTCGGGATGCTCAGCCCTTCGGCGAAGATCGTGAACTTGTCCGCCTTGCCGTCGCCGTTGGTGTCCTCGCAGATGCGAATACGGTCGCGGCCCTTCGTTGGCTCTTTGAGTTCGTTGGGATAGTCGAGCGTTTCGCAGAGCCACAGCCGGCCGCGCTCGTCCCAGTTCATCGCGAGCGGTTTTCCGATCTCCGGATCAGCCGCGAACAGTTCCACTGCGAATCCAACGGGAGTGATGAAGTGCTTGATCGACTCTTCGGCCGGCAGCGGCTTTTGCAATTTCTTGACCGGTTCGGGGGGAACGCCGGCCTGCCTGCTCGGCGGATAGAACGGGATCACTGCATCGACGTACTCAAACGGCTTCACGTCTTTTCGCGGAGCAGTCATCTCCGGTCGATCGGAATAGCTCGGCACTTTGCTGACATCATCATTGCACGCCCAGCGAATGCCACGCTCGACGAGGTTTTGAAAACCAGCATTGCCCCACGTTCGCTCGTCATGTCCCCAAGCCGTGTAGAAAACTCGCCCCTTGCCGTGAGTTCGCACCCACGTCCAAGGCTCTTGGCCTTCACCCTCGGCGCGAGTCTCCAGCACGACGCGGTTCTTCTCGTTGTGCTTCGTATGGACGTAGGTTTCGTCAAAACTCTCGAACCCGCGATAACCCTTCAGCAGCGAGTGCGACTTGCCGGCCTCGGTCGTCGCGACTCGAAACGTCCCGGTCCCGTGCCGCTGAAACTGAGCACCGATCAACGCGACCACATCGTCGTTGTTGCGAAAGCAATAACTCGCGCAGTGCAGCGGGACGAATCCCTTGCCGCTAGCGACGTAATCGAGCAATGCCTTGGCCTGCGCGTCTTCGATCTTGTCGATATTCGCGAACAGCACCAGCCCATCGAACTTCGCGAGCTTCTCGGCATTCAGATCACCGACAACATCGGTGTATTCCAGCTCAATCCCGCGAGCCTTCATCACCGGCTGCAACTGCCCGAACCGAGCACGCGGCTGGTGATGCCCGTTGTCGCCGAGATACAGCAGCTTGAGCGGCTTCGAGTCTGCGGCGAGAACATCCGACTTCACACCGAACGAGAGCATTAGCACGAACGCTAAAACAGCGATTCGATTCACCAACGGAAGAATGCGACTCATGGTTCACCTTTTTTTTGCGGCCAGCGGATCGCGCTACGATTCTGGGTGCGACCCGTGACGGTCACTCATTTCTGAAAAATCTTCTGCACGAAGTGATACAGGGCCTGCTTCCATTCCGGGGCATCGTGGCCGCGGTTGGTCACATGCCAGACATGCGGGATTTCCTTCTCCTTCAGGAACGTGTGGAATCCCTGGCTGATGCGGAAGAGGCCGTCCTTGCTGCCGCACGAAACCCACAGCAGCTTCAGTTTCTTGGCCGCTTCGAGATCGGGGACCAGTTCCGTAGGCTTCTTGGTATTCGGTGCCGACGAGAATCCCCCGACCCAGGCAAACGTGTCGAGGTGCGCCAGCCCGAAGTTCAGCGATTGGCCTCCGCCCATCGAAAGTCCGGCCAAGGCGCGGCGCTCGCGGCCGGACGCGGTGCTGTAGCGCGATTCAATGGCCGGGATCACGTCGACGAGAAGGTCGCGTTCGAAGGTGGCGAACGCGGGGGCTGACTTGAAGACGTCGCCCTCGGCACGGTCATCTTTCTGAGCACGCCCATTCGGCATCACCACGATCATGGGGACGGCTTTGCCATCGGCGATCAAGTTGTCGAGCAACACGTCCGGCTGAACAAAACGCTGCCACTCCGTTTCATCACCGCCGATGCCGTGCAAAAGGTAGAGCACGGGGTACTTCTTTTCCGACGAGTAGCCGGGCGGGGTATAGACCTGCATCTTGCGTTTCGTGCCCACCGTCTTCGAGTCGTACTCGACCATCTCCAGCTTGCCGTGCGGAACGTCGTCCCGCTGGCGATCGAATCCGGCGGATGGCTCAGGAAACGCAGGCACGTCGTCGGCGTTCAATGCAATCGGCCCGCCGAATCCGCGCGGACCTCCGCGACGCACTTCCTGCTGCGGCTTTGCGTCTTGAACCGCCGCAGTGACTCCAGAATACGGATATGCCGAGACCGTTTCCCACGCGAGCTTTTGCAGGATCGCGTGCTGCTCGTCGTCGAGGCCGGAGCGCGGGACTTTCAAGCCGACGGGGGAGACTCGGTAGATTGCCACATAGTTGCAGTACGACGCCAGCGCTTGCACATGGGCGTGGCAGTGGCCGATCGGGTCGGTGAAGAGTTCGGATTGCTTGGTCACGCCGGGGAATTTGCCATCCACGACCAACGCCCGCAGTTTCACGACAGCATCGCCGGCCGGCACGATGAAGACCGCTTTCTTGCCGTGAGTCTTGTTGAGGTCATCGGCTTGAGCCTCCAGCTTCTTGCGCCAGTCATCGATGGCAGTTTGGAGGTCGGCAATCTTGGCGTCGTCACGCTGTGTGTTGTTGGTGATGTAACCGGCGGCTCCCCGCGGCACATCGAACGGATACCACGACTCCTGCACGAGCAATCGCAGGTTCGGATTGTGCTTCAAACCCAGCTCGGTGAAATTCGTGATGCCTTGATCGGGAATCGCCAAGTGAGCGGCCATCGTGAAGACATCGACCTCGCCGCTGATGAGCGCGGGCTTGGCTTTGTTCTTGTCGTCGGCCAAGTCCCAATGTTGGATCACTCGTGAGCCACCGATGCCCTGCGTTCCGGCGAGTTTATGCCCTTGAATGCTCGCGGCTTTGACAAGCTGCTCGACTTGCGACGGCACGAACATGTGAAAGCTGTGGCCGGTGTAGAAGACACGCTGGCCGGCCGGCATCTTGGCGTCTTCGGCGGCTGCAATGCCGCAATAAACGAACGCGAGCACGCCCAAGCAGCGGAACAGCAATTGGCGACGCACATCGAAGGTCACTTTGAATCGCATGGCATCAAGCTCCCGGTTTGTAGGCTGTGGCGCAAGCGGCTCGCGTGCGTCGATTTTCAAGGAGTTTCACGCGAGCCGCGTGAACCACATGCGACGGGCAAGAGTGCCCATCCTACAAAAGGCTTACTGCTTCTTGTTCAAATTCGATCCCAGCCAAGTCACCGTGTTGGCCACGATCTTCAGCGGCACTTCTTGTTTGAAGATCGGATACGTTTCGTGGCCGGGACGAAAATAGAAGACACGGCCTTCGCCGAGCTTCCAAATCAGACCACTGCGGAACCGCTCGCCTGCGGCCCAGCTTTCCTCGAACAAAGCTTCGTCCGCTTCCGGGACGTGGAACGGATCGGCATACATCTCGGTCTGCGGAAGCTCGAACGACGCAGGCAATCCCTTCGAGATCGGATGATCCGACTTCAGCAATTTGACGGTGCTCGGTTTGCCATCGTTGCGGTACGAAGGGAAGACGCAGTTGGGCAGATCGACTCGCACGGTGAGCTGCGCTCCGCGCTTCATCGCGTAGTACGCGGGCGTGCGAATCGAGTCTGCCGTCGGGATGAAGCGGCCTTCGGGAGCGATGAACTCGAACTTCACCGGAGGTCCGTTCGGAGGGTCGGGATATCGTTGTCTCGCGTCATCGCGAGTCCGCTCATTCATCGCTTCCATGAACGGCACGGACCAGTGCGCCGAGTGCAGGCCGATGAACGACATTTGCCCGCGTTTGATTCGAGCGACGATGTCCTTGGCCATTGCCGGCGTGATCTCGTTGTGCCGGGCATGCCCCCACCAGATCAGCACATCGGTGTTGTCGAGCAAACTGGCCGGCAATCCCTTCTCCGGCTGATCGATGTTGGCCGAGATGACTCTCAACCCCGGCTGCTTGCCGAGATGATCAGCGATTGCGTTGCCGAGAAAATTCTCGTACGCCTGCTTTTGAGCCGGTTGCTGTTCATCCCAAACGACGACGCGGATGAGCGGCTCGGCGGCCGAGCAGAGATTGGCCATCAACACGACCGAGAGTCCGAATCCAAAGAGGAATCGCATCGCTTACTCCAACGTGAAGGCCGGCAGTTTGACGATCTCGCCACCCTTCAATGCCGACTGGTGAGCACAGATGCCGACGCAAGTCCAGTTCGCGGAGAGTGTCGCGTTCGGCCACGGATCGCGATTGTCTCGCAACGCAGAGACGAACTCGTTGACCAAGTGCGGGTGCGAGCCGCCGTGGCCGCCGCCTTGGATGAACGACAGGTGCTCGGAGTCGTGAATCTCCGCTGGCTGAGTGAATTTGCGAATCGGCTCCGGCAGCAGGTGAGCGTAATCCGGCACGGAGACTTTCGTCGGAATCTCCGGCTCCGGTTTTTTGGCCGTGTGAATAACGTGCGGTTCATGTTCGACGAGCGTCCATTCAAACGACCGCTTCGTGCCGTAGACGTCGAAGCTCTCGCGGTACTGCCGAGCGACGTCGTACAGGAACCGCCAGATGTGTGCGGTCACGTCGCTGTCCTTCACTTTAATGTGACACGACTCGACCGCGAACTTGTTGCCGCTCTTCTGAGCGATGTCGTCGCGAACGGTTCCCGAACCGAAGCAACTCACGTACTCGGCCCGGCCGTTGACGAGACCGAGACACGGGCTGACGACGTGCGTCGCGTAGTGCATCGGGATCATCTTCTGCCAGTAGTCCGGCCAGCCATCCATGTCTTGCGGGTGAGATGCGGCGAGGTGCTGGATCTTGCCCAGTTCACCCTTCTGGTACATCTCCTTGATAAATAGGAACTCGCGGGAGTACACGACGGTTTCGGCCATCATGTATTTGAGGCCGGTCTGTTTCACGAGTTCACAAATCTGCTGGCAGTCTTCGACGGTCGTGGCCATCGGCACGGTACACATCACATGCTTGCCGGCCTTGAGAGCTTCGATCGACATCCGTGCGTGCTCGGAGATCGGACTGTTGATGTGAACGAAATCGACGTTCGGGTCTTTCAGAACGGCAGCGTAGTCGGTGAAGCGTTTCTCGATCTTGAACCGATCGCTGACCTTGTTGAGCTTCTCGGTGTTTCGCTGGCAGATCGCATAGACGTTGGCGTCCGGGTGAGCCTGATAAATGGGAATGAACTCGGAACCGAAACCCAGACCGATCATCGCGACGTTGACTGGCTTACTCATTGATGATTCCTTCGACGGTGACAGACAAGTAGTGGTGACTCCAAAGCGGTGAAAAAGCTATCGCCTAACGCGACAAAGTTCGAGCACGCCAGAGTCGCAATTCATCGCTTGGCGCTAGCGAGTCGAAAATGGGTCTCCGGTCATTGAGCTGTCGACCAATGCGTTTTGACAGCACGGCGAGCCGGCAAACTTCTGAGTCTTCGAATTGGCGAAAGAATGCATGAATTCGCACGATCTGGCGACCGAAGCCCAACCACATCTGGACTATTTCACATCCGTCCAAAAGAAGCTCGACGAATTGGACCGCTTGCATGACCTGATGCAACGACAACCGGACGATGTCGATTCCCGTTTTCAACTCGGAATGCTGTCCCTGGAATTATAGACTCCGACGCCGAAGGACTTTTCTGCTGCACGGAGTTTTGTCCCACGATCCGGCGTACCGTGTCACTCATGCGGCGCTGGCGAACTACTACCCCCAAAAACCCACCGATCCGCAACTGCAGTCTCAACAACAGACCGAGGCCACCAACGGTCACTAGTGGCCCCGTCAACTCGTCCGCAGTGGTACACAAGCCCGCGATCTACCGACACAAGGTCGGTGAGTTCGTTCGTTTGAGGTCTACAACTTGCTCGCCATGCGCGTGGCGATGGTCTTGATCTCGACGGGATCGGATACCTGAGACAGCACGTTGAAGTCGTTCGTCAAATCGTCCGCCAATTTAGCGTTGGTGGGACGCACCGCTTGATCGATCGATTCTTTGATTCCCATTAGCCCACTGCCACTGGTTCCGGTAGCAGCGACATCCTCCAAACGCTTCTTCAATTCGGCGTTCGACGTGGACGTCTTCTCTTTGACCGGGTCGACACTCGACAGCTCAGGAGTTGTCGCGCCACAACCGATCGACCAAAGACAGCAACTCATCACCAACAGACATCCCAAAGCACGCATGACTCAAACTCCCTACCTGTGAAACGGGCAACATTGGCGTTGGCCCAGCGAAGAAAGTAATGCCCTTCGCGAAAGAATCTATCGGAAGGGCGTCAAACGCGGACAAAAGTCCGCGTCACCATTCTTAGAAGTTACCAATCGGCTGCCCGTCATTCCGAGCCCCCAGCCGTCCCCAGGTCGTGAAATCAATGTTGTCGCTGATGAATCGAGACGCTCCATCAGCCATCAAACAATGCACGCCGCCCGAATGACGACTTCGAGGTGGAAACATGCCGCGATTGTCTGGATCGCAACCAACGCAATTGGCGCTGCAGTTGAAGTGTTTCGCATTGGGAGTCAGCAGCGTGTTAAACTGGGTCATACCGATCAACCCTCGTTGCCAAAATCGACCCGACCAAGAACCGTTCGTCGTGCCCAAGCTTGTGGAAGCGTCACAGGAAGCGGCCCAGGCATTGACCTGAGCAAGCGTCGGAAAGGCATCTGGAAATCCTGCGGGAACTGCGATCGGCTGATGAATGATCGAATAATCGCGGCCAGAAACGTTCCCGCCGACAACCAATTCGCTCATCGCAAGCGTATTTGAAGTTCCATCACGAACGTCGCTAGTCTTGACCACGACCGCGTTGTTAAAGATGCCGTTCTGAGCACCCGCCGCAATACCAAATGCGCCGTTGGCATGAACGACGTTGGTGCCAGCACAATAGGCATAGTTACTCGGCGCATCGGCAGTTGACGGAGGTGAATCCGACGGACACATCGTCAGTGAAAACTTCGCATTTGCCGCTAGTCTGCGAGCGAGCGCACCGCTGGCATCGGGAGTTTGAATGGTTCCGGTGGCGTTGATCGGAGCCATGAGCACTTGCGCCCGATAATTTTGATAGAGTGGCCCTTGATCCAAGTACGGCAGCAATTGCGTGGTCGCGCTGTGATTCCGCCAGTCGGACTGGGCACCAGTTGCCGACGCGACATATCCGTAAGGGTGAAATGCGCCTTTAGGGAAAACTTTTGCCGATTCGTGATAACTATGCAGAGCGATACCGTACTGCTTCAAATTATTCTTGCACTGCGACCGACGAGCGGCCTCACGTGCTTGCTGCACGGCCGGCAACAGCAGAGCGATCAGGACTGCGATGATCGCGATCACAACCAGCAATTCGATCAGCGTGAATCCACGCCGGGACGAGCACGACTTCGACATGACAGACCTCCAAGAACAAGAATTGAGAATCGAAACGAGATCAAATCAGCGAACCGAACAAGGCTCGGCATCACGTCAGGTATCAACGGGCCGGATTGCGGTTCTGGTGCGACTCACGCGGTCTACGGAACGGCACACGCCCTCCAGACATGGCGGAGAAAATACGAATTCACCAAGTTGACGTCTTGTGGCAATCGGACATTTTTTATTGACTATCAGACATGATACGTGACAAAGACCAACCTGATGTCCCTCACAATTCACCGGCAGGGGCCAAAGACCGTCGTGTCGCTGAGGCGGATGCCTCCGATTTTCAGCAAGATTTCTTTGCTCGAATGGGTGGCCCGCAACAGTTTCAGCAGCTTTTCGAGCACTTTCCGGATGCTTACTTTTTTGTTAAGGATTGGCACAGTCGTATGGTTTGCGCCAGCCAGCCGTTTTGGCAACATTTGGGAGCGAAGTCAGAAGCCGAGATCATCGGCAAGCTCGACGAAGACTTCTTTCCGCCTCACGCCGCCGACCACTTCCGGCGCGACGACCAACTCGTGATGACGACCGGCCAGCCACTCATTGGCCGAGTCGAACTGTGGTACAACGAGCAGCGAGTTCTCGACTGGTTCATCACGAACAAGCTGCCTCTGCGTGACACGCGAGGTCGCATCATCGGTGTCATGGGAATCGTCCGCAGTTACGAAGGCCAACGCCGCGCGATGCTGCCGATGCTGCAGATCAACTCAACCGTCGATTACATCCGCGCTCATCTCAATGAGCGGCTGACGGTTGAAGACCTCTCCGATCATGCAGGATTGTCCGCGCGGCAATTGCACCGAAAGTTTCGCGAAGTCTTCGGCCTCAGCGCTCAAGAGTTTCTCATCAAGACTCGCATTCAAGCCGCCAGCGAAGCGATGCTGCGCTGCGATGCGACAATTGCTCAGATCGCGACCGACTTCGGTTTCTGTGATCAGAGCGCCTTTACGCAGCTTTTTCGGAAGCACACTGGCCTGACTCCACTGAAGTTTCGGCGGCGATATTCGAAGACGTCAGATTCCGTGAAGTGAGGTTCGGACAAACGGTGTTCGCTACTTGCCTCGCTGGTTTCCGAATTCGGCAATTTGCCAACGCGATGAGAAGCGATAGCCCCGTCGCGCCGCTTCGGACTCCAGCCATTCCGAACGCGTCTCCAATTCCTCGCGGGTCCGAGCTTGTGGCATCAGCCAGACACGCTGGCCGGGAACTTGCGGCCAAGCGGCCAAGTAGTCGGTGACATCGGTGAGATCGGACGGCTGATCGACGACGAACTTGAATTGATAATCGGCGGAGTCGATTAAGCTCGCGATCACGCCAGGATTCGAGCGTGTTTTCTCGTGGCGTTCCTGCCAACGCTCGGCGTCAGCCAAGTCGACTCGTGCTGGAGATGAATTTGCCAGCTTGGGACTGATCGACATCAAACTCGCGGGGACGGGACGGAAGACCGTGCCGGCAGTCTCGATCGTGACGAAGTGGCCTGCTGCAAGAAGCTGCTCGCACAGCGGAACCGAGTCGGGCTGCAACAGCGGTTCGCCGCCGGTCAGGACGACGTGGGCGGTCTCGAATCCGCGAACCTGCAGCACCAACTCGGCCACGCTGACGTGCGGACCTTCCGGTTTCCACGACGTGAATGGCGTGTCGCAGAACCAGCAGCGCAAATTGCAGCCGGTCGTGCGCACGAAAACGGACGGAGTGCCGGCGAATTGCCCCTCCCCTTGAATCGACGAATACACCTCGGCGATGCGCACGGCGAACGATGACTCCAACAGCAAGTCAGCCTGGGAAGGCTGACCTACGAATGTGTTCCCAGCCAATAGCTGTAGAAGAAGACGCAACCAACGGCGATGCAGCCGAAGACCAGCAATGCTCTCGCGAGCGGCTCGTTTTTGCGAGCCACCACCTGGGCGATGGTGACGACGAGCGCCACCATGCCCAGCTTGAACCAGACCATGCCGGTGAAACCCCAGCCGTGATAAAACCAGCGGGCGATCGGATTCGATTCGATGAAGCCACTGTTGCGATGCAGCAAGGCCCACGTCGCCATGATGTCGGCCAGGTTCAAGAGCACGTACCACGCCGTCTCACTTTCGAGCGGCAGGCCGCGACGCTTCTTTGCCATGAATCAACTCCAGCACGACGCGCAAGCGAGTGTTATTGAAGACATCACTCGCTTGCGCGTCGTGCTACTCAGCACCCGCGACTCCTAGCCATGAATCAGCTTTCGCAGATCAGTCAGGACTTTCGGAATCTCGCCGTACGGGTCGGCCTCCTCGTATTCGAGTACGACGTAGCCGCGGTAGTTCGCCTTGCGGAGGATTTCGATGACTCGGCCAAGATCCGCCGGTTCCTTCTTTTTCGTGCTGTCGCGAATGATCGCCACCTTGACCTGCGCGTTGACGGCATACGGCGCGATCTGTTCCAGCTCGGCATACGGATCGTCCGAATGGAAATTGCCGCCGTCCAGATTTACTCCGAACCACGGTGACGGCGAAACCGCTTTGACGATCTTCAGCAGTTGCTCGGCAGTCCCGGTGATGCCGCCATGATTTTCCAGCGCGAGGAACACACCTTTCTCGGCGGCGTACTCCAGCGACTTGTTGATCCCGGCGACGCAACGCTCAAAAGACGCGGCCTCGGTCTCTCCCTTCGGCACGTTGCCAGCGAAGATGCGGATCACCGGTGCGCCCATCGTCGCCGAGTGGTCGATCCATTCGCGAGTCAATTGGATCTGCTTGTCCCATTCCTCGCCGGCTGGCTTGCAGAAATCGTTGCCGATCGCCGTGCCGGAAACGTCCAAGCCCAGCCGGAAGGTCTGCTCTTTGATCGCGATCAGATACGCCTGCGAGAACTCCTTCGGGAAGTAATACGACGTCAGTTCCGTGCCATCGAGATTCTGGTGGGCGCAGAACTGGATGAAGTCTTCGAGCTTCATCTTCGCCGCAGCGAGTTGCTCGGCCGTGCCGCGATTCGGCAAGAACTTGTTGAACGAGTACGCCGCCAGGCTGAGCTTCATGTGGCTCTTGCCGTTTCGAGCCGGCGGCTCGGCAGCGAGCGACGGCTGGCCGATCGCCAGCGCCGCCGCGCCGGCGATTCCGCATTGACTGAGAAACTGGCGGCGAGAATTCGTGGGCCGATTCATGGCGGACTCCGAGGTTTTGTGGCGCACGCGGCTCGCGTGCGACGGGCTGTGGATGGCGATTTTGCGGATTGACCAATGGTCGCACGCGAGCCGCGTGCGCCACAGGACGACCGCCACAAAGTACCGTCAGTCGCTGCCGCTGGCGACCGAAGCGAACCATTCGCTGGCCAAGCGGGCCGGCGTGTCGAGATGTCCGGTGTAGCCCGTGTTCGCACCAGAAACCAATTCCAGATGCAGATGTGACTGCGAAGCCTGCAATTGTCGAACGGCCTCCGGGACAGACGCGAAGGCCGGGGACGACTCGACCGATGCGGTGCCGACGATCAACAGCGTCGGGCAAGTCAGCCGCGACAGCAGCGGGATGAAGTCGTAGTCGTCGTGTGGGCCGTACTTGGCCAGGAAGCCCGCCGCCGTGAGCCACAACGGCAGGGGCTGTTGGACGAGCATCAACTCGTCGCCGCGGCCACATTCGACCAGTTCGGTGGCGTGCCGAAAGTGATCGCAAAAGGGGGCGGCCTGCGGCGAAGATTGCCACTCGGCATGACAGAAGCGCGGCGGCGAGACTCCGATCACTGCAACGACGTTGGGGTGCGGATCGTGAGCTTGAGAAAAAATCGCCTTCACGCCTCCCATGCTGTGGCCGACCAGCACGACTCGTGAAAAGTCGCGGCGGATTAACTCGCCGACCCAGGCTCGCAGGTCATGGACACAGTCGGCGATGGACTCGAAAGCCGCTCCGCCAGACAGCGGCGTTCGTCCGCCGCTCAGCGAGCTGATGATGTCATGCCCGCGCGTGTTGATCCGAGCCACCGAGGGGCCGCCGCGAACAAGCTGCTCCGCGAAGGCTTGCAGGACACCGGACGAATAGAAGTTGCTGCCCGTCCCATGCACGAGCAGCCAAGCCGTACTTTTCGATGACGCGGTCGGCCCTTCAGCCCGCTGCAAACTGCCGTCGAGCAGCACTCCGTCGGAGGTTTTTGTCTGGATCAGCTCCACGTTCATGAACTCCTCGTTCCTTTTTGGGAGCCGGGCGTCAATTAGCACGACGCGCAAGCGAGTGGTACGCATCCAGATCACTCGCTTGCGCGTCGTGCTATTTCGTAACAACCTGCGACAAATTTCCCCCGGCCCATGAGCAATCACGGCTGACGCCCGCCGGCTCGCCGGCTGAGACGGAGCCGGCAATTTGGGAAGACCTTGCCGGTTAGAAAAAGCTTGTCGGTTTTGTCGATCCTGGCCTCTGGGTTTGCCGTTCGGATTGGGGTTCAGTTGCCGGTCGCAGAGACGCTTCCGGTCGCACCCCAATTTTTCGTTTATGCCGGTTATGCCCGTCGATGACCAATCTGCGAACTCGTTTTGTTCCGAAATGTCAGCCAATTGGGCACAGCCAGCAAGACTGGAACGGCCGGAAGAACTGACACAGACGGAACGGTCGGCAAAGTTTACAGGGAGGTCAACGTGAAGCGTTCAACGTGGCTCAAGAGTTTTTGGGATTCTGCTCGGTCTGCAAATCGTCGGCGTGGACCAAGTGTGAAGCCTGCTTCCCAGGCGGAAGTGATGGAACCGCGGCAGCTCTTGTCGTCGAGCGGGCTGTTCATCTCCGCGACGGGCGAGTTGAACCTTCTCCTGGGTAGCAAGGACAACGTGCGGGTCAGTTCTGTGTCTGGCAGCGTGCTGGTCGAGACTTCGACCGGCACCGGCAGCTACTCGCCGCTGTTGAGCATCGGGGCCGTGACCTCCGCCAGCGTTCAATCGCTGGTGGTCGTCGGTGGCGACGACTCGAACACGATTGATCTGAATGGCGTGACGGCCACGGCGTTCACCGCGCTGACGTCGATCAGCGTCGATGCCGCCAACGGTCACGACTCGATCACTGGCAGCCTGGATCTTGGTGACAGCCTCATCGGCGGTCATGGCGACGACACGATCGACGGCCAGGGGGGCGACGACACGATTATCGGCGGCGACGGCAACGATTCGATCATCGGTGGCGACGGCGCTGACACGATTCTTGGTGGAGACGGACAAGACTCGATCACCGGCGACGCGGGGAACGACACAGTCGAATCCGGCAACGGCGACGACACGGTTTCTGGCGGCGATGACAACGACAACATCTCGGCCGACAACGGAGAGGATTCGGTCAACGGCGATGCCGGCGACGACACAATCAACGGCAATGGCGGAACCGACACGATCAGCGGCGATGACGGAAACGACTCGATTCTCGGAGGCGAGTTCGCCGACAGCCTGACGGGCGGAATCGGAAACGACACAATCGACGGCCAAGCGGGCGACGACAACATCGACGGCGGCGATGACGATGACTCGCTGAAGGGAGGCGCGAACAACGACATCATCACCGGCGGTGTGGGCAACGATGTGCTCAATGGCGAGGCGGGGAACGACGAACTGAACGGCGGAGACGGCAGCGATACGGCGTTCGGTGGTTCCGGCAACGATTCGCTGAATGGCGGCACGGGGAATGACGTGCTCTCTGGTCAG
>CAMDPK010000054.1 GCA_945904015.1 Candidatus Kuenenia stuttgartensis | reverse complement strand
CCCACGAGCGGCACGGCTCGGATCGGCGATGCCGACTGCGTCGCCGATGCGCGGCGCATCAAACATCTGGTGGGCTACATGCCCGACCGATTCGGTTCGTACGACAACATGCGGGTCCGCGAGTATCTCGATTTCTTCGGGGCCGCGTTCGGAATTCCTCGTCGGAAAAGGATCGCTCGGATCGACGAGGTGATGGAGACGACCGGCACGACGTACATGCGTGACCGGTTCGTGGAAAGTTTGAGTCACGGAATGCAGCAGCGCGTCGGAGTCGCTCGGACGTTGCTGCACGATCCGCAGGTCTTGATTCTTGACGAGCCGGCGAATGGGCTTGATCCGCAGGCCCGCATCGAGATGCGTGATTTGTTGATCCGACTGGCGAAACTCGGCAAGACGTTGATGGTCACGAGTCACATTTTGTCGGAGCTATCTCGCATCTGCGATCACATCGCGATTTTGACACACGGCAAACTGCGGGCGTTCGGCACGATCGAGGAGATCGGCCGCATGGTGACTCAACGGCGGATGGTCGAGGCCCAATTGATCGCGGCCGACCAGATCGCCGCGGCGTCGGAAATCATTCGCCGAGCGATTGAAGCCGACGCGGAGTTGATTCCGTCGCCCGAGGAATCGGCGATCCGATTTCGCACCGCGCTGCCCGAAGCGCAATTGGGCGATCTCTTGGCAGATTTGGTGCGCAGCGGGATCCGCGTCACGCAATTCCGCGAATTGCAGACGGATTTGGAAGAGGCATTTCTGTCGTTCGCTCGTCCGGCCGAGCCGAGCAATTCCGTTCAACCGGCCTCCGCGGTCGCTGCCGTGGGAGGAGCCGCACATGGTTAATCCACTGGTGCAACGGGAACTGATCGCAGCGCTGCGGCAGAAGCGAATGCTGTTGTTGCAATGCGGATTGGCGGCCGGATTCGCGCTGCTGGTCATCATCCGTTGGCCAACTGATCCGCGCATGGCGTTGTCGGGAACCCGATCTCAGGAAGTCTTTCGATTGTTCGGGTACGGGTTGCTGTCGGTGCTGTTGTTGCTGCTGCCGGTGTTCCCGGCGACGAGCATCGTGCGTGAGCGAAACTCGGGGACGCTGGCGTTGCTGTTGAATACACCGCTTGGTTCGTGGCAGATTTTTCTGGGCAAGCTGTTGGGAGTGCTTGGCCTGGCGGGCTTGATGCTGGTGTTGAGTCTGCCAGCCGCCTCGGCGTGTTACGCGCTCGGGGGCATCTCGCTGCGAAATGATTTGTTGGGACTCTATTTCCTGTTGGCATTGGTCGTGGTGCAGCTCGCGTCGTTGGGGCTGCTGGTGAGCACGTATGCCACGACAACCGATGCGGCCGTTCGTTGGACTTACGGATTGGTGTTGTTGTCGAGCGTGTTGACGCTTGGTCCGCATCAATTCCTGCAGGGGACGGAATCGTATTTGGCGGAAGTCGGAGATTGGCTGCGGTGTGCGTCTCCGTTTGCCTCGTTGATGTCGTTGACGGGCACGGGCGACGTCGGAGCCGCGGGGTTGGTTTCGACAACTGACGTGTCGGGACGGTTTGCGTGCATCTCGCTGGTTCTGACCGCAATTTACTCCGTGTGGGCAGTCAGCCGGCTGAACCACACAATTTTCGAT
Organism: Candidatus Kuenenia stuttgartensis; assembly: GCA_945904015.1. Lineage (GTDB taxonomy): Bacteria > Planctomycetota > Planctomycetia > Planctomycetales > Planctomycetaceae > SXKJ01. The sequence goes on along the minus strand of CAMDPK010000054.1, from coordinate 39,543 downwards.
CAAGCCCGCGATGCCGGAGTGATCAGCAACGATCAGGACTTCGGAACTCAATTGGTGCGGCGGCTCGTGTTTTTGGTTGATCCGCAGCGTCGATCGCGGGCGATTGGCCCGTTCGTCAATCCGGTGATGGTCAAGGAATTTCGATGCCGTCGGTTCGGACGATTGCATTGGTTGCTGAGGTTGATCGCGATTTGTGCTGTGCTGTCGTTGGGACTGACGTATGCCACGGTGACCGGCACCGTCGATTGGGGCGTCGACACGATCGGCGGCATCATGGTGCTGATGCAAGTGGCTCTGTTGGTGCTGATTACGCCGAGTTTAGCCTCCGGCTTGATCAGCACTGAGCGAGAAAGCGGCGGGTGGCCTCTGTTGCAGATGACGTCGATGTCCGTGCTGAGGATACTGTGGGGCAAGCTACTAAGCGTGCTGCTGACGCTGTTGCTGGTGCTGTGTGCGACGCTGCCGGGATATCTCGTGATGGTTTACATCGAGCCGGGTTTGAAGTTGCAGGTTCAGCGTGTGGTGATTTGCCTGCTGGCGACGGCTGGCTTCGCGATGCTGCTGAGCGCGGCGATTGGCAGCCTGTTTCGACGAACGGCTCCCGCGACGGCGGCCTCGTATGCGGCGTTGTTGGCCGTGTGCGGCGCGCCGCTGTTGGTGTGGTTGGGACGCGATGCGCCGTTCGGTCACGATACGGTCGAGATGGCCTTGCTGATCAATCCGGTCGCGGCGGCGCTGTCGGTGATTCGATTGTCCGGGTTTCGAGACTATCAACTGATTCCTGGCAACTGGTGGTTTCTGGGAATTGGCTCGGCGGTTTGTCTGTTGGTTCTGGTCTTTCAGACTCGTCGGATTTCACGTCCGCAGTAGCTCAGGCCCTCGTGGCCTGAATGATTCGATGACGATTTCGAAATCGACCGAGCCACAAGGGCTCGGGCTACTTTGGACACGGCAGAATTGCAGTCATGCACCTCCTGGAGAGCCATCGATGCGTGCGATGTTTTGTTGGCTGACTGTGTGCTGCATGACCGTCGCCACGGCGCACGGGGAGATTCGTGTTGAGTTCGCGATGGATCACGACCCGGAAGTGACCGCGCCTGAACCGATCATGATCTTTCCGGAGAATGTGCTGTCGTTGTGGTTGAATGCTCTGGCTCGGCCGGAAGCCGAGATGCAGCGGATGGCGGCGGAGACGATCGCAGATTCCCACGCTTTCGATCTTCCCAACATCCAGACAGCGAAGCCGGCGCTCACCAAGATTGTGTCAGCCGAGGCGTCGCATTCCGCGGCTCGTTTCGCCGCGGCGCGAGCGCTCATCGTCTTGGATGCAAAAGAGGCCGCGACCGTCCTGTTCGAGGCGTCGCAACGGCACGGAAGCGACCTGCGGCAACTGGTTGAGCCAGCCTTGGCGAAATGGAAATTCGAGCCGGCCCGCAATGTCTGGCGGAAGCGACTGACGACGCCGGGCACTCGACAGCGCGATCTCATTCTGGCGATTCGCTCCGTCCGCGAATCGGACGATGGTGCGTGCGTCGAGGCACTATTAGCGATCGTGCATGACCCGCTTCGTCCAGTTGCGGCTCGACTCGAGGCGGCTCGAGCCGTTGGCGCTTTGCAGGGTTCGGGCCTGGAACAAGATGCTCTGCGATTCAAGAACAAAGCGTCGGCTTCGATTTTTGATCGTCTGTGTGCCGTGGCTCTTCTCGACCGGCATCGCACGGATGCGGCGCAAGCGGCCATGTTGCAACTCGCGCAAGATGCCGAGCCGAGCGTGGCGGCCGCGGCATTGGTCAGTCTGAATGCGAATGATCCGAGTCTGGTTGTGCCGATCGCCGAAGACGCGATGCGGAACGACGACGCGAACGTCCGCCGACAAGGAGTCGTCGCATTCGTGGCTCGACCCACTCCGGAACGAGTCACGGTGCTGGCTCGAATGCTCGATGATCTGCATTCAGGCTTGCGCGCGACGGTGCGCGAGTCGTTGTTTCGGCTGGCACAGACAGCGGAACTCGACGCATCCATTCGCGAGGGGACAAGTGCTGTGTTGGCCAGAGACAGTTGGCGCGGGCAGGAACAAGCGGCGCTATTGCTGGCGGCACTCGATCACAAGCCGGCTGCGGGTCGGTTGGTGGAGTTACTGGAATCTCCGCGTGACGAAGTCCTGATTTCCGCCGCGTGGGGGTTGCGCAAACTCGCGGTGCCGGAGACGCTCCCGGCGATTCTCGACAAGGCGGTTCGTCAAACCGAATTCAGAAAGACATCGGCACCGCGACCGTCGCTCGATATTCAGGTCGCACTTTTGTGTGAAGCATTTGGAGTGATGAAATACGCTCCGGCCGAGGAATTACTCAGGCGTTACGTCCCGAAGGACATGACGATGGGCGAGCAGTCTCGCACTGCGGCGATCTGGGCACTCGGGCATTTGCACGCGGGTCAGCCCGATGAAGGGTTGGCGAAACTGCTGTTCGAGCGACTGACGGATCCCTCGCTCTTTCCTCCCGAATTGGAATCTGTGCGGAATATGAGCGTGGTTTCGATGGCGCGAATGAAGACGCGGACGCAGGTGGAACCGACCCGAAAATTCCTCTTTGGCAAAGGTCCACCGGAGAGGATGAACTTGAAGATTCGCTGGGCGCTCCAGGAAATGACCGGCGAGAAATTTCCCGAATTGAAGCCGGTCATCGAGACGCGGTCCGGCTGGTTCTTGGAACCGCTGGAAGTGAAGTCGAGCGAGCGAAAGTGACCGGACGTCAGCGTCTGGTCAAAAAAAGAGAAGGGTTGAAGCGGCGGGAGCAAGCTCCCAGCGACGCCTCAACCCTCCCAGCCCCAAGGACACTTGGAAAAGACTCGATGAATCAACTCCGGGGCGATTGTGGTCCTTGGAACTCCGCGATGGTGATCGATGCTTTTCGTCAATCTCTAGCGAGTCAGTTTGCGTTTCATGGTGTCGATCATGTTCTTGGCAGAACCCGCCGGACGGAACAGTCTTGGTTGTGAAGTGCTTTGGTGTTCGGGGGCCGGCGTGCTGGTTGGCTCTTCTGTCATGGACTCGGTGTTGTAGGTGACTCGTGCCGGAGGCAGATTGAAGTCCTCCAACGATGATGTGCTCTGACTGGTGTACTGTGGCCCTTGTGCGGTCTGACGATTTGGTGTCGATGGTCTCCAACGGCGAGCTTGCGGTTCCTCGATCTCCGTCGCCGGAGGAACCGGAATCGGGCGAATGTCGGTGGCCGGATCAGGTGGAAACGTTGGTTCGGGTGGCAGCCGCAACTGCAGTTGATCAGGAACCGACTGTCGCGGAATCATTTGTCTTGGAATTGAGTTTGGAACGTCGTCGACTTTCGGGACGTAGGTTTCGAAGTCGCTTCGATCCTGTTCGCGACGCGGATGCGGATCGGGCACCCGTCGCCAGGGAAAGGATCGCAGCTCGAACGATCGCAGGGTTCGTGGCACCTGACAGCCAGTGAGTCCCGCCGCCGCGATCAGGCCGGTGGTGACAACGACAAAGGTCGTCGGTCGGAAGGACATGGTGTTGGCTTTCAGTCGCTCACGAATCCGTTCGTCGCGTTGGTCATCCTTGTCTGGCGGAGGTGCCAAGAGGATCGGCAACACACTTCGCCGAGAAGCAAGTGATTCGTCTCGAATTCGTCGCCAGGACTCGCTTGCCGGCCGGACAGTCTCGACGCGCCGAAACCGCGTGAGATCGGCATTGCGAGCATCCTCCGCCCTGTGCCGCGCCTGCTCGACTCGCGGATGAATGCCATCCTGCCGCCCTTGCCGCTCAACGCCAACACACCTGTCACGCGGATCGGTTGGATTGTGTCGCAGACAACCGGTGATGGCGGCGGCAGATCGCTCGCGAACGCCGTATCGCCGACACGATCCAAACAATCCGCCGCGTAGACCGGACGCCCACGTCCGGTCCCACGAACGTGAATCGCCAAGCGGTAGTCAATTGGTTTCGATCCCGGAACGGGAATCCTCGGTATCACATGCACAAACGAAATAGACGGATAACATGCCGTCCTCGATCGATCGGCAACACTCTCTCATTTCAAGATTTGGCGAAACGATGACCAAGCACTCGCGGCAATTCCATCGTTATCCCTCGGCGTTGGCCGGCAACCGCACAGGCCAACGAATCCGATTTCTCGGACACCGCTTAACGCTCGCAGCCGCGTTGTCGTGGCTGCTGGCAACGACGCTTTGCTCGCCCGGATTCGTTGCTGAGGCGGGGGACGCGACGAAGCTCAAACTGTCCGATCCGAAACCTCACCAAGTCGTTCAACGAACGGGAACCGATCCTGCGACGGGACACGCCGACGTCCGGGTGCGAGGCGAATGCCCGAACGGTGCGGAGCGAGCCGTGTGGGAGTCCCGCGTCGTCACTCTGAAAGGAGCAATGGGACGCGGGACCGAATGGGCAAAGCTCGAAACCGCAGTCAAGGATTCGAAATTCGAGGCGACGGTTCGCGTGGCGGCGGGAGGTTGGTATCGCCTGGAGGTGCGTTGCCGCGTGGGCGACGCCGCGGTGGCCGCCGGCCAAGTGGAACCGATCGGTATCGGTGAGGTGTTCGTTGTGGCTGGTCAGTCGTACGCGACGAACTGCAACGACGAACGGTTCAAAGTGACTGACCCCCACGAACGAGTCGTTGCCTTCGATTCCGCGAAGGGAACCTGGGCAGTTGCGAACGATCCGCAACCGACTCCAGACGGCAGCGAAGGCGGTTCGATCTGGCCGCCGCTGGGTGATGCGTTGACCAAAGAGCTGCGTGTGCCGATTGGCTTCGCAAATGTCGCGGTCGGCGGAACCTCGTCGATGCAGTGGATGCCGGAAGAGAAGTTGCATCCGCGATTGGTCCAAGCGGGGAAGACGCTCGGACGATTCCGCGCGGTCCTCTGGCAGCAGGGTGAATCGGACGTCATCGCCAAAACGACGGCGGAGAAGTACGTCGAGAATCTCAAAACGATCCGCGAGACCGCCGCGAAAGCGTGGGGCTTCGAGCCGCCGTGGCTGCTGGCGAAATCGACGCTGCATCCAACCGTCTACAATGACCCGGCCGGCGAGGGCCGCATTCGCGGCGCGATCGACGAACTGGTCAAACTGCCGGGCTTTCGAGCCGGTCCTGACACCGACACGCTCACGGGCGAGAACCGAGGCGATGCAAAATCTCGCCGACACTTCAGCGGGATCGGCCAGCGACGCGCGGCGGAGATGTGGCTCGCGGTGCTCAAACGCGAACTCGCAACTTGCTCAGAAATATCAAGCGGGTTCAAATTGCCACGAAGATCAACCAGCATCGCAAGTTTTCCGAAGCGAGGATTCGATGGCGAAGTCAAAAGCAGAATTGGAGAGCGACCGAGCGAGGTATCAGGAGTTAATGGGCCAAGCCCGATCGGCGCTCAAGGACGGTCGCCACGATGAGGCAGTCCAAATCGCCGCGTCTTCGTGCAAGCACTTTGACGGGATGATGCAGTTTGAACGCAAGTACGAAGACCGAGAGTTCTCGAACATTGAAGACATTGATGTCGTTTTGGACTACGCGCCTTTGCTGTTTCACTCCCAAGTGCTCGACGATTTGGAAAGTTTGCTCAAGAGCCAGCGACGGATTGATCGAGACGCCTCTGACGATCTCGCTGGCGATCTTTCCAAAGCCCGGACGCGGATGTGGGAAGCTTATCGCCTCTGGAATTATATCGAACAAAGTGGTGAATGCAGACAAGACGAACTGCAAACTGCATTGGGCGGCAGCCAAGACAAATGGCGGTCTATCGCCGAGTCGTGGGAAAAGATTGGGCTGATTCGGAGGACATCTGAACGCGGTTCCTATCGATTGTCGTTTTCGACTCGGATCGACGACGAAACGATTGCCAAGTGCCCGGCTTGTGGGGCCGTCATTCAGCAACTCAAGTACAAACTCCTTGAGGACGTTGTTTGTCCAAAGTGCCGAACCAAAGGCACATTCGTCTTTCTCTCACGCACACCTGGTGCCAGCAATTAAGGACTGACCGATGGACTACATCCTGGTTGCGGTCTTTGGATTCATCGGCGGTTTATTCGCAGGATTTCCCCTTTGGGAGCCGAAACGCATCCGCTTAGATAAGCAAAAACGCGATCAGGAAACGCAATTGCAGCGTCTCAAAAAGTCTGGTCAGGCCAACGACGACAGAGCACAAACGCTCGATAAGAAGGCGGCTGAATTAGAGACCGTTCAAAAAGCGTTCGAAGAGAAACAGTCACGTTTGAAAGCTGAGGAAGGTGAACGCGTTGAATCGGCATGGGCGGAAGTCCGTAAAGCAGAATCACGTTTGAAAACTGAGTCCGATCGTTTTCATGCTCGATTCATTTCCATGAAAGAGCTGCAAGACGAAAACGTGATTCTGAAACGCGACCTTCGTAATCTCGCCGTTCAGGTCCGAAAGCTTCATTTGGATGGTGACCAACAACGGCAAACGCAGGAAACGCTCGACGAAAAGATCAAGGACGTCGGAAGCCGTTATCTGAAAGACACCGTCAAGTGGATCAGCACTTCGCTCAATCCGAATAACTTTGCAACTTGCAAACAACGCCTTCAAGACGTCATCGAACGGATTCGGGCTGCCGGATTCAATGTGACTGCGACCGAAGAGTCTGCCTTGCTCGCCAACTTGAAGGCGGAGTACCAAAAGGCTGTTCGTGCGGCCTTCGAGCGTGAAGAACAAGCTCGGATCAAAGCACAGATTCGCGAAGAGCAATTGCGTCAAAAGGAGATCGACCGCGAACTGAAGCAATTGGAGCGAGAACGCGAAGCGATCAAGGCCGCATTGGAGAAAGCCCTCGCGGACGCCAATGATCAGCACAGCGAGGAAGTGGACCGCCTGAAGGCAAGGCTCGCAGAAGCCGAGGCAAGATCGCAGCGTGCAATCTCACAAGCGCAGCTCACAAAATCTGGTCACGTTTATGTCATCTCAAACATTGGATCGTTCGGCCCAGATGTCTACAAGGTTGGCATGACGCGACGGCTTGAACCCCTCGATCGAGTCAAGGAGCTTGGCGATGCTTCGGTCCCGTTCCCCTTCGATGTTCATGCAATGATTTCCTGCGACGATGCTCCAACGCTGGAAAACGCTTTGCACCGCTCGCTACACAAAACTCAAATCAACAAAACGAATCCGCGTAAGGAATTCTTCAGGACGAACATCGAAGCGATCTTTCAAATCGTCAAAGAACACCACGGCGAGATCGAATATGTGGTTGATTCCGAAGCGCTCCAATATCGTCAGAGCATCTCGATGTCAGACGAAGATCAGGAATTCATCGAGAGCGTGTACGACGATCTTGATGAAGAGAACGAAGTCGCGGTGGACGAGGCGTGAGCGGGATCGGCGGCGATGGCGTTTGCGTCATTCGCCAAGTAACGTGAGCAGTGTCTGCCCACATCCTTTTCTCTGGAGGGATAGTCATGGTTCGAGTATTGGCCCTGACGGTTGTGTTCGGTCTGGCCGCGTCCGCGTTGGCTGCCGAGAAGAAGCCGGCGATTGGGAACTTTCCGTTTTGGTCAGCGCCCAAACGCGAGTTTTCCGACCAGTTCGTTCCAGGCTTGAATGCCGCCTTGCTGTTGTCTCCAGAGCAGATCGAGCAGCTTCATGCGGCTCGGCGTGAGACCATCGACAGCGAGACGATTCGCTCGACAACTCGCAAAGATCCGAACTTGTCCGAGGCTCAGCGTGAGACGAATCGCAAGTTGGTCAGCGACGCTCAGGCGAGCTTGCGGATCAAGGTCTCCAACATCCTGACGGCGGACCAACGCGCGCTGATCGAGCGGATCAACGCGGTGCATCAGGAAGTCGGGAAGGCCGCGAGCGAAGTGTTTCAGCCAAAGCTGGTGGCGTCGAAGGGGGACGATCAGGCCCAAGAAAAGTTCCGCCAAGAAATGCGTGAGCGAGTCTCCGCCGACTTTCGCAGCAGGCTCGAGGGTCTGCTGTCTCCGAGTCAGAAATCGGCTTTCGACCAAGCGGCGGCGGACGAACAGGCGGCGGCGAAGAACCCCAAGAAGAAGTAGTCAGATCATGCGATGGTCGGCGACGGAGTTCGTCGTGCGGGGATACTCATGTTTTGGTTGAAGCGACTGCTGACTCCGCCGCTGATTGTGCTCGCGGCGCTCCTGATGTGGATCGAGGAGTGGCTGTGGGAGCATCTGAAAGTTCTGACTGCCTGGGTTGCCAAGTTCCCTCTGTTCAAGTGGTCCGAACGGTTCATCCAGCGACTGCCGCCGTACCCGACGATGGCGGTGTTCCTGTTGCCGGGCGCGGTTCTCTTTCCAGTCAAACTGGGCGCGGTGTGGCTGATGACTCACGGCCAGGTGCTTCTGGGCATCGGCGTGATTTTGGCGGCGAAAGTTGTTGGAACGGCGGTGGTCGCGCGGCTGTACGTCATCTGTCAGCCGAAACTGATGACGATTGGCTGGTTCGCGCGGTTGCATGACTGGCTGACGGCGACGCGCGATCGACTGTACTCGGCGATTCGAGCGATGCCGCTGTATCAGGCGACGCGAACCAAGCTGTCGGCCATCAAGCAAACGGTCGGCCGAATGCTACATGTGATGCGCGGGCGGCGCGGCATCGGCGCTCGCTGGCGAGCGATTCGGCGTTGGCTGCGGCGACGCAAACATCTGCGCCGGCGAAGTAGGTCAGCCTTCCCTGGCTGACTGCTTTTGGAAGGGCGCGGATTGACGGCTGACGCTGTCAACATCTTCGGGTCAGGCTGGGAAGCCTGACCTACTTCGGCACGATCCCTTTGACAATCTCCGCTTCCCATTCGTCGAGCAGGGGCCAGTCGATCGCGCAGGTGCCGAAGTCGGCCATGTGCTGGTACTGATCGAGCCGGTCGATGGCCTTTTGCAGCAGCTTCGCGTCCTTGCGAAACGCGGGGCCGTGGCTTGGCAGCAGCCATTCGACGTTGCTGGCTTGGATGCGTTTCAGCGAGCCAATGAAATCGGGAATGTCGCTGCCGTGATGTGCGTCGATGTGGCCGACGCAGCCGTCTCGGTAAATGTTGTCACCGGAAAACAGCAGATTCCCCAGCCGGAACGACAATTGGCTGTTGGTGTGGCCGGGAGTGTGCCAGACCTCCAGTTTCAGGTCGCCGACGGTCAACACATCTCCCTCGTTGATGGCTCGGTCGATAGTGATGCTCGGCAGGTCGATCGAAATTCCTTGAGCACTGACCTCGGCATAAGTTCGGACACGGTCGCCGGCCGCGAGCAATTGCTGGCATTCGGGATGTCCGACCGTCTCGGCATTCGGGAACAGCTCGCGAGCCCGCGCCAGGCCCTGGATGTGATCCACGTCCGCATGAGTCGCGATCAGCGTTTTGCAATTGGCCAGCGGGAAGTCCATCTGGCGGATCAGCTCGACAATCTCGTCGGTCGTGTCGGCATAGCCGATGTCGATCAGCAGCCACTCGCGGGTGTCGCCGACCAGATAGACGCAGCACCCCAGCCGCCGACGGGCTTGGTGATTCATTTCGATGACGTGCGGAAACAATTCTCGCCGAGGCAACATGCCGGCGTTCTCCTGTGAAATGCCGAAGTGACGAAGACGACGTGGGTCGGCCGATCCCGTGCCGACCAGATTCGTTCATAAGCTAGCGGCTGATCCGGTCGGGCTACAGGGTTCACCGCCGGAAAGTCTGTTGCCTGCGACAATTGAGAGGCAGTTTCAACGGTTTCCGTCCCTTGCGGGACACCGCCGCGCCGGTACCATGACGCCCCAACGGAGTGGCCGCGAATGTCCGGGACGACAAAAACTTTGCTGATCGACGAGCAAGCGCAATTCGACGACCTGTGCGAACACATTCGCTCGGTCGGCATTGTGGCTTACGACACGGAATTCGTCTCCGAGCACACGTTCCTGCCGGAACTGTGCCTGCTGCAACTGGCCACTCCCGAGCGAGCCGCCGCCGTCGATCCCTTTCGCGTGCAGGACTTGTCGGCGTGGTGGCAAATCATGGCCGACGACTCGACGACCGTGATCGTCCACGCCGGCCGCGAGGAAATTCGCTTTTGTCTGCATCTCGGCCAACTTCGACCGCAGCGAATCTTCGACACACAGCTTGCCGAGGGCCTGCGATCGACGACCTACCCAGTCGGCTACGAATCGCTCGTGTCGCGCATTCTCGGCGAGAAGCTGGGGCATCATCAGACTCGCACCGATTGGCGGCGGCGTCCACTCTCGACCGAGCAATTGGAATACGCGGTCGACGATGTGCGATATCTCATCGACGTCTGGAAGAAGCAACAGGCATCGCTCAAGCGGCTCAAGCGATTTGATTGGGCCGAGGGAGAGTTCACCCGGCTGATCGACGATTTGGAACACGAACGCAACGAGGACAGTTGGCGAAAGCTTGGCGGCATCCAAAAGATGAAGCCGAGGCAACTGGCGGTCGCTCGCGAGCTATTTCAGTGGCGAGAGAAACTGGCGACCGAACGGAATCAACCAATCCGCCGCATCCTACGAGACGACTTAATCGTGGACCTCGCTCTGAGACAGCCGAAGACCGCTGACGCGGTGCTGGCGACTCGCGACATGAATCGCCCCGGCTACAAGAAACACGCGGCCGAGTTGGCGGAGTGCATCACTCGTGGCATCTCGCTGCCGGAGACGCAGTGGCCGAAGCCGATGCCGTTGCCGGACTCGAATTCCGAAGACCACATCCTCAGCAAGCTGTTGCAAATCGTCTTGGCCAATCGCTGTGCAGAAATGAAGGTCGCACTCGGCCTCGTCGGCACGACGGCGGATCTGAAGAACCTTGTGCGTTGGCACAGCAAGAAAAACTCCAAACAACCGCCGCCGCGATTGGCACAAGGCTGGCGAGCGGAAGTCTGTGGCGACTTGCTCGCCGATGTGCTTGATGGCAAAGTCCGCTTCCGAGTCGGTGATCGCGACAGCGAACATCCGCTGGTGTTCGAGGCGATGGCCGAACTCTCGAAGTCCGACGGATCGTAGACGAGTCACTCCGTGACTCGAACCTTTCCGGTCACGGAGTGACTGGTCTACTTGGGAGTTCGCCATGCCTGCCAAACGCTTCCGAGTGGCTGTCATCGGCTCAACTAGCCACGGAGATTACGGCCACGGCCTCGACACCGCCTTTCTTGGCCTCGATCGAGCCGAGATCGTCGCAGTGGCCGACGACAACGCGGCGGGATTGAAGCTCGCCGCTCAACGATTGAAGGTCGATGCGACGTTCGCCGACTACCGTGAGATGCTCGATCGCGTGAAGCCGGAGGTCGTCTGCGTCGGCCCGCGCTGGGTGACGCAGCGTGTCGCGATGTTGCAAGCGGTCGCGAAGGCGGGCTGTCACATTTATTGCGAGAAGCCGTGCGTGGCGGACCTCGCATCGGCCGACGCGATCAAGACCGTGCTCGACGCGAATCGCGTGCGGTTGGCGATGGCGCATCAGTGGCGAGCCATGCCGCCGGTGCAACGGGCTTTGGCCGAAATCCGTTCCGGCAAATACGGTCGCGTGTTGCGAATGCGAGCGAGGCCGAAGGACGACGCTCGCGGCGGCGGCGAAGAGCTGCTGGTGCATGGCACGCACTGGTTCGACCTGATGATCGCGATTGCCGGGGCACCAAGTTGGGTCAGCGGGCATCTGCGCGTGAAAGGCCTCGAGGCGACAATAGCGGATCGGCGTGAAGGCTCGGAACCTGTCGGGCCGATCTGCGGCGATTCGGTGCTGGCGGTCTTTGGTTTTGAGGACGGCGTCATCGGCTCATTCGATTCGACAGCAAACACTTCGCCGAGTTCGCGGCGAACGACCAACAGCGATCAGCCGAAGCCGATCTGGGACAGCGTTTACGGCCTGACCATCGAATGCGAAGACGCGATCTTGCAACTGCGTCAGCCGGGCGATGTCTTCATCTATCCCGCCAACGGAGTGCTCCCCGACTTCGAGCCGCTTCAGTGGAAGAGGCTGTGGATCGAGGATTGGCACTTCACCCCGGAACATCAGCCCCGCCCGATTCGCCAGGAATGGCTGGCACACGGCAACCGCACGCTGGCGAACGACCTGCTGGACGCGATCGAAAAGAATCGCGAGCCGCTGTCACCGATTCGGCATGCCATGCTGATCACCGAGATGGTCCAAGGGGTCTACGCCTCGCATTTTGCCGACGGCCGCCGATTGCCGCTCCCGCTGACCGAGCGAAAGCATCCGCTGGCCTGACGTGGGGCAGGTTTTCAACCTGCCAAGCGGTGTTCTCACGGATCGTTGATTTGATCTAAAACCCCGCGCGACCAATTAGCCCGACGCGCCAGCGAGGGGTCGTCTTGTTGCTCGTTGATTGCCGATTGACACTGCCCCTCGCTGGCGCGTCGGGCTAAGTGGACCCGCATCGTGGGATAGGCTTCCAGCCTGTCAAAGTTTCCGAGAAATGACAGGCTGGAAGCCTATCCCACTGCCTACCGATCTCAGCGGGTCCACTTAGTTTGGCCAAAGGAATGGAATCCATGTGGCGTCGTGTGCCGTGGTTGGTCGTCGTGTGCTCGGTGCTGTTGATGGCGCTGGGTCTGACCGGCATCGCGCGCGGGGACGAACTGTTCGGACGCGGCGTCTTTTTCTGTTTCCCTCGGCAGTTGTTGTGGGTCTGCTTGTCGCTGCCGGCGATGGGACTGGCAATGCTGGTGCCGTATCGCTCGCTGCGATCGCTGAGTTATCCGGCGTTCGCAGGGAGCCTGCTGCTGCTGGTCGTCGTGCTGCTAATGCCGAGCGTCAACGGCGCTCGCTGCTGGATTCCGCTGGGCTTCATGAACTTTCAGCCGTCTGAGTTGGCGAAGCTGGTTTATGTGCTGGCACTCGCACACTACCTGATGTACCGCGACAACTTCCGCCGGCTGACGGGGTTGCTCGTGCCGTTCGTGCTGACGCTGATTCCGGTCGGCCTCATTCTGCGCGAGCCGGATTTGGGAACCGCGTTGCTCTTCATTCCAACGCTGTTCGCGATGCTCTTCGCGGCCGGAGCGCGGCCACGGCATCTGGCGATGATTGTGATGTTGGGAATGCTCGCGTCGCCGTTGCTGTGGATCGTCATGAATTCCGAACAGAAGTCGCGGATCGTGTCGCTGTTCCAGCAGCGTGACAGTGGCGAGGCTCCGCGCGGCGACGCGTACCAACAGCATCAGGCGAAGCGCGTGCTCGCGCGTGGCGGCGTCTGGGGGAGTGAACTGACGGGCGAGTCGTTTGAGATCGTCGTGTGCTCGAACTGTGCGAGTCACTTTGGTGTGAAGACCGATTTCGGACTCGGTCAATCGGCCACTTGCCCGAACTGCCAGAAGGTCGCTCCGTTGCCGGATCACTCCGAGTTCACTCTGCCGGAATCGCGCACCGACTTCATTTTCTGCCTGATCGGCGAACGCTGGGGCTTCGTTGGCTGCGGACTAACGCTGCTGCTGTATGTGCTGCTGCTGGCGCGCGGCCTGATGATCGCTCACGCCACGCGCGAGCCGTTCGGCCGGTTGCTGGCGGTTGGCATCGTCACGCTGTTGGCGTCGCAGGCGATCATCAACACCGGCATGACCTGTGGTCTGATGCCGGTCACGGGCATCACGCTGCCACTGGCCAGCTACGGCGGTTCCAGCCTGCTGATGACCGCGATTGGCATCGGCCTGCTGCTGAATGTCGGCATGAGACCCGGCTACGAAGTTACCAGCGAACCGTTTCGATGGCGCACGGCTTGATCCTCTTTTTCTGGCTCACCGCTCCGCCATGCGTGTTGATTTCTGCATCTCGTGAGCCGCAGGGCGCTAGCGCCCCGCAGCTCATAACGATTGCGAAGCACACTCTGAATCATGTCGCTGTGCGACGCCTTGGAAGCCCACTTGCTGCAAGAGGACTCACGCGAAGGCGCGAAGGGGAACAGCACAATGACTCCTGCCTTCTTCGCGCCTTCGCGTGCCACCTGTCCCCCGCCGCACCACGCCTGCAAGCGAACGATTTGAGACGCACAGAGCCACCGATTTTGCAAAACCCTCGAATATCCGAGGGGGTGCATTTGAAAGGCACGCCCAGAGGGATTCGAACCCCCGACCTACGGATTAGAAATCCGTTGCTCTATCCAACTGAGCTATGGGCGCAGAAATAATGCCGCTACAGGTCGGAGAATAGCTGCCGTGGATGGGGAGCTAAAGTGCCACGAAAGAATGGAGGGACTGCCGGACGGAGTTGCCCTCGCGCGACAGCTCCGAATCGTCCGCACAATCGGCAGGTTCGGTGGGAGACGGGTTGGGATTGCGAAGCTCACCAATGTGCCGAGAGACTCCGGGGGACGGCGTCACCTAAACTTCGCGACCTGGAAAAATCACCTTCGCCGTTCACGATTGGGTCGCTTTCATGACTGCTGTGATGAATCCTCCTCAACTGCCTCGTGTGGAATCCGCGCCGCAGACTCAGCTCGCCGATGCGTCGATGCTCGAGGACAAAGTCCCCGAATATCTCAAAACATCACGCACGACGGCAGGCTTCGCCTTGGCGTTGGGATTGATGTACGTGCTCCTGAGCTTTCACCCGCTGTGGCACACCGACTTGTGGGGGCATCTGGCTTACGGGCGATTGATCGTCGCCGCGAAGTCTCTGCCGGCCACCGAACCGTTGATGCCGCTGGCGGCGGGAGTGCCGTTGATCGATACGGCCTGGCTATCGCAGGTCATTGGCTTTGAAGCCTGGAATCGGCTGGGAGTCACGTCGCTGCTGTTCTTGTACGCGGCGTCGATCACCGCCATGGCCGCGCTATTGGTGTGGCGCGGGTATCAGCGCTCGCAGAGCGCGGCGATCACCCTCGCGGGATTACTCTTGTGGCTCTGGGGTTGCTGGCAGCATCTCAACATCATGCGACCGCAGATGGCGGGAATGCTGTGCTTCATCCTGCTGCTGACGCTGCTGACGTCGCGGCATCGCCGAACGTGGCATTGGGTCGCGGTGCCGGCGTTGTTCGCGGCGTGGGCGAACTTGCATGGATCGTTCATGGTCGGCTTGGTGTTGCTGGCGGGCATGGCCTGCGGACGGATACTCGATCTGGCAGTTCGCTGTGGTGAGGTTCGAGCAATCCGCCAAGACAGCCTCGTCCGTCGGTACGTACTGATGCTGGAGTTGGCCGCAGCAGCGGTGCTGCTCAATCCGTACGGGCTGCGGCTGTATGCCGAGGTGTTCAACGTCGCAAGCAACCCCAACGTTGCGGAGTTGACCGAGTGGGGGCCGTTGCAATTGCGAATGGTTCAGGGACAAGCGACCGCAGTGATCGCACTGTTGCTGATCGTGCTGTATCGCCTGAGTCCTCGCCGCGTGACTGCGGCCGAGGTGTTGTTGCTGTTCGGTTTCGGCGCAGCGGCGATGTGGTCGTCACGAATGTTGGTGTGGTGGGTTCCTCTGGCGGTCTCCTTCGGGATGCAACACGCCGGCGCGATCTGGCATCTGTGGCGATCAAACTCGGAGATGCAGATTCCGATTCAGCGGAACGGCCGTTGGAGCGTGATCTCGGTTGGCATCCTGTGGATTTGCTTCGCGTTTACTCCCTTCGGCGGGCGGGTGCTGCACGGCAATGAGGGCAATCTGAAGCTGGAGAAAATGCTCTCGCGCGCAACACCGCTGGGAGTGATTGACCACATGAAAAAGCGGGCGGATCAGACTCGTCTGCCGCGCGGGCTGATGTTCAACACCTACGAATGGGGCGACTACCTGCTGTGGGCGGGACCGCCGAAACTCAAGGTGTTCTTGGCGTCGCATGTGCATCTCGTGCCGCGCGAGGTCTGGAACGATTACGTCGCGATCAGCAACGTCTCGTCGGGTTGGGAAGAGACTTTGGATCGCTACGGAGTCAATTTGATCGTCTTGGATTCGGCGACTCATGCCCCTTTGATTGGGCGGCTGCGAGAGAATGAGAACTGGCAACAGACGTACTCGGACAATGTTGGAACGGTCTTTATCCGCCGCAAGGCGATTTGAAGTCGAACGGGATTTCGATTCTGTCTGCGACGGCCTGGGAAGGCCGTCCTACGAATGAGGTTCACCATGAAACTGCGTCGCGTGCCTGCGTTGATGTTTGTCGTTCTGCAAGTTCCGATCGTGGCGGCGTTCGCGTGGTCGTATGCGTCGCTCAGCCCGGAATCGCAGCGGCAAGTACGACGGTTGGTCGTCGCCAAGCCGCAGAACATCGAGATCCCGCTGGAACGGGACACCGCTCTGGAAATCACGCCGCTGTACGACGACCCGCAGCTCGTCAGCGATGAGGAACTCGCGGCCGTGTTGCAGCAAATCGTCCCGCACTTCCCGGCCAAGAAGATGAAGCCGAATCACATCGAACACGCGCTCCGCGCGTGGCACGTCGATGCAAAGTTTCAAGACCCGGACGCTTTGTCAGGTGAAACTCTGCGCGACTTTCTGATTGATTACGGACGCTTCGCGGCGTCGTGGAAACCGGAAAAGGAGACCGAGACCCAACCGGTTCCGCTCCTGCAAGAGCGGCCGGATGACGGCGTCTACGTGGAATGGGGCCGCGAAACAAACTCGGCGTCCGTGCATCACGATCATCTGCTGGCTTGCCTGACTGAGGCGGGATTGCCGCTGTCTCAGCCGGTCTTCACGCCGAATCGCCGAGACCTGACGTTTCGCGACGTGGTGCGGCAGGCGCTGCGCGACTTCCGCTATGACGAGCGTGAGACCGAGTGGTCGGTGATGGCCTTCGGTTTGTGGCTGGCTCCGACGACGAAGTCCTGGCGATTGGCGGACGGCCGTGAGATGTCTTTCGACATGCTGGCACAGCGGCTCTTGCGCGGTCACAAGAAAATGGGGACGTGCGGCGGCACGCATCGGCTGTACTCGTTGATGGTGCTGCTCCGGCTCGACGAGGAATATGACATCTTGTCCGACGACGTTCAGAAGGCGGTCTATCGGCATCTCGAAACCGTGCGCGATCTCTTGAAGGTCTGTCAGTTTGAGGACGGCCACTGGCCGTACAACTGGCCGGCCGGCGAAGACGCGTTAAAGAAGCCGGACCAGTCGATCCCACTTTTCCGGCACGTCATCGCGACAGGGCATCATCTCGAATGGCTGTCGATCGCGCCCGAGTCGCTGCATCCGCCACGCGAACAAATCCGGCAGGCGGCGGCTTGGCTCATCCAGAAAACGGTGGCGATGAGCGAAGCCGAGATTCTCGACAACTACACGTTCTTCTCGCATGTTGGCAATTCGCTGGCCATGTGGCGCAAGACATCGCCGTCGAAGTTTTGGATGGAGTGGGAAAAAACTCATCCATTCGAGCCAAAGCCGAAAAAAGAGGCCGAGCCGAAGCCGACGGTCAAAGCCATTCCCGGCAAACCGGGTGCGTCAACGGTGAAGCACTGAGCGTCGCCTCCATCGGAGCAGGCGAGCCGCCTGCGCTACACGCGCACCGGCACTCCGTTCGGCCGAGCGAAAATCATGCGACCGGTGCTGCTTTGCAGCACGCTAGTCACGGTCGTCTCGATCTCTTTGCCAATCATGTCGCGACCTTGCTCGCAGACAACCATCGTGCCGTCATCGAGATATCCCACTCCCTGGCCCTGAGCCTCGCCTTCGCGGATCACGCGGACTTTCAGGTTGTCGCCGGGTAGATATCTCGGCCGCAGCGAGCTGGCGACGTCGTTGAGGTTGATGACCTCGACTCCCTGCACCACGGCGACGCGATTGAGGTTGAAGTCGCTTGTCACAACGCGGCCGTTCAAGTTCTTGCCGAGTTCAACGAGCCGCTGATCGACCGTCAGACCACGATATTCGACTTCCTTCTTCTTGGTGTCGTAGACCGTGACCTCTGCGTGCGGCATCTGCTGGAGTTTGGCCAGGACTTCCAGCCCACGCCGGCCACGCATCCGGCGGTTCTTATCTTGCGAGTCGGCGATGTCCTGAACTTCTTTGAGCACGAAATCCGGGACGATCATCTTGGAATCGAGAATCTTCGTCTCGACCACATCCGCGATGCGACCGTCAATCAGCGCACTGCTATCGAGAATCAGCGGCCGAACTCCCTTCAACTCGCGAGCGAACTCGACATACGGAATCACAAATCGAAAATCGTCCCGCGTCTGGATCAAAAGCGAGGTGCTCAAAAACGTGACCATCAACGTGAGCACCAACTTGATCGGCCCTTCGTATTTCAACAGCTTCAGGGCTTCCAGGAGCGGCGTCGTCGTCTGCATCAGCATGTAACTCAACAGCACGCCGATCAACAAACCGAAGTAAATGGCCGAGATCACTTCAATCCGCTTGCGCGGCGTGAAAATGTCGATCAGCGTGACCACCTGCGACACCGTCAGCATCACCAGAAATGCGCTGAACTGGCGGTCTTTGAAGACTTCATACGGATCGCTCCAGGTATTCACGAACGCCGCGATCGCACTGGCGCAGATCAAAAAATACGCGGCTCGAAGAACGATCAGGAACATGGTTGAGTCACATTCGATGGCGGAAGGAGGACGATTCGGTCTCCGGTCAAGAGCCTGAAGAACCGTCGAGCACACGATAATCTCTGACAACTGAGCGATGCAACCGCCGCCGAATCGTCTTCTCGATCAGCCGCAGGGCGCTAGCCCCGGTTTGTGTTATCCGAACCGGGGCTAGCGCCCTGCGGCTCATAGCAGCCTGTTTCACTTCGGGAAGTTTTTGCGACCATGTTCCTAAGGGACCGTCGCTAAATCATTTCGCAGCAGTTGATACAAAGCATCGAGAGACTGCGGGATGACCTTCGTATCGGCGATGGCCGGCATGAAATTCACGTCACCGTTCCAGCGTGGAACGATGTGCCAGTGCAGATGCCCCGGCAACCCCGCGCCGGCGACGCGTCCCAAATTCAATCCCACGTTGAAACCCTCCGCCCCCATCACGAGGCTCAGCAACTTGACCATGCGACGAAGTTGGACTTGCAGATCGAGCAGTTCGGCATCGCCAAGTTCTTCCAAGGCCGCTTTGTGCTCGCGTGGGGCAATCAACAGGTGCCCGTTGTTGTACGGAAAGCGGTTGAGCACGATCAGCGAATGCTCGGAGCGATCGACGACGTAATTCTCCGCGTCATGAGTGTCCTCGCGGTAGCGGCAAAAGAAACAGCCCTCTTTCGGTGCATCGGCCACATCCTTGTCCAGCGCGTTGACGATGTAATTCAGCCGCCACGGAGCCCACAACGTTTCGTGCGACACGGTCGATTTCCTCGTCGGCACAGGCAAGCCGCCTGCTCCTACTTGGGGATAAAAAGCAACTGGTGCGACTGGAGCTTGGCCGACGCATCCAAGCCGTTGGCCGAGCGAAGTTTCTCCGTGCTGACGCCATATCGCTTGGCAATGTTGGTCAGCGTCTCGCCGGCTTGAACCGTGTGATACGTCGCCGAATTCGAGTCGTTTGGCAAGTTGAGCACCGACTCGGCCGGGACTTGCTGGATCTCTGGTGATTCCAGTGTCGGCAGTCCGGACGGATTCGCCGGTTGCTGAATCGGTGGCAGCGCGAAATTCGTTGCACGACCCGGATCGACGACCGGAGAGCCGCAACCCAAAACACTCGCGGCCAAAAGTGGAAGCGCCATCCTCGATCGTTCGCAGAGCATCATCCTTGAACCCTCGGATTTAGAACGCGGGCTGAGTCGATTGGCCGGGCAGCGCGGGAGGCTCGGTGATTCCGTTCTTGGCATTCATCGGCGGCGGTGTTGGTGTTGGCACAATCACGCCACACGACATGACGTACTGAATAGCCTGATCCAGCGACATGTCGAGGTCCAGCAGTTCGCTCCGTTTGACATTCATCGTGTACCCAGCGAATGGAATCGGAGCACTGGGGATCAACACGTTGACCAGCGGTTCACCGGCAGCTTTCACGCATTCGGACATGCCAGTTCCCGTCACGAATGCCAGCGACCAAATGCCGGGGCGCGGGTACTCGACCGCCACCACGCGGCGGAACTTCGGATCTTTTTCGGCGAGGAAAAAGTCTGTGACATGCCTCACCGCGATGTAAATGGCTCCAACCAACGGCACTCCGGTGACAAACGAGCCAACTCGCATCACGAACCACGCGCCGAGGCGATGAGTCACGAACCGGCCAATCGAGTAGACCATCACAATCGAGATCAAGATCGCCACTGCGCTCAAGTGAAACAGGCTCTGAAAATATCGCGTCGCGGCCAGTTCACGGTACACGCCGATGACATCCAAAGGCTTCGTGACGGAACCCAGGCTTTTGACAGCATCGCGGTAATCGGCGTACGGAACCGCTCGCTTGTCGAGCGGCACGAACGCCAAATCTTCCAACCGCCGACGAACTTCGTCGGTGACATCTTCTTGCGTTGACTCGTTCGCTTGTGCCAAACGCTCCAGCAAAATTGTGCGATCTTCTGGAAGCAAACGATAGCTGCGCTCTTTGAACATCAGCCCTGGCAATCCGTCGGGAGCGACCAATCCTTCCAGTGGCCGAGATTTCTCGACCGCCTGCGCGATGCAGGACCGCACCGCCCAACTGATCGGTTGCACGATGAAATCGTTGATGCCATGCAGAATCCAAAACAGGATCAGCAGCGTCAGGATCGGCGGCAGCGAGATCGCCAATCCGCGCAGAAAGATCCTCGTCGCCGAAACCTGGTTCGGTGGCGGAGTCGATGGCAAAGCAGAGCCGCTAGGCTGGGACATGCGACGATCCAACGGGCCGCGCGGGGAACTCAAATACTCGACGACAGCAATCGGCCGGAGTATAGTCGGCCACGGTCCTCGTTCAAGGACTTGCGCGGCCTGGTGGAACGGACTGACGCGCGTTGCCATTTCCAGATTCAGTGACTTTCGCAAGGGAGAGTGTCATGCAACGCATTCGAAAACGACTTGGTGCCGGATTGATGGGAGGCCTGTTTCTGTGCGTCGCGGCATCGGCTCAGGCCCAGACGTACTACACACAGTCGTCGAGTTTCCGCTCGGTGCCGGTCTCACAATCCGTGGTGCGAACTCGGACGATTGTCGGAGGGAACTATTCCTACGGCTCCGGTTATTCGTCTTTTGGCTCTGGCTATTCGTCCTTTGGTTCGGGCTATTCTTCCTTTGGCTCCGGCTATTCGTCCTTTGGTTCCAACTCTTCCCAGTCGCAATCTTGGAACAACCGGCGATCCGCTCCGGCGGTGTATGTTGAAAACAGGTATTTGCCTGAGACCACTTTTGACGAGCCGTTCGATTCGTCTCAAACCGTCGTGGCTTCGCAGCCGGTCATGTCCTCGCGAGTCGTGTCGTCTCGATCCTTCGTGGCGACCCAACCCAGAGTCATCTATCAGCCGACTGTGACGTACCGAACCGTGGAGTCCGCTCAACCGGTGGTCTATTCGGACGAAGTTCTGGATTCACAGCCGGTGCGAGTTTATCGCTCGGTGGTCTCTTCGCCCCGAGTCATTCGCGAAGAGTCCGCGTGTCAGTCCAATCGTCGCGAGTCCAATCCCCTTGAGATCAGGCGGCTGGAGTCCGAGCCGAAGGTGACTTTTAGCGAGTCCAATGGACGGCGCGTCAAAACGTACCGCTATGAATATGAGCTCGATCATCGTCCCGGACGCGTGACGATCGAACTCGATTCCAACAACTGAGACGAGCGAACCTCACGCACCAACTACGAAAGCCACGGCAGAAAAATACCGTGGCTTTTGCTTTTGTTGAGCCTCAATCATCGACTGACCGATACAGCGTCTTCGTCACCAGAAAACCGAGCGACTGATACAGCTTCACGGCCGGCAAGTTGGCGGCCGTCACTTCCAGCGAGATGTGTGTCAGGCCGCTCGTGCGAAAGCCGCACAGCGCGGCTTGCACGAGTGCCCGTCCCAAGCCGCGGCCGCGATGCTCCGGCACGATGCCGACGTTTTGAATCGCTCCCGATTCCGGAACCGACGCGAGTCCCTGAATCGTGCCGCAATCAGTCGGGACACCTGCAGCGGATTCGTCGCAGACCAACAACCACGTCGCATTTGGCACGAACAGCGGATTCGTCGCGATGTAATCCATCAACCGCTGACACCCCTCGGCACTGCGGAGCGATGGAAAGACTTGGCCGTCTTTTTCCGTTTCGAAACAGCGGTACTTCACCGCCGCGTGGCGGTTGAGCAACTCCGGAGACCACTCCATCCAACGAT
The DNA here is from genome assembly GCA_945904015.1 of Candidatus Kuenenia stuttgartensis. Classification (GTDB taxonomy): domain Bacteria; phylum Planctomycetota; class Planctomycetia; order Planctomycetales; family Planctomycetaceae; genus SXKJ01. The sequence goes on along the minus strand of CAMDPK010000054.1, from coordinate 17,401 downwards.
ACCCGGCCGACAAAACTGGCTCGGCGATGTCACATCGCTGCAAGTCAATTTCCAATCGCAGTCGGCGGCAAAACAAAGTCATCGTGGTGTCCATTTTCATTTTTCGAATCATCGCAGCAACACGGCGTCGCCCCAATTGACGTGATCCTGCGAGTCGCCGAGTTCTCCGAAATCGACCGTCAACGTCAGCCGCTTGGCTCCGGACACGTCGATGATCGGGAGCCGTGCCGGCCCCTTGGGACGAGTCAACGCTGGTGGCTCGAACACGCGGCGGCCATCGACCTCAACGGCGCACACCGCCGTCCCTTCACCGACCGTTGTGTCGTCCAGGCCGACGACTGCGTGAAACTTTCGATATTTCCCCGCCAATTCGAAGGTGACCGTCGAGCGGCTGTGCATCCCCAAGCCCTTCGGGAACTCGCGTCCGATCAGCCGCAGAGGCAATCCTGCCACGGAACGGTCGCGCTGCATCGGCCACTCGCGCGAATCAGGCAAGAACGGCGTGTGCTTCGCTTCCAGCGGCGTCATATCGGAAAGGAAGACCGCTCGTCCGCGCAGCACCCGCAGCTCAAAGATCGCCGCGAGCGGAATGTCCCAAGAGACTCCCGACACATGCGCGGCCTTGAGAGACTCGCCGTCGAAGCGACTCTTCGAGACCAGCAGCGTGAGTCGCGAGCCGTCTCGCAGCGACACGAGCCAACAGAGTTCTTTCGGCTCCGGCAGCGCCAGCAATTCGGGATTAAATCCGATGTCGCGCACGTCTGAGTTGGGCAGCCTGATTTCTGCACCACCGGACTTCAGTGTGATCGTCCCTTCGCGCCAACCGGTGACCTCACCGGACAGCACGTCGCCATTGAGCAACCGCAGTTCGTCGCGAGCGGCCTTGCGGTCGAACAACCACGCAGCGATTTCATCTCGCCGTTCGCGAGCTTGCGGCAGCGACAGTGACAAGCCGCACACCGCTTCCAATGGTAACGCGAACTCCGGCCATTCCGGAAACTGCCGCCACACCGCACGAAGCTGCTCGTCTTCGATGCCTGTCGCCCGCGCGACCAACCGATCTCCGTTGGCCAACCAGATCGCCGAGCCGCGCGGCTCGTGGGGCACGTTTTCAACGTGCCCATTTTTGGCCGTATCCACATTCAACGCGGGCACGTTGAAAACGTGCCCCACGAATCGCAACCACACGACGTCCGACCATTTCCATTTTGCCGGTGGCTGGCCAGCGACGCTCAACGATTCGTGGTTGATCGCTTGCAGTGAACCACTCGTCTCGCGGCTGTCGGCATCAAAGACCGTGACGCGAATGTCGCCCGCAATCACGCCTGATATCCAGCAACAGACGACGAATGGGAGGGCGAGGCTCCCGCCAAGTCGAAACGTGCAACGCAACCGATTCGCGCGGACGATGGAATGCGAACATGCTCGCGGCCTCGGCTCGGCGGGAGCCTCGCCCTCCCGATTGATGGACGTCATCGCGTACCTCCTTGGTCGCCGACCGCCGGTGCTGTCTGAGGCTGCTGTCGAGTGTGTTGCTCAACGCGCGGGGCGCACAGCCAGCTCAGCAGAGGACCGGGCAAAACTCCGCAGCCAATTAAGACAACGCTGGCCAGCACCGCCGAAAACAACGACGAGACAGACCCGCTCGGACGAGGCTGGCCCACCGGCAAGCCGAACAGCATCGTCCAGACCGACTGCATCGCAATCGAGGACGACCAAACGGTGCTCAGCCCCATGAACGCCGTCAGCAGCAGCAGCCCGTCTTGCGGAATCAACAGATGCGGTGGCCCCCACTCGCCGCGCACGTTCATCGCCTGCAACGCAATGAACAGCCGGCTCCAAAATCCGGCCAGCAGAGGCAGCCCCGACAGGCTCAGCAAGCAGACGCACGCACACACTGCGGCGATCGGCTCCGAATGCAGCAGCCCGCGCAGGTCGTCCACGAAATCGACCGGCCGCTCGCGCCGGCGCAAATACGTCAGCACTCCGATCAGACCAATCAGTGCAACGCCGTCCATCAACAACAGCAGCCACGCCGCCTGAATCGCCGACGGCAAGTTCCATTCGACGATTAGCCGCGCCGCGCTTTCTCCCGGCACCTTCTTCCCGAATGACCACACCATGACGGCCAAAAGCAGCCAGCCTCCCTGAGCAACCGCCAACAGCCACCACTGCCGGATGAGGCTCCGCTCGACGCGCGCTTGCAGCAGCGGCACAACGCTCGTGACCGCCGCCAGTACGCCGACCAACAACTGCGCCGACGATTCCGAAGCGATGATCGTCGCCGGCCATAGCTTCGCCCACGCGATCAACACAGCCGCACGTGGCAGCAACAGCGAGGTCGCATCCGTTCGTCGTTCCGCCTTCAGGCGGAGGATTTCATCGCGACCACCTGAAGGCGGAACCACGAACGGAAAATGAAACGGCACACACACCGCGTAACCGGCCAACGCAGTCCCGATCAGGATCGCCGACAGCGTCAACACGCGCGAGCCGCCGCCCGCGATTTTGAAACTCGCCGAATCCTGATGCACATAGCTCGTCCGCAACGCCTCGGAGATCGTTTCGATCCGAGTCGATCCCGTCACCGCCATCAGCAACACGAAGCCGAGCAACAGCAACCACGGCAACGGAGAGTGACCATCGAAGATCGGCCGCCCGCTCGCGCGTTCCGGCGACGTCAGCACGCGAGTGCCGACAGAAATCAGTTGCAGCCCCAGAAACAACGTCACGACATCCCCCGCCTGAGCCATCAAACACAGACCCGCCAACAACACGAACTGCAAAGGCAAATCCAGCCGCGAGAGTGTTCCCAATCGAGAAGGCGATTGCAGCGCAATCAACAGTGCAGCCCAAACGATAGAGACCGTGTTTGTCCCGCGCGAGAGGTCATCGGCCGCCGCATCGGACCAGCTCCACAGGGCGAGCGACAGCGCCAGCAAACACCACGGCGCAATCCAGCGCCGCGCGGCAGGCCACGAAGACGCGGCCATACCGATCGTTCCCGACACCGCGAAGATCGCTGCCGGATTCCACAGATCATGCCAGGTCTCCACGTCAGCGCACCTCCGCGACGGGAGGCGTTCCCGAAGACGTTGCCGAGATCTCACGATCCATCGGCAACAGCGACAACAAACTCGGCTGCACGCGATCCACCACGAACTGCGGCGCGACTCCCAACCCGATGTTCAGCGTGACCAGCACGGCAGCGACGAACGTGTCGCGCGGGGACCAGCCTGCATGTGACCAATCGGGAGAATCACGTTCCGCTCGCACCCACATCCATGCGATCACGCCACTGGTCGCGAGGCTCAATGCCGCCGCATTGAAGTCGTGTTGAAACAACCCAAACGGCGTGACGAATTCCGCCACGAAGCCACCCAACCCCGGAAGACCGATCCAAGCAAAGAGCGCGAACCGCATCAGCCCGACGCGCCAGCGAGCAGAGATGAGTGGAGAGTGGTGAGTGGCGAGTGGCGAGTTGGAAAACACGGGCGTTGCGTTGCTTTTGTCTTGCTCGCCACTCGCCACTAACCACTCGCCACTCCTACTTGGCAGCAGCCACATCAGCAATCCGGCCGTCAGACCGTGACTGAGCAATCGCAGCACACCGCCCGTCAATCCTTCGAGAGTCAGCGTCGTCATCCCCAACAAACTCAAGCTGATTGAACTGCACGTTGCCAATGCGATACGTCGTCGCCAGTCGCTCACTCCGAACGCCAGCACTGCCGCGAACAGACTGCTCAACCCCAGCAGTGTCGTGAAACCATCTCCGTGCTGTCGCACCAACTCCGGGAATAACGGCAGAATGAATCGCAGCCAGCCGTACACGCCGACCTTCAGCAAGACTCCAGCCAACACAATCGCCAAACCGCGCGGCGCGGACGCGAACGCCTCCACAAAACCGCGATGAAACGGAGCCAACCACAGCGGCCCCGTGAAGCCCACCACCAGCAACCAGAACAACCAGTTGTTGACCGATGCCCAAAGCAGAGCACTCTCGCCGGACATCGAGCTTTGCCGGATTCCCGCCATCAATTCTGGGATCGAGAAGACCAACGGAGTCTCCACTCGATTCGGAAACGGTCTCAGCCATCCGAACGCCAAAACCAAACCACCCAAGCCCAGCAAGACCAACCAGCCTCCCCACCAGCCCCGCTTGAGCAACCGCGGCGTCACATCATGCCGCTGGGAATCGCCGGCCTGTCCCATTAGCCAAGCGACCGCCAGCAACGTGCTCATCCAACACACCACGATCAGCACCACGTCGAGAGCCACGAATGTCCCCACCAAACTCGCTTGCAGCCAGAGCCAGGGAAGTGGGGAGTGCGGAGTGCGGAGTGCGGAGTCCGGAAGATTTGGCTCCCCACTCCCCACTCTCCACTCCCCACTCGCGGCAATTGCGACCAGCAACACACTCAGCGCGACGAACCAGATGCTGATGCCATCCACGCCCACTTCGCAGCGAATGTCCGGTCCCCAACGAATCGGAACCTCGACGACTTGCCGATCACCGTTGCGTCGCGTCCGTTCGAGCAGTGCGGTCTTCGTCTCGCCGACCCATTCGAAGCTGTCTCGAAACTGAAACCGCTCGATGGGACCGAGGAGTGCCGCCTGTTCTGCCGAATCGACCGGCTTCAGCGGCTCATACGCGACGACCAACCAGACGCTGAGTGCGACCGACAAGCACAAGTTCACCTGCATCGTCCGCCGAACGGCTTCTGCGCCCACTTGCCTCGCGACACCGACGATCACCGCTCCGAGCATCGGCCACAGCAGCAGCCACAGCGGCAGGTGATCGTGAATTGGTCGGACCAGCGTGTCCCACATCGGCGAACTCTCCCCGATCACGACCTCAGCCACAGCAACATCCAGGCCAACACGGCCACCGAACTCAACGTCGTCAACGCTCCGATCATCGCGGACCCTGCCACCAACGGCTCCGCCGATTCCCCAAGCGATCTCAACAGGCGGCTTCGCAAGTCGCGAGCACCGCTGCCCAGGACTCGCTCGTCGAACCATCTCAGCCATTCTCCGGACACCTTCGCCGGATGCACGATCAACAAAAAATAGAGATCGTCCCAATAAAACCGATTCCGGCTCAGCCGAGCAAACGGCCCCATCGCCGCCGAAACCTTTTCAGGCAACGCCGACGGCTTCGAGTACATCCACCACGCCAAGACCATTCCGATGGCCGACAGCGGCAATAACGGACTGACGTTTTCGAGCTGCAAATGCGAACTTTGAAATCCGAACAGTCCTCCGATGATCAGTCCCCCAACCGTCATCCAGAGTCTCCAGGCAATCGGTTGAGCTGCGGTTTTTTGCATGGTCCGATGCCGCCGATCGCTGAACCAAGCCCGCAGCAGGGCAAAGCTCGTCAAGAGTTCTGCCACACAAACCAAACCAACCACGAGCGTCCACACACGCGATTCCGTCGAACCGAAGACCAAGCTCGCGGATTCACCCGCGATCGCCTCTGCTCGGCTCAAGTTGGCCTCGCTTTGTTGCCACAACACCATGTTCATCACCAAATGCCGACCCCATAGTCCCGACGCAAAACACAGGACCGCGAGTAGTACCGCCCCGGAAAATCTCACACGTCCGGACGAACGGCTGTCCTCCGTCCGCGTCGCCACCAACAACACGCCAATCATGACGCTTTGCCAATAAAACAGGAGCGTGAGCTTCTCGACGTCGACCTGTTCCAAGCCCAGAGCAACAAGGACCAGCCCGCACTGTCCGACCGCGATTTGGCAAAGGACTCGCGGCCAATTGTTTTGAGCAGCCGCATTCGCCGAGCACATCAGCAGCGTGAATGCGCCGACCGCCACCATCAGCAAGCGTGTGTGCGGCGCGAACGCGAACAGCGGTTCGAATCGCAACTGCAACCCGATACCAACCGGCAGGAACGCCGCGCTCAACCACCAAGCGAGAACCGCGGCCGGCGTCGAGTCACCAGCCGCTTCATGCCAGCGGTTTCGAGGATCGGCTTTCAATCGTTCGGCAACCTGATGCTGGTTGGGCACATTCCAAACTCCGACCAACTCGTCAGACAATTTCGCCATCGAATGTCCCGCCCGCGCCGCGAACCCCGATTCCGTCTCTAGCCAAACGGTCAGCGGCAACTGGGCACAGCGTCCAATGACTCCAATCAACACGCACAGTGCGATGCTCTCGATCAGTTCCGGTCGCAACGCACCAATTGCCCCCGGTGTCCATGCCAAGAACTCCAACGTGCCATCAAATTGCATCCACACCAATCCGATGCCTGCCAACAATGCGATCTCGGAAACTCGCTGCACCAACCACACCGGCCGGAACACGTGACTTTTCCCAGACGCCGGATCAGGTTGACGCGCCAACTCCGAACTTGCCCAAGCCGACAAGGACCACCCCAAAAACAGTTGGCCCAAGTTTCCCGCGACACTGGCCAACGTGACGCCAAACCAAGCCAGCATCAACCAGCGAAAAGAAGCGTTTCGAGGCCATGCCGACAACAACACCAGCAAAACGATGGCAGTGAGCGTCACCTGCATCGCCATGAGACCAACCAACCACATTCCGATCGTCACTTCGAATCCGGGCATCCGCAGCCATGAAAGGATTGGCCACGGGACCGCCTGACCCTCAGGAGTGGCCAAGAGGAGACCCCAGACGCTCAACAGCGAGAGGAGAGCTGCGACACTAATGCAGGTTTGCATTGCTCGGCGAGACAACCAAGGCTCCAGCCAACTCAGCCCCCAAGCCACCAGTGGAGCACCCACCAACGCGCCGATCAAAAAGGTCCGCAGCGTGTCCATGTCCGCCTTCGATGCTGTGAGAGCGAGCCAACGTCACGCGCCTGTCAGCGCCAAAAAATTCTTCAGCAATTGGATGCCATGCGCGCCGGTCAAATAGCTCTCCGGATGAAACTGCACGCCATGCGTCTCGTACTGCCGATGCCGCAAGCCCATGACCTCACGCGGCAGGTCCGGCGATTCGGGATCGGCCCAGGCAGTCACTTCGAGTTCGGGCGGCAGAGTTTCTTCCGGCACGATCAAACTGTGATAGCGAGTCGCCTCGAACGGATTCGGCAGCCCGGCAAACACACCGCGATTGTTGTGATGGATCATCGAGGTCTTACCGTGCATGGGCCGTCGAGCTCGCAGAACTTGCCCGCCAAACACATCGCCCAAACTTTGATGCCCCAAGCAAACTCCCAGCACCGGCACTTTGGGAGCGAAGTGCCGAATCACCTCGCGTGAGATCCCCGCCTCCGCTGGGGTACACGGCCCGGGCGAGACAATGATGCGATCCGGCTGGAGCTGCTCGATCTGCTCGATTGTGATTTGGTCGTTCCGAGCCACTTCGATCTGCAGCGACTGGTCGATCTCCCCAAACCGCTGCACAAGGTTGTAGGTGAAGGAATCGTAGTTATCGAGCACGAAGATCATGGAGTCGCTCGCATCAGTTCGACTTCAAACCTTCCCGAAACGAGGGCTGGCTCGCACCAGTGCTAGCGCGTCGGGCTTGTCAAACGGGAACGCGGGGCATCCTACCGACCGTTCCGGATGCTCAACAGGAACGCTGAACCGCCGGAGGACCGGAAACCGGGCCGACTTCCTGCATCTGATGTGGTAAAGTTTTTCGGCTCCCCGTTGACATATTGGGGGTCCAGCCGTTCCACTACCGTCCGACCTATGGGTGGCTGCCGATACGTTCGGCGGATACCAGAAGTTCCCGCCAGAGTGTTTCGCCTCGACAGCCTGCCTCGTCCAACAGTGACAACCGAACCCGCCGGATGCTCGTCCGGCATGTTTCCTTTTGAAGACCTACCTTCCCGTTTCGGCCCAGCAGACCGCTCGGCCAACAAACTAAGGAGTTCCGTTCATGGGAATGCGCCCGTCACGTCGTGACTTTCTGCATGTGGGATTTTGTGGCGGCATCGGCCTCACGCTGTCCGACTATTTCGCTCTCAAAGCGAAGGCTGACATCAAGAAATACGAGAGCAAGGAAGGGACTGCAAAGTCCGTCATCTTCATTTACCTGCCTGGCGGAGCGGCTCATCAGGAAACCTGGGATCCGAAGCCATTTGCCCCGATTGAATATCGCGGCCCGATGAACTCGATCCAGACGAATGTCCCCGGAGTGTTCATCAACGAGATGATGCCGCAGACCGCTCAGGTCGCGAACAAGCTGGCGATTTGCCGCTCGATGACGCACGGCGAAGCGGCCCACGAGCGCGGCACGCACAACATGTTCACCGGCTATCGGCCCAGCCCGGCCTTGCAGTTTCCGAGCATGGGCAGCGTCGTCTCGCACGAGTTCGGCCCACGCAAAAATCTGCCGCCGTACGTCTGCATTCCCGGCCAGCCGAATGAGTTCGCCGGCACCGGCTACCTCAGTTCGTCGTTCGCTCCGTTCAGCCTCGGTTCCGATCCGGCTGCGGCTGGGTTCACCGTCCGCGACCTGAAACTGCCGGGCGGTGTCGATGACGGCCGATTCGCTCGGCGACGCACGATCCTCGACACGGTCAACGATCACTTCAAGACGAAGGAAAAGTCGGACTCGCTCGACGCGGTCGATACGTTCTATCAACGAGCCTACGGACTCGTATCGTCGGTCGATGCTCGCGAAGCGTTCAACATCGACGCCGAGCCGTCTCCGATTCGCGACGCTTACGGCCGCAACACTGCCGGCCAGCGCATGCTGATGGCTCGTCGATTGGTCGAGTCGGGTGTGCGGCTCGTGACGCTGACCTACGGTGGTTGGGACATGCACGACAACATCAACGGCAGCATCCGCAGCCAGTTGCCGGCATTCGATCAGGCCTACGCTCAGCTCATTCGCGACCTCGACGGCCGTGGCTTGCTGAAGGACACGCTGGTCTGCATCGCCTCGGAATTCGGCCGCACGCCGAAGATCAACGCGACCGCTGGCCGCGATCACTGGCCGAAAGTCTTCAGCGTCGTCTTCGCCGGCGGCGGCATGAAGGGCGGTCTCGTTTATGGCTCGTCAAACTCGACCGCGAGCGAACCGGAAGATGACGCCCTAAATGTCGAAGACTGGGCGACCACGATTTACCACTGCCTGGGCATCAACGCCGACAAAGAACTGATGGCCCCCGGTGACCGCCCGATTGAAATCTGTGACGGCGGCAAGGTCCGAAAGGAACTGCTCGCCTAGTTGTTGGAAACCTCAAGTTGAGATAACGGCTTTCGGCCGTCGGCTCTCGGCGATCGGCCCCTCCGGGCGTCAGCCGAAAGCAGATAGCCGAAAGCCGTTGTCACATCCCTTGCCCGCTGCCTCTTCACCGTCTCCCGGAGTTCGACTCATGTTCCGAAGACTTCTGGCATCACTCCTGATCGTAGTTTGTGCGACGTCCGCTTTTGCGGCATCGCCTCGGCTGAGCATCATCAATCCGCGCGGCGTGCAGCGCGGCACCGAAGCAGTGCTGACTTTCAGTGGCTCAACGCTCGGCGACGGCGAGCAGATCCTCTTCTACTCCCCCGGCTTTGAGGTCGTGAAGGTCGAAACCATCGACGCCAACCAGTGCAAAGCGACGGTCAAGATCGCAGCCGATTGCCGACTCGGCGAGCACGTCGCTCAGGTGCGGACGAAAACCGGCATCTCCGATTATCGCACGTTCTACATCGGTGCTCTGCCGCAGGTGGACGAGAAGGAGCCGAATAACTTCTTCGACCAGACGCAGCCGATCACGCTCAATCAGACGGTCGTCGGCACCATCGGTGGCGAGGACGTCGATTACTACATCGTCGAGGCCAAGAAGGGACAACGCATCTGTGCCGAGGTCGAGGCACTGCGTCTCGGTTCGGCGTTTTTTGATCCGTATGTGGCCATTCTCGACATGAAGCGGTTTGAGCTTTCGGCCGCTGACGACACACCGCTGGTTGGCCAGGATGCAGTCGCCTCGATCGTCGCGCCGGAAGACGGAAAGTACGTCGTCCAAATCCGTGAAACCGCCTACGGTGGAGGCAGCACTTATCGGCTGCATGTCGGCACGTTCCCGCGACCGTTGGCGGTCTATCCGGCCGGCGGAAAGCTTGGCGAAGAAGTTGAGCCAAAATTCCTCGGCGATCCAGCGGGTGAGTTCGTTCAGAAGTTCAAATTGCCGACGGCCGCCAGCAATGAATTCACCGGCTTGTTCGCGACAGCCGGCAGCGAGATCGCCCCATCACCGAATCCGTTCCGCCTGTTCGAGCATGGCAACTCGTTGGAAGTCGAACCGAACAACACTGTCGCTCTGGCAACCCCCGCAACTCTGCCGAACGCATTCAACGGCATCTTGCAGGAACCGGGTGACATCGACTTCTTCAAGTTCACCGCGAAGCAAGGCCAAGTCTTCGAGGTCGAATGCTATGGCCGCCGCATCCGCTCGGCGATCGACCCGGTGATGACGTTGTACAACGCTCAAGGGGCCGGCATCGTCGGCAACGATGACTCGCGCGGACCGGACAGCTACTTCCGAGCGACGATCCCGGCCGACGGCGAATACCTGCTGAGCGTCACCGATCACCTGCAACGTGGAGGACCGGGTTTTGTTTATCGCGTCGAATTCACCGGCGTCGTGCCGTCACTGCAACTGAGCATCCCTCAAGTCGAGCGCTACGGCCAATACCGCCGCCAAGTTTACATCGCGAAAGGAAACCGCTTCGGCACGATCATCAACGCCAGCCGAGCCAACTTCGGCGGCAAGCTGCTGCTCGAACCCCAAGGCATGCCCGCCGGCATCACGATGATCGCCGAGCCAATGGCCGAAAACCTAGCATCAATGCCCGTCGTCTTCGAAGCCGCAGCCGACGCACCGATCAACGGCGCGCTGGTCGACTTCATCGGACGTCACGCCGACAACCCGGCGATTCGCGGAGGGTTCTTCAACCGGGCCGAGTTCATCATCGCAGCTCCCGGCCAGTCGATGTACTCGTGGCGCGACGTCGATCGGTTGGCTGTTGCGGTCGTTGACGAACTGCCGTTCAAAATCGACCTCGTCGAGCCGAAAGTTCCACTGGCTCAAAACGGCTCGATGCAATTGAAGGTCGTGGTGACTCGCAAAGAAGGCTTCAAGGCCCCGATCAATTTGATCTTCCCGTTCGCTCCTCCGGGAATCGGTGCCGCGCCATCCGTGACGATCCCCGAAGGGCAGAACGAGGCGCTGTACCCGATTAACGCCGCAGGCAACGCGCAGATCGGCAAGTGGCGAGTCTTTGTGCTCGGCTACGCCGAGATCGGCGGAGCCGCGTTCTCTTCCACGCAACTCGGCAACCTGGAGATCACCGCTCCGTGGGTCACTTTTGCGATGCAACGCGCTGCCGTCGAACAAGGCTTGCCGACCGAAGTCGTCTGCAAGGTCGAAGTGGCGACACCATTCGAAGGGAACGCCAACGTTCAACTGCTCGCGTTGCCCAACAAAGTTCTCTCGCAGCCGTTGCAATTCACGAAAGACACGAAAGAACTGGTCTTCAAGGTCACGACCGAGAAGGACAGTCCCGCCGGCAAGCACGGTATCTTCGGCGTCGTGACGATCACAGCCAACGGCGAACCAGTGACTCACAACGTTGGCGGAGCCGAACTTCGCATCGACGTACCGCTGCCGCCGAAGCCCAATACGCCGGCCCCAATGCCAGTCCCTGTTGTTGCCGCCGCCGCTCCTGCGCCAATGCCGGTCGCCGCCGCGCCACCTAAGCGACTCAGCCGATTGGAACAACTCCGCGAAGACGCCAAAGCCAAAGTCGGAAAATAGAGAACACGAAGCGTCGCTCATTCAAATGAGTGTTGATCAGCGACAATTCACGTTCCAAACAATTTGCAGAACAACCTCTCAATCGAGGAGTGACGAGATGCGATTTCGTAAAACATTGTCAGGGTTGGCAGTGATTCTTTTTGCCGGTGGCTTGGTGGCATCGAGTGCCAACGCTCAAGAGCCGGTGCCGGTTTCAATCGCCGTCTATCCGCCGAACGCTCAGATCAACACGATTCGTGATCGGCAGTCGATCGTCGTGCAAGCGACTTATGCGGATGGAATCACTCGCGACGTCACCAAGGCGGCGACATTCGCGTTCGCCAATCCGGCGTTCGTGAAGTTTGAGAATCACACGATGTACCCGGTCGCGGACGGCAAGACCGAACTGAAAGTGGACTTCGGCGGGAAGTCGGTGGTCATTCCAGTTGAGGTCGCGCAAGCGACAGCAGATCGGCCGATCTCATTCAAGCTGGATGTCATGCCCGTCTTCATGAAGGCCGGCTGCAACACCGGGTCGTGTCATGGAGCGGCTCGCGGTAAGGACGGCTTTCGTCTTTCGCTGTTCGGCTTCGATCCGGACGGAGACCACTATCGTCTGACGCGCGAGATGAGCGGTCGCCGCATCAATCTGGCGTTGCCTGCGGAAAGTTTGCTGGTCGAGAAGAACACCGGTGTCGTGCCTCACACCGGCGGCAAACGGTACGACGACGCCAGCGAACTGAATCAAACGACGATCCGTTGGTTGGAAGCGGGCGCTCCGAACGATGTGGGAGAAGTTCCGAAAGTTCTGGCGGTCGAGCTTTATCCGCCCAGTGCGGTGCTCGACGGCGAAGGCTCAACGCAGCAGATCACCGTCCGAGCGAAGTATTCAGACGGCACCGATCGCGACGTCACCTCGCTGGCGTTCTTCATGACGAACAACGACACGTCGGCGGGTGTCTCGCAGCAAGGTCTCGTCACGGCCGGTAAGCGCGGCGAGGCGTTCTTGATGGCTCGCTTTGAGACACACACCGTCGGTTCGCACTTCATCACACTGCCCAAGGGCTTCCAGTACAACGCTCCGACATTGCCGGAGAACAACTACGTCGATCACCTCGTCAACGAGAAGCTCAAGCGACTGCGGATCAACCCGAGCGAACTTTGCACCGACGAGGAATTCGTCCGTCGAGCGTACCTCGACATCGTCGGCGTGTTGCCGGCCGTTGAGGAGTACACCAAGTTCATGTCCAACGCCGACCCGAAAAAGCGGGACGCGCTCGTCGATGAACTGCTCGGCCGCAAAGAGTTCGTCGAGATGTGGGTGATGAAGTGGGCCGAGCTACTTCAAATCCGCACGAACCAGCAGATCACGACGAAGCCAATGCTTCGCTACTACGAATGGCTGCAAGAACGCGTCGCCAAGAACATGCCGATGGACCAGATGGTTCGTGAGCTGCTCTCGGCCAAGGGTGGCACGTTCGCGAACGCCGCGACCAACTATTACCAGATCGAACGGGACACGCTGAAGACCTCCGAAAACGTCGCTCAGGTTTTCATGGGGATGCGGCTTCAATGTGCTCAGTGTCACAATCATCCGTTCGATCGTTGGACGATGGATGATTACTACAGCTTCGCCGCGTTCTTCTCGCAGGTCGGCCGCAAGCAGGGCGAAGACCCGCGCGAGATCATCATCTTCAACGCCGGCGGCGGCGAAGTCGCTCATCCGGTCGGTGGTCGGCAGATGAAACCGAAGTTCCTCGGTGCCGAGGTGCCCGATGTCGCAGGCAAGGACCGTCGCGAAGTCATGGCCAATTGGCTGGCCTCGAAAGAAAACCCGTACTTCGCCAAGAACCTGGCAAACATCGTCTGGTCGCACTTCTTCGGCCAAGGCATCATCGACCAAGTCGATGACGTCCGTGTCAGCAACCCGCCGTCGAACGCCGAGCTGATCGACGAACTCGGCAAGAAATTCACCGAGTACAACTACGACTTCAAGAAGCTGGTCCGCGATATCTGCACCAGCCGCATCTATCAGCTCTCGACCAAGACCAACGAGACGAACGCGCTGGACGACCGCAACTTCTCGCACGCGACGCTCCGCCGCATCCGCTCGGAAGTGTTGCTGGATTGCATCACGCTGACGACTCAAACCAAAGACAAGTTCGGCGGTCTGCCGCTCGGCTCGCGAGCCGTCCAGATTGCTGACGGCAACACGTCGACCTACTTCCTGACAACCTTCGGCCGCGCGACTCGCGACAGCGTTTGCTCGTGCGAAGTGAAAATGGAGCCGAACCTGTCGCAAGCCCTGCATCTGCTCAACGGCGACACGGTCAACGCCAAGATTCAACAAGGAGGCTTGATCGATCTCCGCCTGAAAGAAGGCAAGACCCCACCGCAGATCATCGAAGAAATGTACCTCCGCACGCTGACCCGCAAGCCGACGGAAAAAGAACTGGCCGCCCTCAACGGCGTCCTCGTCAACGAAAAGGATCCCAAGCCCGTCCTCGAAGACGTGTTCTGGTCACTGTTGAACTCGCGAGAGTTCGTGTTCAACCACTGATCGTGGAGCGATATCCCCATGCCGAAGCCTCACAAGACTTGGCGTGAGAAGCTTCTCGATGACAAAGACCTGCCAAAGGTCTCGGTCATCGAGGGTAAGTTGTCGAAGCGCTGGGGCGAGGGGACGTGTGCGATTCCGGCCCCGCGAGAAGTGGACGAGATCATGAAGGCGGTCCCGAAGGGACGGCTCATCACGACGAAGGAGATTCAGGCGACGATCGCCAAGAAGCACGACGCCACGATGGCCTGCCCGATGTGTTGTGGCATTTTCGCGTGGATTGCGGCGCACGCAGCCAACGAGGCTGAGACCGAAGGGGGCAAGCGAATCACGCCCTACTGGCGAACATTGAAGTCCGGGGGTGAATTGAATCCGAAGTTTCCCGGCGGTGTCGAAGCGTTGAAAGTACGGCTCGAAGCCGAAGGGCAACGAGTCGTGGCGAAGGGAAAGAAGTGGGTCGTTGTGGATTATGAGCGTCGTTTGGTTTCCACCGATTTGTCGGATCGAACCAAGCAGAGCAGTCGGGCAAGCTCACGAGGCAAGCCTGCAAAATCTGCCGGTCAAAACCGATAGACGAAGTGGCGAAGAGTTTTTGGAATGTGACGAGTTTCGTAGGTTGGGTCTCTGACCCGACCCCGTGGTTCGAAAAGGTCAGTTCAGAACGGTCGGCTCAGAGAGCCAACCTACTTGTTGGGAGTTCAAGTCATGACAGCGAAATTCTTCTCGTGGTTCGGTGTTGCGGGGTTGGCCTGTGGTCTGTTGGCGAGTTCGGCATCCACCGTAATGGCGGCCGATGCTCCCAAGGTCACATACATCGATCACGTCCTGCCGATCCTAAGAGCCAAGTGCTTGACCTGTCACAACACCGACAAGAAGAGCGGCGGCCTCGATCTGTCGAACTTCACGGCCGTGAAAACCGGCGGTGGATCGGGCGAGATTTTTGATCCCGGCAACTCCGGTGCGAGCATCTTGTGGAAGGTTATCAACCACGATGAAGAACCCAAGATGCCGCCCAACACTGAGAAACTGCCAGCCGAGATGCTGGCTGTCATCAAGAACTGGATCGACGGCGGAGCGCTCGAAACCACGGGCAGCAAAGCGCTCGCCAGCAAGAAACCGAAGATGGACTTGAAGCTGGCCGCCGCTCCCACGGTGCGGCCGGAAGGTCCGCCGCTGATGCCGGAACGCATGAGTCTCGCACCGGTCATTAAAACACGCACGACGACGGCGATTACCAGCCTCGCGGTACATCCGTGGTCGCCGCTCGCGGCCGTGCCGGGACAGAAGCAAGTGCTGTTGTACAACACCGCGACGCTCGAACTGTTGGGCGTGTTGCCGTACCCGGAAGGCATTCCGCAGGTGCTCAAGTTCAGCCGCAGCGGACAACTGCTGATGGTGGCAGGCGGTCACGCCTCGGCACAGGGAAAGGTCATCATCTTTAACGTGAAAACCGGCGAACGAGTCGCCGAGGTCGGCGATGAACTCGACACGATTCTCGCGGCGGACATCTCGCCCGATCAATCGCTGATCGCGCTGGGCGGTTCCGCGAAGATGATCCGCGTGTTCTCGATCGCCGATGGCTCGAAGCTCTGGGAATCGAAGAAGCACACCGATTGGGTCACGTCACTGGCATTCGCTCCGGACAGCGTGTTGCTGGCGACGGGCGACCGCAACGGCGGAGCGTTCGTGTGGGAGGCCGAGACCGGCCGCGAGTTCCACACGCTGAAAGCTCACACGGCGATGATCACAGGATTCTCGTGGCGACTCGATTCCAACATCCTCGCGTCATGCAGCGAAGACACGACTGTCCGCTTGTGGGAAATGGAAAACGGCGGCAACGTCAAAGGCTGGGGAGCACACGGAGCCGGAGCCTCCTCCGTCGATTTCGCTCGCGACGGCCGCATCATTTCCGCCGGTCGTGACCGTGTCGTGAAAATCTGGGATCAAAACGGAACCGCCGTGCGAGCCTTCGAGGCAATGGGTGACCTCGCTCTAGCCTGCGCGATCTGCAACGAAACGAACCGAGTCATCGGAGCAGACTGGACCGGAGCGATCCGCGTCTGGAACGCCGTCGACGGCGCGAAAATCGGCGATCTCACGCCAAACCCGCCGACACTCGACGAACGACTCGCCGCCGCGAACGCCGCCGTGCAAGCCACGACCGCTGAAGTGAAGGCCACGACCGATGGTTACACAGCCGCTCAAGCCGCCGCCGTCAAAGCCACGACCGACCTCAACACGGCCAACACCAAGATGGCCGAGTTGACGAAGGTCGTCACCGACACGACCGCCGCCGCGGTGAAGAGCAAAGAAGTCATCGCCGCCGCTCAAGCCGCTCACGATGCCGCCGCGAAAATCGTCGCGACGCTCGACCCGGTCGTCCCCGTACTGACCGACTCGGTCGCGAAGGGGACCGAGGCAGCCACTAAGAACGCCGAAGATAAGGAAATCGCTGCCGCCGTCACCGCGCTCAAAGCGCTGCTCGACAACCGAGCCGCGACTTTGACCAACAACAAGAAAGTCGTCGCCGACAAAGTTGTCGAACTGACCAAAGGTAAAGAAGTGCTCGTTGCTCAAGAGAAGCTAATCACCGACAGCAACGTCGCGCTCGAAGCGGTCAAGAAGACAGTTCCCGATCTGACTGTCGCCGACAAAACGATGACTGAAAAAGCGGTCGCCGCGAAGGCCGTCGCCGATGCCGCGAACGCCAAGCTCGCCGCCTCGCAGCAGCAGGTCGCTCGTTGGACGGCCGAGATCGACTTCGCCACGAAACTGCGAGTGCTCAGCGAGAAACAGGCTCTCGCCGCCCCGCTCGTCGCCACATCGGAAGAAGCCCTCGCCGCCGTCAACAAGATGAAGGCCGATCTCGCCGCCGCTCAACAAGTGGTCGTGACTTCACAGAAGACCGTTGATGATTCGACCGCCGCCGTCGTCGCCACCAAACAAGTGTTGACCACCGCGACCAATGAGCACACCACCGTCAACACGACCGTTACCGGTCTCGAAGCCGCGCTGCCGGCACTCAAGGAAGCTCAATCCAAAGGAGCTGAAGCCGCAGCCAAGGCTGCGACCGACAAAGAGCTCGCCGCCGCCGCCGAGTTGCTCAAGACGGTCCTCGACAA